>JBIKOK010000238.1:0-10317 GCA_044358025.1 Opitutaceae bacterium
CTGAGGGCGCTGCCGGAGTAGTTGCCGCCGGAGCCGGCGGTCTCGGTGTTGGCCGTGTACACGAGGAGGCTCGCGCTGTCGGTCGCGTTCACGTCCTTCATGAAGTCGGAGGTGACGACGGAGATCGAATTCGCGATGTCTCTCAGATCGGTGCGGATGCGCGTGCCGGCGAGCGAGGAGGTGGCGGCGTAGCCACGGTCCGCGGCGGCCGTCGTGACGAACGGGGAAAGCTCGATCACCGATTCCGGCTTCGGCGGCGAGGGATTGGCGGCGGCCGCGTTTTGTGCGGCGAGTTGCGGTGCGAGCAAAATGCCGGTCAAGGCGGCGATCAGCGTGCGGGGTGAGGTCTTCATGGCGTGGGGCTTTGCTTGGGTAGTCGGTTTCGGCGCTTCCGTTATTTTGCGCGACGTGGATTCGCGACGGTCGACGAAAGCCCGGTTTTTTCCTCAAGGTCAACCCTCAGCGCGGTGCGGGCGACCCGTCGTGCGAGCGCTTCGGGGATCGCGAAATTGCCCCGCACGGGATGGGTCATCCCCCGCGCGCGTCATCGATCAGATCGACGAGTTGGGCGCCGGCCTGATCGGAAAACGTCTCCAGCGTCACTTCGGCGGCCGCCGCCGGAATGGCGAACGGGCGTCGGGCTGCTTCCGCGCCACGGAGGTGGAGCGGAGGCCGCGCGAACAAGAGGATCAGCGTGAGCGTCAGGAGGAAGCGGTGAAGCCAGCCGACCGGGCGGTTGAGGGGTAACATGGATGGGGGTTTCCCATCGGCCGTGAAGCCGAAGGCGCGGGGAAGACGCGGCGATCGCGCAATCCCGCTATCGCGATTTTGAATTTTTTTTCCGCAGCACGAGCGTGCCGTCGGCGGCGCGGTCGACTTCGAGGTCGAGGGTCGAGGCGAGCAGGTGGGTGAAGCCCGCAAGGTCGTCGGCGCGGAAACGGCCGCCGACGCGGAGCGACGCGAGGGCGGGATCGGCGAGGATGACGCGCTGGCCGGAGCGGCGTTGGAATTCGAGGACGAGTTCGGCGAGCGTCGAGCCGCCGAGGCGCAGGAGCGGGGCCTGCCAGGCGAGGGTGCGGGAAATTTCGTCGGCGGAGGCGGTGGTCACGACGACCGAGGAGGTCGCTGGGGAGAGGAGTGAGGCGGGCGAGGCGGGAGCGAGGGCGACGACGGCGCGCTCGTGGGCCACGAGGTGGAGCGGCTTGACCGCAAGACGCTGAAGCGCGTTGGGGTCAACGCGCTCCACCCCGACTTTGCCTTCCGTGACGAGCACGTCGACGACGGCGGACTGGAGATTGACGTTGAAGGCGGTGCCGATGGCGCGGAAATCGACGTTGCCGGCGCGGACGACGAAGGGGCGGGCGGGATTTTTGGTGACGGCGAAATGGGCTTCGCCGCGGGCGAGCAGCACGCGGCGCTCGGCGGCGGTGAACTGCTCGATCACTTCGCCACCGGTGTTGAGTTGGACGACGGTGCCGTCCGAGAGGGTGAGTTGGCGTGGCGCGGCGGGGGAGGATGAGTTTGCGACGGACGCGGAGGGCTCGGCGGTGGGCGGGCGGGTGAGGTGGACCGCGATGAGCGCGAAGGCGGCGGCCGCAGCGAGCGAGGTGAGGACGACCGAGCGGCGCCAGAAGGAGCGGCGGCGCGTGGCGGCAGCGAGGACGGGGGCGGCGGCGGATTCGGGCAGGCGGTCGAGGAGGGACCACGCGGCGGCGGAGCGCTGCAGCGCGGCGGCGTGGCGCGGATCGACGGCGAGCCAGAGTTCGTAGTCGATGGACTCAGTCGCGGAGAGACCGCGGTCGCGACGGATCGTCCACTGCGCGGCGGTGGCGCGGAGGGCGGACTCGTCGGAAGGGCGCGGGGGCGAATTCATGGAGCGGGCGTGGCGTGGCGAAAGAAGTAAGGTGTGCGGTGGGCCGAGGTGTGGGCGTAGCGCGTGCTTTAGCCCGCGGCGAGGGCGAGCAGCACGGGCTGAAGCTCCGTGCTACGGGATGCAGGTTTCAGGGCAGGCCGTGGCGGGCGAAGAACTCCTCGCAGCGGTGGAGTGCCTTGGTGAGCTGGGCTTCGACGGTGTGCACGGAGAGGCCGAGTTTTTGGGCGATTTCGCGGTGGGCGAGGTTTTCAAATTTGCGGAGGACGAGGATTTCGCGGCAGCGCGGTGGGAGCTCGGCAATCGCGGCGGCGAGGAGGTCGGTCTCCTGCTGGCGGCTGGCGGTCTCGGCGGCGTTGGGCGCGGAGTCGAAGACGCGCGAGGCGACGAAATCCGTTATCGGAATCGTGTGGGCGGCGGTGCGGCGGCGAAAGACGTCGCGGGCGGCGTTGCGGGCGGTGGCGAAGAGGAGGCCGCGCGGATGCTCGACGGGGCCGCGTTCGCGAGCGCGGAGGAGGCGGGCGTAGGTTTCCTGCACGAGGTCGTCGATGTCGGAGGGGGGGACGAGACCGCGGAGGTAGGCGCGGAGGGCGGGCTCGTGGGGCGCGAGCTCAGTGGCGAACCACTGCGTCTGGTCGGAGGGGGGCGAATCCACGGGGCGGACGTTTGGGTGGGGCGAGAGAGGAGCAAGCCTGTATTTGGCGCGGGACGACGCAGAGAACGGAAGCGAGGTGATGGAGGGTGCATCCCCGTTTCTTGCAGCGCCCGGTGTCTCCGGGTGGGCCGTGCGCTCCGCGCGCGGCTCAGCAAGTCACGCCACGACCTTCGATCCGCCGCCCGCGGAGCGGCCGGCCCAGCTCGGACGGCTCTTGTCCGAAAGTGAGATGCGCCCGGTGATGGAGGTGGCGGAGACAAGGGGCGAGGGGGTGCACCGCTAATCTGCGCTCATTTATCGGAGGGCGTGAGGGCGGATGAACGGGTGCGGGCTTCGCCTGATCGGTGAAGCGTGGGGGTGTTGAGGTGCGGCGCTGACCGCACGCTTACGCGCGCGGCTACCGGATCTAGCTGGGGGCTGCGCGAGGGAATGACCGCGCGCTCACGCGCGCGGCGACCAGGCTCGCGTCAGGCCAATCGCTCGAGCTTCAGCGGGTAGGACTGGTAGGCGTTCCACTGGCAGACGATCACGTCGCCGTTGGCGAGGACGCAGACGTCGTGGCCGTGGTCGATGATGGGTTGGTCGCGGTTGAGCGGCGTGAGTTTCCCGTCGACGTAGGTGGGCGCGGTGCCGCCGGGGGCGCTGATGACTTTGCCCGCGGCGTCGAGGATGACGGTGAAGCCGGAGGGGTTGTTGGGGAGTTTGCTGGCGACGGGATCTTTCGACCAGCAGACGCCCGCGTAGAGTTCCTGGCCGGAAATCACGGGGCGGCAGACCATGCAGCCGGGGACGGGCAGCGTCTCGAGGTATTTTCCGTCGAGGGTGAAGCGGCGGAAGCAGAGGTCGGCGCGCGAGGTGACGAGGAGGGTCGCTTTATCGGGGCCGGCGCGCAGATCGACGGCGATGCCGTGGGCGTTGTTGAGGCGTTCGTTTTCCGGGACGCCGTCCTTGCCGCCGAAGCGGGCGATGAATTTTCCGTGGTGATCGTAGCGGAGGACGAAGTTGGAGCCGTAGCCGTCGACGACGTAGATGTCGCCGTTGGGTGCGACGGCGGTCTCGGTGGGGTTGAACAGCATCTTCGGCTCGTAGGCACCGACCGACATGGGATGGCTGATACTGAAGAGCTCACGGCCGGTGAGGTCGATTTTGGTGACGCGGCCGGTTTGGCGGTAGCCGCCGTTGCCGGATTTCCAGAGGCCGGAATCGCAGACGAGGAGAAACTCGGCGCCGTTTTCGCGGGCAAGGGTGAGGCCGTGGCCGCCGGGCCAGACGTGGCCCAACGAAGTGAGGATCGTGCCGTCGGGTTTGAACACGAGCAGCTGGTTCGTCGGGTGGTCGCCGATCATGAAGAGGCGGCCGTCGGCGACCTGGACCATTTCGTGGCAGTTAAGGATCGGGTGGTGGCGGCCCTGGCCGGGGGCGACCCAGTCTTTGATGACGCGGTAGCGGAATTTTCCGTGGCCGACGATCGTGTCCTTCTTCGGGTCGGCGGCGGCGCGCAGCGGTTGGAGCCAGGTGGCGGCGGCGGCGGTGGAGAGACCGGCGAGGAAGTGGCGGCGGGTTTTCATGGGTAAGGGTAGCGGGAGCGTGGCGGAGAACGGGCCGTTGGCCAGAGCGGACGTGCGGAGGCGAAGAAGCGCACGCCGCGGTCGGTGGTGGCCGGGCTTATGGTCGGCGGACGACGTAGCCGTAACCTGCGGGCGAGCGTCTTGCCGCAAATGATCACCGCACTTCGTTTTGGCTGGGTCGCGTCGTTGGTCGGATGGGTCGGGTTGAGTGGTGTAGCCGGCGCCGCGGTCGAAACGGCCGAAGTCGCGCGACGGGTGAGCGAGATCCCGGCAACGCATCCGCGATTGTTTCTCCCCGCGGGCGGCGAGGCGGCAATCAAGCAGCGGGTGGCGAGCGATCCCGTTTGGAAAAATTTGCAGGCGGGGCTGCTGGCGGAAGCGGACCGGCAACTGGCGTCGAAACCGGTGGAGCGCGTGTTGATCGGGCGGCGGTTGCTCGACAAATCGCGCACGGCGCTCTCGCGCGTGATGCATCTCGGACTCGCGTGGCGGTTGACGGGCGAGAAAAAATATCTGGAGCGCGCGCGGGCGGAGTTGCTCGCGGTGGCGGCGTTTACGGACTGGAATCCGAAACACTTTCTGGATGTCGGCGAGATGACGGCGGCGGTGGGGATCGGCTATGACTGGTGCTACGACGCGCTCGATGAGCCGACGCGGCGCACGCTCCGGGAGGCGATTCTGGTGAAGGGGCTGAAGACCAGCCAGACGACGAGTTCGTGGACGAAGGCGACGAACAATTGGAACCCGGTGTGCAACGGGGGCATCACGATTGGCGCGCTGGCCGTGGCGGAGACGGACGCGGCGCTGGCGGCGGAGTTGATCGCGCGCGCGGTGAACACGGTGCCGATCTCGATGCACGAGTTCAGTCCCGACGGGGCGTATCCGGAAGGCCCGGGCTACTGGGGCTACGGCACGACGTTTAACGTGCTGCTGATCGCGGCGCTGCAGTCGGTGCTCGGGACGGACTTCGGGCTCACGCAGCAGCCGGGGTTTCTGGCGACGGCGGATTACTCGCTGCACGTGACGGGGCCGTCGGGTTATTACTTTAACTATTCCGATTGCGGGCGCGGTGGGCCGGGTGTGGCGGCGGCGATGTTCTGGTTCGCGGCGCAGCGGAAGGAACCGTATCTCCTCTGGAACGAGTGGCCGAAGATCGCGGCGACGGCGAAGAAATCGAGCCGCAGCGGGCGCGACCGCACGGACCCGATGCTGATGCTGTGGATGTCGCCTACGCAGGAAAAGCCGTCGGCGCCGCGGGCGCTCTCATGGTCGGCGCAGGGCGTCACGCCGGTGGCGTTTCACCGCAGCGCGTGGACGGCGGACGCGAGTTATGTAGCGATCAAGGGCGGCACACCGTCGGCGAGTCATGCGCACATGGACATCGGGGCGTTTGTGATGGACGCCGACGGCGTGCGGTGGGCGGACGATCTCGGCATGCAGGATTACCATTCGATCGAGTCGCAGGGGATCAACCTCTGGGGCAAAGGGCAGGACGCGGACCGGTGGAAAATTTTCCGCCTCGGCACGTCGGCGCACAGCGTCCTGATGGTCGACGGGCAGCCGCAACGCTACGACGGCAAAGCGCCGATCGTGCTCGCGAAGATCGGGCGCACGGTGGTGAACCTGGACAGCATTTACCAAGGACAACTCGCGCGTGCGCGGCGCGGCGTGGTGTTGCACGAGGATCGTTCGGTGGTCGTGCAGGACGAGATCATGGCGCTGGGAAAAACGGCGAGCGTGCGCTGGGCGATGGTCACGCGGGCCGAGGTGACGATCGACGGTGCGGGGCATGCGGTGCTGACGCAGGAGGGAAAGACGTTGGGCTTCCGCGTGCTGGAGCCGGCGGGTGCGGTGGTGAAACTCTATCCGACCGATCCGCCGCCGGCGGCGACCGATGCGCCGAATCCGGGCACGCGGATGGTGGGCTTCGAGGTGGCGGTGGGTGCGGGTGGCGCGCAGCGCATCGTGGTGCAACTCGTGCCACGGGACGAGCGGCGGAGTGCTCCGACGGTGCGGGCACTGGCGGAGTGGTGAACGGTGGCGGGCACGCCGTCCCGCTCAGTTCCCCTTTTTCTTTTTGTTCTTTTTCGTGGCGCCGCTGCCGGAGTCGGGGGCGCTGGCGGGGGCTTGTTCGGCGCTCCATTTCTCCCACATCGCCTGCAGCTCTTTCACTTTCGCGGGTTGGGCGGCGGCGAGGTCCTTTGATTCACCGATATCGGCGGCGAGGTTGTAGAGCTCGGGTGAGCCGCTGCCGCCTTTGGAGACAACGAGTTTCATTTCGCCATCGCGGATCGCCCATTGCGGGCCGTAGCGCCAGTAGAGGGTTTGGTGCGGCCGTGAGGTCTTGGCGCCGGTCAGGTAGGGCATCAGATCGACGCCATCGAGTTGCCAGGAGGCTTCGGGTTTGCCGCCGGCGGCGATGATGGCGGTGGGGAGGACGTCGAGGTTCATCACCGGAAGGTCATACGTTTTTCCGGCCGGAATTTTGCCTTTCCACTGGGCAAGGTAAGGGACGCGCGGGCCACCCTCGAAGGTGGTCATCTTGAAGCCGCGGAGCGGGCCGTTGTGCGAGGTGGTGCTCTGGGTGGGGCCGCCGTTGTCGGCGATAAAGAAGACGAGCGTGTTTTCCTCCTGGCCGAGCGTGCGGATTTTGCCCATCACGCGGCCGATGGCGTCGTCCATCGAGGCCATCATCGCGGCGAAGAGCTGGCGTTTCTCGTCGGTGATTTTCGGGAAGCGCTCGAGGTATTTCTTCGGGGCCTGCAATGGTGCGTGCTGGGCGTTGAACGGCAGATAGAGGAACCAGGGTTTGTTTTTGTTTCGCTCGATCCAGTCGATCGAGCGGTCGGCATAGGCGTCGGTGGTGTAGAAATTCGGATCGGTCACGGTTTGCACGTCGTTGGAGACCCGCGAGTCGATGAAGTTGGTGGGGTGGAAAAACGGCGTGTTGTTGAGGGTGCCGTAGAATTCATCGAAGCCGCGTTGGGTCGGGCGGTTTTCGGGTTGATTGCCGAGGTGCCATTTGCCGACGGCGGCGGTGGCGTAGCCGAGTGCCTTCAGGCGCGTGGCCATCGTGGTTTGATCGCGGCGGAGGCCGACGGTGTTGGCGGTGGAGTTGAACTCGTGGCCGAAGCGGGTGGGGTAGCGGCCCGTCATGAGGCCGGCGCGCGAGGGGCTGCAATACGTCGCGGCGACGTAGCCGTGGGTGAAGCGGAGGCCGTTCTTGGCGAGGGAATCGATGTGCGGGGTCGGGATGTCCTGGGTGTAGCCCTGACAGCCGAGTTCACCGTAACCGAGGTCGTCGGCATAGAAGATGACGATGTTGGGTTGGGTGGCGGCCCGGGCGAGGAGCGGGGCGAAGAGTGAGAGGACACACGCGAGACGGAAGAGGCAGCGGTTAGGCATGGGGAGGGGGGAGTGGGACGGGTCGGCGGAATTGACGGTGAAAGCGCTCGTGGGTTGCGCGACGAGCGCGGAAATGGGCGTGGGGGCGGCGGGCGCTCAGCGCGGCGTCAGCTTCACGGTAAGCGCGTCGTAGCCGAGGGTGCGGTCGAAGGTGGCTTCGTGTTCGACGTGGGTGGTGGCGTGGAGGATCGCGATGCGTTGCACGCGTTCGCAGCAGAGGCGGAGGAGGGTACGGAGGATGAGGCGGGCGTGGGGGGCGCCGAGGCAGAGGTGGGGGCCGAAACCGAAGGAGAGGTGGGGGTTTGGCTTCCGGTCGAGGCGCACGTCGTGAGGCGCGGGGAAGACGGTTGCGTCGAAATTCGCGGAGGCCCAGGCGAGGGAGATGCGTTCGCCGGCTTGGACGGGAATGCCGTGGACGTCGGTGTCGGCCGGGCAGACGCGGCCGATATGATTCAGCGGCATGAAGACGCGGAAAAATTCTTCGCTGGCGAGCGTGATGCGCCTGGGGTCGGCGCGGAGATAGTCGAGGGCTTCCGGGTGTTCGGCGAGATGGCCGAGGGCGCAGGAGATGGTGTGGATGATCGTGTCGCGGCCGCCGGCGAAGGCGAGGTTGGCGAAGCCCATCATCTCGTCGCGCGTGAGCGGGCGGCCGCGATAGGTGGCCTGGGTGAGCGCGCTGAAAAAATCCGGGCCGGGGTTGGCCTGGGCGGCGTCGAATTTTTGCCGGAGGTAGTCTTCGAGCACGTTGCCGGTTTTGAATTCGCCGCCGGTGACTTTGAACACGTGGATGCCCCAGCCGATCCAGATTTCCCCCTCGGCGGCCGGCACGTTGAGCAGATAGGTGAGGGCGCGGGACTGCACGGGCAGGGCGAACTCGTGGACGATCTCGACGGAATCGCGGGTGAGGGCCGCGGAGAGGAGACCGTCGATCAAGGCCTCGACCTGGGCGATGACGGCGGGATCCTTGGCGCGGGCGAAGAAGGGTTCGACGATGGCGCGGTAGTCGCCGTGTTCGGGCGGGTTGGTTTCGATGGGCAGCTGGCGCATGGAACGTACGGCTTCCTCGGAAGGAATCGGCACGCGGAAGGGGGCGTCGGAGCTGAAGGTCTGCCAGTCCTTCGCGGCCTGGCGCACGTCCGCGTGGCGGAGGATCATGGTGATGTCCTCGCCGTGGAACGGGCACTTGAGGACGCCGGAGTTTTCGCGGGCGGCGCGGAGGGGGTCGGAGAAGGCGGACATGGGAAGGAGCAGCGCTGGAAGGACGGGTAAAGGGATGTGGGGTCGAGTGGTGGCGCGGGTCGAACTACGTGGTGCGCAAGCCGGCGGCGCGGGCGAGCGCGCGCTGGCGGGTGTTCAACGTGAGAAAGCGGGTCGCTTTGAGCTGAAGCGCGGCGGCGACGTGGAAAATGTCGAAGGCCCGGGTGCCGACGAGGGCCGTATGGCGCGCGGTCAGCTGACGGGCGATCGGCAGGACGGACGCCACGGGCAGAGCAACGACGGCGACCATGCCGGCAGAAATATCCTGGATAAGATGGGCCTCGGCACTGGCAAGGTCGGCGCGGGTGGATTCTCGGCGAGCCAGGCGAAGTTGGAATGCGTTTTCCAATTCGAACTGCTGCCACGAGGTCAACAGGAGCGGCGCGCCGGCGGCGGAGACGGCCGCCAGCGCCGCCGGGGTATTGGCATCGGCCAGGTAGAGCGAGGCCAGCAGGCTGGTGTCGGCGTAGGCCGTCGCATTCATACCGGACCGCGACTGTCCGCGACGAGTTCGTCGTGCGTGACGGTCGATTGCACGGCGGGCGGGAGCGGGCGGCGGCGCCAATAGCTGCGGATGGCGGCGGGAGAACCGGCCGCTGCGGGCGAGCTATTGTCCGGGGCAACCGGAGCCAGACGGGCCACCGGACGACCATGCCGCGTGATCACAATTTCGCCGCGCGTTTCGACCTCGGCGATCATCGCGGCGAGTTGATGCTGCACGGTGCGGATGCTGGCGCTCTTCATGTCTAACATCGTGTTAGACAAAAAAATCGCGTCAAGCCGTGAAGCCGGTGCGGGCAGGGGCGCCAAAGATCACGGCGGGAGCAAGGTTTCGGACGGGGAACGCGGATACGTTCATCGCCGCGTGGGTACGGGAGCGGCAGCCGGGGCGGGGGCCGCGCCCGACTGCGCCTGCGCCCAGGCGGGGGTGCCGAACCAGTCGTGCATTTCTTTGGCGAAGGGTGCGACGACTTCGCGGGGTTCGGGGAGGTGGCCGCGATCGCCGGTTTCGGCCATCCACGTATCGAGGGCGGCGCGCAGGCGGATGAGGGCCTCGCGATGGGCGGGCTGGCCGGACGCGGCGAGGTTTTTGATTTCGTGCGGGTCGGAACGGAGATCGTAGAGTTCCTCGGACGGGCCGGTGCGCTGCATGAGGTCCAAGGGCGCGCCGGTGAGTTTTCCCTCGGCCAAGAGCCGGCGCATGAGCGGGTAGATGGGAAAACATTTTTCCTTGTAGCGGTTGAGGGAGGCGAAGGTGGGGCCGGTGCTCAGCGTGCGGATGTAGTGAAAGCGTGCGTCGTGCACGGAGCGGATGCGCTGCTCGGTTTCGTCGATCCGGTCGCGCGCGGCGAAGGCGTAACTGCGCGGCGGAGACG
Organism: Opitutaceae bacterium; assembly: GCA_044358025.1. Classification (GTDB taxonomy): domain Bacteria; phylum Verrucomicrobiota; class Verrucomicrobiia; order Opitutales; family Opitutaceae; genus GAS368. Next base: position 10,132 of record JBIKOK010000238.1, read on the forward strand.
TGCGCTCGCCGATCAGGCTGTGGCTTTGCAGCAACAGCGGGCGCGGGACGTTTGCGGCCGCGAGGGTGGTGGCGGTGAGGTCGAGGAGGCTGACCATTTCGTCGTTCACGGTGCCGGGGGCGTAGCGGGCGGGGGCGGGGAAATTTTTCGGCCAACGAATGATCAGCGGAACGCGCAGGCCGCTGT
>JBIKOK010000239.1:0-10305 GCA_044358025.1 Opitutaceae bacterium
CCGGCCATCCGGGATTTCGAGCAACTCGGCGACCGCCGTGGTCAGCGCGGTATTCCAGGCGGCAAGGGTCAGGCCGTTGTCCCGGCTGAGCAGCACCGCGCGGGCGTGGCCGCCGAAAAGAAGGAGGTTGCTTTTCAGTTTGATCGCCGTCGCCAGCAGCACCGGTTGCGGGGTCGCGACGAGCGTCCACGTGGCCCCGTCGTCCACCGAGCGGAAGACGTGGCCGCGCAGGCCGTGGGCGAGGAGGGTGTGGGCGTCGAGGGGGACGATGCCGTAGAACGAACCGTCGTAGGCGGCGGGGATGCGCCCCCACGTCGCGCCGCTGTCGTTGGAGCGCAGGAGCGTGCCGCGTTCGCCAGCCAGATAAAGCGTGCCCGTGGGGCCGCGGCTGAGGCGGTTGAAATGGTAATCCTCGTCGAGGACTTTGCGCCGGGCCCACGACTTTCCTCCGTCGGTGCTCGCCAGGCAGAGACCGTAGGCACCGACCGCGATGACGCGTTGGGCATCGAGGGCGAGCACGTCGAGAAAGGAGTCGGCCAGGCTTTCGCCCTGCCACTGTTTCTGCCAAGTCCGTCCCGCATCGGAGGTCGTCAGGATCAGGGCGTCGTGCCCCACGGCCCAACCGCGCGTGCCGTCCGGTGCAAAAGCCACGGCGGTGAGGGTGGCCGTTTCGCGGGAAGCCGCGGCTTGCCAGGTCAGGGCGTTGTCGACGGAGCGAAAAATGGACCCGCGCTCGCCGACAACGACAATCGTGCTGCCGGCCAGGGTGCCGTCGAGGAGCAGCATCCGCGGAGCGGAATCGGCGGCCTGCGCGGCGACCGCAAGCAGGATGGTAAAAAAGACGAGACGGATCATGCGGCGGGGTCGCCCGGTGCCGCCGCCGGGGCGGAGACACCGGGACCGACGCTGCGCGGAAGCGCAGGGCCGTGGTTACCGCACGCCGTCGCGCCGGAGCGAGTCGGGCGTAAAATCCGACGGGCTGCGCTTCAACGTGAAATCATACATTTTGTTTTCGTTATCGAGGCCGACGGCCAAGTAACGGCCGTTTTGCAGGTCCACGTGGACTTCGAGGGTGCTCCAGAACGTCTGCGCGTCATAGTAGTTGATACAATGCGCCTCGGATACCCGCCACAGGGCGCCGCGTCCGTCGTATTGGTCGGCGGAGAGAATCTGCCAGCTGTCTTCGTCGATGTAGAACGTCCGGCGCGCGTAGAGATGGGAGGTGCCCGGCTTGACGGTGGCGTCGACCACCCAGACGCGGTGCAGTTCGTAGCGGGCGAGCGCCTGGTTGATGTGACCGGGCTTCAGGACCTCGCTGACCTTCACCTTGTCGCTATGCAGCTTGTAGGAATTGTAGGGGACGAGGATCTCCTTTTTGCCGACGAGCTTCCAGTCGTAGCGGTCGGGCGCGCCGTTGAACATATCGAACTGGTCGCTGGTGCGCTGGCCGTCGGCGACGGTGCCGGGGTTGTCGTAGGCGACGTTGGGTGCGCGCGTGACGCGGCGGCGGCCGGCGTTGTAGACCCACGCGCGGCGCGGTTCCCTGATCTGGTCCATCGTCTCCTGGGCCAGGAGAATCGTGCCGGCGTGACGCGCCGGGGCGACCACCGCCTGTTTGAAGAAGATGAGCGTGTTGTCCTTTTCCAATTCGGCGGCGGTGATGTCGGCGCGCGTGTAATTGAACAGGAACTCATCCTCGAACTTCACGAGCTGGTAACCGCCGCCACGCTCGACGGCGGCCTGGTCGATGTGGCGCGACGCGGCCACGCCGCGGTAACGCGTGAGATGATTCCAGAGCACTTCGAGACCGTTGGCCGGAATCGGAAACGGCACGCCGACGGTGGCACCGGCGATACCGTTGCCGCCGGCGCCGAGCTGAGCGGACGTGGCGTTCTTGCGGATGGCATCGTAAACGCGCTGGGGATTGGAGGCGCTGCGGCGCGAGGGGTAGACGATCAGCTTGTAGTCGGGGTAGGCCTTGAGGAGGGCCTGAGTGCCGGGCGTGAGCTTCGCCTCGTATTGGGCGGCGTTGGCGGCGGTGATCGTGTAGAGCGGCTGGTCGGCGGCGAACGGATCGGGATGGTGGTCACCGGCTTTGTAGCCGGCCGGCGGGGTCAGGATGCCGCCGTTCCACGCGGGGATCGAACCGTCGGCATTGGCCGCGGCTTCGGCGCCGACGGGTGTAAGGTCTTTGCCGAGACGCGCGGCGGTGGCTTCGGGAACCGCGGCGTGGGCCGTGCCGAAAGCAGCACAGCACAACACGCCGGTGACAGGGGACAAGAGCCGGAGGAGATAGTTCATGGCCAAGGAGAAAGTGACAGGGCGAGGGAGAGCGCGAGGGGAGCGCGGCGGCGTCTGCAGGACAGACCCCGCCGCACGAATCAGAAGGAGTATTTGACGGTGGTCGCGAAGTAATCGCGGTCGTTGAGAAGATTGTAGCGGCCCGCGCCGTAGAAGTTCACGTAGCGGAACTCGACCGACCACGCGTTACGGTAGGTAAACTCGACCGAGAGGTTCACGCTCTTGCGCTGCTGGACGTAGTTGCCGAGGGGCAGCGGCGTGTTGCCGCGCACGTCGTGGGTGAAGGCGAGCGTGGGCTGCATGTTCACGTTCGGAAACACGTTGTTGTAGTCCAGGCGGCCGAGCACTTGGTAGCCCCAGGAGAACTTGTCGGCAAAGGCGCCGAGGGGCGTCGACGGAATCGTCGGGAACGGCGTCGCGAGCATCGCGGCGGCGCTGCCGCTCGTGAAGGTGCCGGAGCCCTCGTAACGGAGCGTGTCCTTGCCGGGCAGATTGGCCCAGACGCCGCCCACTTCACCGAGGAGCGTGAACTGCTGCGAGCCGAGGGTGGGCCCGAAAACCTTGGTGACCGTGCTCTGGGCCGTCACGACGTTGTGGCGGCGGTAGCCGGGAATCTCGCGGTTGAGCTGACCGAGGAAATTGCCGATCTGGTTGCTCGTACCGAACGCGGAACCGGCCGAGTTCGTGAGCGACGAGAGCGTGGCGAAGAGCAGTTCGACATCGTCCACTTGGAGTGGAGTGTCCTTTTTCAGGGAGATTTCACCTTGGAGCGAAATGCCTGTCTTGCCGACGGCCGTATTGAAGCTGAGGCCGTAGAGGTTGAGGCCCTCGGGATATTCGGCGAAGTAACGGCCGGTGGCGGCGGCCGAGAGCAGTGCAATCGAGCGGGCGCCGGCGACCGCCGCTTGCACGGCGGGTGACTGGATGGTGGCGGCTTCGACCGGCGTGAGTGTGGCGGGGGCCAGCGTGGCCTTCACCAACAACTGGAAAATGGCGGCGGCTTGGGCGGGCGCGGCGGCAGCGGGCACGCCACCGCGGAGGAAGGCAAGCGTGAGCGGGCCGGTGAGGTCGGTGTTGATCGGCGACGTCGGCGTGCGCGAACTCAGGATCGGCGAGCGGCTGTTGTAGCGGGCGTAGTAGAAACCGAATTCCGTGTTGTTGAGGCCGGGCGCGAGCACGCGGGTGGCGACGCCGTATTGGTTGAAGTTGGAGCCTTCGCGGTCCTTGTCGCGCGGGATGGCGCCAAGCGTGCCGGTATCGGCCAACGTGCCGAAGCCGAGCAGGACTTGGCTGGCGCCACGGGTCGCAAAATCATTTGTCGAGAAATACGTGCCGGCGGGTTCGAGCTCATTGCGGCGGAACTCGAGGAGCCAGAACGGCTCGATGGTCACGGTGGGGGTGACGCCGATGGAGGCCTTCACCATGTTCACCGGGAGGAGGGCCTCCTTGAGTTCGGCGCCAGGGGTGCGGAGTTTCGAAAGATCCGCGGAATTCACGACGTTGACGCCGTTCGGGATAAACGTGCTCTCGCCGAGGCTCAGTACTTGGCGGCCGATACGCACATCCATCGGCAAGCCGGCGCCGACGGTGAATTTAGCGCGCGCATACATGTCGAGAAACTCGGCCCCGCGGACCACCCGGTCCTTCGCCTGATCCGACAGTTTCGTGCGGAGCGTGTCGTCGCTCTTCAGATCGGTAAACCAGTAGCCGCGGACGAGGGCGCCGAAGTTGCCGTATTTCAGCTCGAGATCATGCGAGCCCTTGAACAGCTCCGAGACCCAGCCCTTGCCGTAATTGAGATTGCCGTCGTCGGTGTTGACCGAATTCAGGAGGCCGGGGATGCCGGTGGAGGAGTTGGTCGTGCCGAAATTGCTGCTCTTCGGATCCCCGAGGCGATAAAGCGCCCCGAACGAAATGGTCGAATCGAAGCTGCCGGTGAGGCCGCCGTTCGAAAACTGGATCGCGTTCGCCACCGGGGCGAGGACCGCGAGCCCGAGGCTGGCAGCAAGCGCAAGGCGCGCAACGACAGGGGAGGAGGCATGGTCTTTCATGGGATGGGATTCAGAGTAAACCACCGCGCGAGGACGTCGGCGGCAGGCAGGGAGGATGAGTTTACGGACAACAAGGGGTTGGAGCGTCGCAACGAAACGGGGCGGTTACGCGTGGGGCAAGAAGGAATATGGCGCGAGTTTTGGCGCGCGTTCCGGCGCGCAGCGGAACGAAAAGGCCATTCGCGCTTTGACGCCCCGCGCAATTGCGCAAGGGTGCGGTTCCGATCCATGCAGGCCGCGACCCACATCCACATCAAAGGCGCGCGTGAGCACAACTTGAAGAACCTCGAGTTGCGCGTTCCGCGCGGCAAGCTCGTGGTCATTACCGGCCCGAGCGGTTCGGGCAAATCGTCGCTGGCCTTCGACACGATTTACGCCGAGGGCTACCGAAAATACATGGAGAGCCTGTCCGCGCAGGCGCGGCAGGTGCTCGACCAGCTGAAGCGCCCCGATGTCGATTTCATCCATGGTCTGTCGCCCGTGCTCGCGATCGAGCAGCGCACCGGGGCCGGCGGCCCGCGCAGCACCATCGCCACCGCGACGGAAATCGCCGACTATGCCCAATTGCTGTGGGCGCTGGTGGGCGAGCAGATCTGCCCGAACGACGGCGGCCGGGTCGTACAACGATCCCTCGACGACAACGTGCAGCGCATTCTCGCCGGATGTGCCGGCGAACGCGTAATGTTGCTCGCGCCGTTTATGCGGGCGAAGGCCAGCGTGCTGCGCGACGAATTGCCGCGGCTGCGCCAGCGGGGTTTCCAGCGCGTGCGCCTCGACGGTGAGATCAAGAATCTGGACGAGCCGAAAATCATCGCGGCCGGCAGCGGCGGGCGCGAGATCGCCGTCGAGGTCGTGATCGACCGGCTGGTGGCGACGGCCGACCAGCGCAGCCGGCTGGCGGATTCGCTCGAGCTGGCGTTCCGCGAGGGCAAGGACCGGGCCGTCGTGTTGGCCCAAAAAAACGCCGAGGCGCCGTGGCGCGAGATTGCGTTCAGCCAGTCGCTCGCCTGCGAGGTCTGCGGCGACGTGTTCGACAAACTGACGCCGAAGCATTTTTCGTTTTCCAGCCGCGAGGGCGCCTGCCCCACGTGCGACGGCCTGGGCCGGAAGCTCCGCTTTTCCCCCGAGCTGATGATCGCCGCGCCGGAGAAGAGTGTGCGGGAGGGCGCGATCAAGCCCTGGCGCATCGGCGGAAAGAATCTGATCATGAAGCACAATGCCCTGATCAAGCAGCTCGCCGAGCAGCTGCCGTTCGATGCGGATGTGCCGTGGCAGGATCTGCCGGAGGCCACGCGTCACGCGCTGCTGTTCGGGGCCGGGGAGCGGCAGTTTGCGATCAAGCTCCGGCGGATGCGCGAGGCGAAGGCCCAGACCTTTCCCGGGGTAATCGCCGACCTCGAGCACAGCTGGCGGCACACCGACAGCGAGGGCTTTCAGGCGCGGCTGACGACGTTCATGATCGCGGGGGAGTGTCCGGAATGCCACGGCTCGCGGCTCAATGCGCGCAGCGGCGCCGTGCGGTGCGGCGGCAAAACGTTTCCCACGTTCATGCAGCTCGACGTGGGCGAGGCGGACGCGTTCGCCCGCGAACTCGTCGCCGCACACGGTCCCAACGACGCCGTGCGGGACGTGGTCACCGGCATCGAGCAGCGCCTGCATTTTCTCCTCGAGACCGGCCTCAGCTATCTGACCCTCGATCGCGACTACGCGACCCTGTCCGGCGGCGAGGCGCAACGCGTGCGGCTCGCCACGCAGCTCGGCATGGGGCTGATCGGCGTGATCTACGTGCTCGACGAGCCCAGCATCGGCCTGCATCCGCACGACAACCAAAAGCTCCTCGACACCCTCGTGGCGCTGCGGGACCGCGGCAACACCGTGCTCGTTGTCGAACACGACGAGGATACGATGCGCCTCGCCGACGAGCTCATCGAGTTGGGACCCGAGGCCGGAGTGGAGGGTGGACAACTTCTCTTCCAGGGCACGCCGGCGGCCTGTGCGGCGCTCACGGCCAAACAATCGCGCACCGGCCCCTACCTTTCCCGTAAGCTCTCGGTTACACGCGAGGCGAAGCCCAAACTCCCCGACGGCGCGTGGCTCACCGTCCGCGAAGCCCGCGCGAACAACCTCCGCGACATCGACGCCAAATTCCCCGTCGGCCTGCTGACGTGCGTCACGGGCGTCAGCGGTTCCGGCAAGAGCACGCTCGTGAACGACGTCCTTGCCGCCGCGGCGGCGCGCAAACTGAACGGCGCGAAGACCATTCCCGGCAAACACCGCCACATCGAGAACCTCGATTTTTTCGAGAAGCTCGTGCAGGTCGACCAGGAGCCCATCGGCCGCAGTCCGCGCTCGAACCCCGCGACCTACGTCGATCTGCTGACGCTCCTCCGCGATCTCTACGCCCAGGTGCCGCTCGCGAAGGTGCGCGGCTACAAGGCCAGCCGTTTTTCCTTCAACGTCCGCGGCGGCCGCTGCGAGCGCTGCCAAGGCGACGGCGCGATCAAGCTCGACATGCAGTTCATGGCCGATGCCTACGCGCCCTGCCCGAGCTGTGGCGGCCGGCGCTACAACCGCGAGACGCTCGAGATTCTGTTTCACGGCAAATCGATCGCCGACGTCCTCGACCTGACGGTGCGCGAGGCGATCACGCTTTTCCGCCACATTCCGCGCGTGCTGGACAAGCTCGCGACGCTCGACGCCGTGGGGCTCGGGTATCTGACCCTCGGACAGTCCGCGACGACGCTCTCCGGCGGCGAGGCCCAGCGCATCAAGCTCTCGCTGGAGCTGAGTAAACGCCAACAGGGCTCGACGCTCTACATCCTCGACGAGCCGACGACGGGGCTGCACTGGGTGGACATTCAGAAGTTGATGGATCTCCTCTTCAAACTCCGCGACCAGGGCAACACGGTGATCGTAATCGAGCACAACCTCGATGTGATCAATCTCGCCGACTGGCTGATTGACCTCGGTCCCGGTGGGGGTCGCGACGGCGGCGAACTGATTTTTGCCGGTCCGCGGGCCGAGATCGAGAAAGCCCCGCGCTCGCTCACGGGGGCGGCGCTGAAGCGGTGGCGCCGCGCATCATAGGGTGCCCTCGCGGTCTTCCCCGGTAGCCGCCTGAAACGGCCTGATTTCGCACCGGGAGCGCGTGGGCTCCTCACGTAAACGATCGGTTAAAGCCGGCCGCGCGGCTTGGCGTCGCGTCGGCGATCGTACAGGGCTTTGCACATGAACAGCCCGTCCTCCGATCCGCTTCCGCTCATGCCTGCAGTGCTCCTGCTCGAAGACAATGCGCCCTACCGGGCCCTGCTCACCGAAATACTCACACTCGCCGGATTCGCTGTGCACGCGGCGCCCGACGGTCGGCGGGTGGCGGAAATTCTCGCCGAAAAGCGGATCGATCTCGTCATCACCGATGTGGTGATGCCGGAGCGCGACGGCATCGAGACACTGACCGCGTTGCGTTACAGCCACCCGCGGCTGCCGGTGATCGCGATCTCCGGCGACCTGCCCCTCAACCTGCACCTTTACCTGACGATCGCGGAAAAACTCGGCGCCTCCCGGGTTTTGGCGAAGCCGTTCACGACACAGGTGCTCGTGGCCGCTGCCCGCGAGGCAATTGCCGCGCGCAATCCCGCCGGCGCGCCGGCCACGGTGGGGCCCTGAACGGTCGGTGGCGCAACGAATCCTGGCGCGCCGAGCGCCCGGCGCGGTGCGGGGATTGCGGCGGGTGCCGGGAGTGTCGCCGTGTTTTGCCCGAACCCCACGATTCCCCCGATGACGAAAATCCCGTCTGTGTGGCGTGTCCTGTCGGCTAGGTTCGTTGCCCCGCTGTCCGCCCACGCTGCGCATCCGTTTTTCTGCGCCGATTCCGCCGGAAAAAAGGTCGCGGCGGTCTCGGCCGAAGGGATCGTGGAGCGGGAGTATCCGTGCAGGCATCCGCAGGATTTTTGGGTGCTGCCCAACGGGAACTTCCTCATCGCCTTTGAATCGGGCGCGGTGGAGTTGATCCGCGCCAAGCAAGTCCGGTGGGAATACAAGGCCGCGGAAAAGACCGAGGTTCACGCAGGTCAGCCACTGTCGGACGGGCGCGTGTTGCCCGTCGAATGCCGGCCGAGCCGGCTGGTCGAAGTTGATCGCGCCCGGGAAATCGCGCGGGAGATCATGCTCCCACCGCCGCCTGCTCCGATCAAACTCCGCAACCAGTTTCGCAGCGTGCGCCAGACCGCCGCGGGCCGCTATCTCGTTTCCCGCAAGGGCGAGAATCAAATCGAGGAGCTGGATGGCGCTGGCCGATCGCTGCGGCGCATTCCCGTCACCGGGATATCCACGAAATCCAGCAGCTGCCGGACGGCCCCTGCTGGTCTCGTGCGGCGACGGTCACAAGATCCTCGAAGACGGTGCGGCGTTGGGGGGCGGGTGGGAATTGAATGAAAACGACGTGCCGGGCCATCCGTTGCGGCTGATGGCGGGCTTCCAGTATTTACCGAACGGAAAAACCGTTTTCTGGAATTACCCGGGCACGGTCATCTCGGGCCGCAACCGTCTTTACTCGAAATCACGGGCGCCAGACGGGGGCGTCTGGTCCTTCGCGGATCACGTGAATTTCAAGACGATCAACCGGATCCAGGTCCTCGACGGGTCCGGCAACGTGACTACGGGCGAAGTCCTGGGCCAGGGGTTGACCGGAATGGGCCCCCGCCCGGAACCGGCGAGCCGCGTTCACCAAATGACCCGAGCCCGCCCGCGCACCCAATTTTGGCGCCCCGTCGATTAGTTCTCGCCCCGCTGCGCTTAGCGATTTTGTTTGATCGCACCACCCCATGAAATTTTTCGGCCTCCATTGGATCGATGTCTCCATCATTGTCGCCTACATCATCACGGTCCTCGTGATCGGCAAAATTTTCTCGCACGGGGTAAAGGGCGAAAAAGATTTTTTCCTCGGCGGCCGGTCGTTGGGCCGGTGGCTCCAGTTTTTCCTCAGTTTCGGCAATATGACCGATCCGGGGCAGGCGACGACGACCGCCAGTTCGGTCTATCGCCAGGGTGCCGGTGGGGCCTGGCTCGCGTTGATCACCCTCTTTCTGACGCCCTACTATTGGTTCATGAACGTGTGGTTTCGCCGCGTGCGCCTTACGACCATGGCGGACCTGTTTGCGGATCGTTTCGGCAGCCGCTTCCTCGCGACCCTCTATGCCGTGACGATGTTGATGATCGCCGTGGTGGGCGTGATCGCCGGCGGAAATGTCATGGCGTTGAAGACCCTGCAGCCGCTCATGGTGAAGGATCCCATCATCTACACGGTCGCAGAGCAGACCATGGTGAAGGAGTATCACGAGTTCATTGACCTGCGGACGCAGCGGCAGAGCGGAGAATTGGCGGCGGTTCAGGAGACCCGTTATTCCACGCTGCGCGATTACTACCAGCGCGGTGAACTGCAGCCGTATGTGACCTACCTGAATCCGGCGATTTTCTATCTTGTTTCGACGGGTCTGGTGGCGGTGTTCATCATGCTCGGAGGATTAAAGGCTTCGGCCGTCGTTGATGCGGTGCAGGCCATTTTGGTCGTGCTGATTTCGGTCATTTTGATTCCGTTCGGTCTGTGGCGATTGGGCGGTCCGACCGCACTGCATGAGAAGGTGCCCGATGTGATGTTCAATCTCTTCGGCGGCGATATCGCCTCGGAATACACGTGGTATTCGATCTGCGCCCTGCTTTTGGTGCAACTGATCGGGATTGCCGGCTCTCAGGCGAACATGACGATCTCCGGATCGGCGAAAGACGAAATGGCCGCCCGGCTCGGTGCGGTGACCGGGGGCTTCTCCACGCGATTTGTCACCATTGCCTGGGCCTATTGCGGCCTCATCGCGTTTGCGCTCTTTGGGCCGGGCCTCCCCGACCCCGATCAGGCGTGGGGGTTGCTCACGCGCGAGCTGCTTCCGGTTGGACTCAT
>JBIKOK010000240.1:0-10286 GCA_044358025.1 Opitutaceae bacterium
TCCCCGCCACCACCGCCGGCGCCCGGAACAGCAGCGCCGCCCGCTGCTCCACCAAATCCGCCACCGCCGCCGTCCGCCCGTCCCGCTTCCACGCATGCTCGAACAAACTGCACCGGCCCCCAAACGGAAAATGCCGTCCGGCCACCGCGAAACGGTCGATGCTGCAATACATCTTGCACGCCCGGCACGTGAACCGCCCCGCCAGCGTCATCTCCGGCGCGGCCAGCCCGAGCAAATCGCGCGGCGCCTCCCGGTCTCCGCCCACCCGCGCCAGCGCCAGCAACGCCACGCCGAGCGCCCCGAGCAGCTCCGGATGCGGCGGAATCACCACCGGCCGCCCCGCACTGTGCGCGAACGCGTGGCCGACCGCCGGATTCAGCGCCACGCCCCCCTGCAGAAAAACCTTCGCTCCCACCGGCCGCGGCCCTTTCACCCGGTTGAGATAATTCCCCGCAATCGAGTAAACCAGCCCCGCCACAATGTCGTCCCGCGCGTGCCCCTGCTGCTGCGCGATACGAATGTCGGAATTGATGAACGCCGCACAGGTCGTCTTGAACTGGACCGGCGCCTTCGCCCCCAACGCGATCCCCGCAATGTCGCCGACCGCGATGCCCAGATCCCCGTGCGCACTCTCCTCGAGAAACGAACCCGTGCCCGCCGAGCACGCGTTGTTCATCGTGTAGTCGATCGGCACCCCGTTGCGCAGCAGGATGTATTTCGAGTCCTGCCCTCCGATTTCAAAAATCGTGTCCACCTCCGGATCGTAGTGCGTCGCCCCCGCCGCGTGCGCCGAAATCTCGTTGTGCACCTGTGCCGTGCCCAGATACGCCCCCGCCAACTCCCGCGCCGAACCCGTCGTCGCCACCAGCCCCACCGCCCGGTTGCCCACCTCGCCCGCCAGCTCCCGCAGACACCCCCGCAGCGCCGCGATCGGATCGCCGTTCGTCCGCGCATAGTGCGACGCCACCAGTCCGCGCGTCGCCGGATCGAGCAACACCGCCTTCGTCGTCGTCGACCCCGCGTCGACCCCCAGCACCAGCGGCCCGTCGGGCGGCGCCTGATTCGCCGGCGCCGCGATCACCCGCACCTGCCCTGCATACGCCCCGAGCGGCGGGAGCCGGTCCAGCGCCCGCGGCGCCATCGTCTGCGGCGTCCGCTCGCGCGGCTCGTCCCGCACCAGCAGCGCACAGCCCCACGCCTCGAACCACGCGCTCTCCGGCCGCACCACAAACTCCGTCCCCGGCCGCTTCCCCCGCAGCGCCGCCACCATCGCCGCATTCTGCGTCACCCCGCCGATCAACAACACCCGCCGCAACTCGCGCTGCGCCTTGTCCAACAGCGCCACCACCTTGCCCGCCATCCCGTCGTGCAGCGTGTGCAAAATGTCCGCGGGCGACGCCTCGTGCCGGTTCAGCTTGTGCGTGATGTCCGACTTGCAGTGCACCGAACACCGCGCCGCCAGCGGCACCACCTTGCCCTCGAACGACCGCCCGATCGCCTCGTCGAGCCCCAACCCCATCCGCCCGATCTGCTGCACAAAAAACTCGCCGCTCCCGGCCGCACACTTGTTGTGCGACAGGACGTGCGCGATCCGCCCGTCGACCAGGGTGTAGACCAGAAACGACTCCCCGCCCAACGACACCACCGCGTCAAATTTCTCTGCCGTCTCCCGCAACGCCCGCTGGATCGCCGCCACCTCCGTGATGTGGCCCAGCGCCCCGGCGACCCCGAAAAACTCCGCGTCCGCGCACTCCGGCCCCCCCAGCAACCGGTCCAACACCTCGAGCGGCCGCCCCTGGTGCGCCGCCATCACCGCCGTCGTCGCGGCCCCGCGCAGCGCAACCGCTTTCACCGACAACGCCCCGATGCTGATGCCCACGACCGTCATGGTGCAGGGAAGATAATCCCCCCCGCCGCGCCGGCTCCGCGCCGCTTGTCCATCCGTCGGCAATTATTGCCCTCGCCCTCCCCCGCCCCGCCCAACCGCTCAACCACGGCTCATCATTCTTCGGCTTGGCGTGGCCCGGGCATCCCCGCCCGTGGGTTCGAGCCTGTTGGGTTGATCACGCTGCCACCCCACCCGCCCCGCCCTCGTTCCGAAATTTTCCTCCCCAAAAAATCTTCCTACCCCCACCTCCGAAATTCCCTCCCCCGCCCCCAACTCACACCCATCGCGCCAGCGTCACCCGCAATTTCTCCCGCGCCCGCGCCACGCGCGCCTCCACCGCCTTCACACTCGCCCCCACCGCCACCGCGATCTCCGCCTGCGACAGCTCTTCAAATTCAAACAACACAATCGCCTCCCTTAACTCCACCGGCAGCGCCGCGATCGCCTCCCGCACCGCCCCCGCCCGCTCCTTCCGCTCCAAATCGCCTCCATCCGCGCCTCTCCCCCTCTCCCCCTCTCCCGCTCTCTCCCTCCCGCCGCCCTCCGCCACGCTCCACGCCTCCAACGCCACCTCCGGCCGCCGCCGCCACCACCGCAACCGGTTCCGCGCCAGATTCACCGCGATCGAAAACACCCACGGCCGCACCTCCGCCCCGGCGCGAAACGTCCCCCGCTGCTGCCACACCCGCACCATCGTCTCCTGCGCCAGCTCCTCCGCCTCGCCCGCATTGAGCACGATCCGCCCGATCACACTTTTCACCGGCCGCTCCCACCGCGCCATCATCACCCCGAACGCCGCCTCGTCCCCTCCCTGCACCCGCGCCATCAGCGCCCGGTCCTCCGCGCGCACCACCGCCCACGCCTCGTCCTCGCGCACCCGTCCCTGCATCACCCCCCGTTCCCGTTCACGCTCACTTTCCCTCTCCGTCCTCAAGGTTTCGCCCCCACCGTCGGCGCGCCGGTGTGGGCATAATCCGACACCCGCGGCAACACCGTCGCGAGATAACGCTCGCCCTGCTCCGCCGGCATCAGCGCCGCCACGCGCTTGAAATGTCCGGTCATCGCATCGACACAGATCTTTTCCAACCGCGCGACTTCCGCCGCCGGCGCCTTGCGCTCCCGCGCATCCATGATCGCCGCACAATGCTCCCCACACACCGCACCGTAGTCGTCGTGCAACTTCTTGATCGCCGCAAACTGCGCCTCATCGAGCCGAAACTCCGCGCGCAACCACGCCATCGCATCGTTGTCGCGCGCCGCCCGCCGCAGCACCGCATCGTCGTTCAGCGCGAAGAAAACCCCAAACGCCAGCGCACACGCCGCCATCACCACCCCCGCCGTGATCAGCAAGTTCTTCATGGCATCGTCATGCCCCGGGCATCGAGCGACTGCACATACGCGCTCGCCAGCCGCTCGCTCTCCGCCGCCGCCCGCGCCCGCGCCTGACTGCGCCCGCCCACCGCACCCAGCACGACCGCCAGCGCCAACGCCCCGGCCACCGCGGCCGTATGCCCGCGCAGATACCCCGCCCACGATTCCGGCTTCCCCGCCCTCCCGATCCGCGCCCAGACTTCGGCCCGGAACTGCGGCGCGCCTGCCGGCACCACGCGCCAGGCTTTTAACACCCGCGAAAGGGGATCGTTCGATGGAGGAGCCTTCATAAATTTATGTCTGGATTCCCACCCTATAACCCGCCCCCGCCAAAATCCCGCCAAAAACTTTCCCGAAATTTTTCGCGGGATTTTCCGCCCTGCGGTTTAATGCCCGCGAACCATCCCTATGAAACTCACCTCCCGCCTCGCCTCCGCCTCCTTCGCCCTCGCGCTCTCCCTGAGCCTCGCACCGGCTCTCCTCGCCGCCGAGAAGCCCCACCAACACGACCAACCCGCCGCCGCCGCCAAGCCCACGCCCGCCGACGCCGCCCTCATCGCCAAGGCCCGCGCCTCCTACCCGCTCAAGACCTGCCTCGTTTCCGATGAACCCCTCGGCAGCATGGGCGAGGCCGCGCCCTACATCCACCGCGCCGCCGGCCAGCCCGACCGCGTCGTCTTCCTGTGCTGCGACGGCTGCACCGAAGACTTCAAGGCCTCCCCCGCCAAGTTCCTCGCCAAGGTCGACGCCGCCGCCAAAACCAAGAAATAAAAAACCGGCGGACGTCAGTCCGCCCAGTTTCGTCACCCCCATGTCCCCGCGCCTCCTCCCGTTCCACCGCGCGGGCTTCTGCCTCCTCGCCGCGCTCACGGCGTCCTCCACGCTCCTGCCCGCCGCCCGCGCGCAAACCCCCGCGGCGGCCCCCGCCCTCCTCGACGCCGTCACCCGCGCACCCCAACTCGCCGCCGCCGCCCAACGCATCGACGCCGCCCGCGCCCGCACCGACGCCTCCGGCCGCCTCCCCGATCCCGAAGTCGAGGCCATGGGCTCCCGCGTCGCCGCCCCCCTGGGCGAAAGCCGCACCATGTGGGAGCTCAACGTCCGCCAACCCCTCCCCAAACGCGGCGAACGCGCCGCCGACCGCGCCCGCTCCTCCGCCGTCGTCTCCCTCGCCGAGGCCGACTACGCCACGACCGTCGGCGACGTCGCCGCCGATCTTGCCCTGGCCCTCGCCGAGGCCGACGGCGCCGACGCCCGCGCCGCCCTCCTCACCACCCAACTCACCCGCCTCGACGCCGCGCTCGCCACCGTCCAATCCCGCCTCGCCGCCGGCGTCACCACCCGCCTCGCCGACCGCCTCACGATCCAATCCCGCGTCGCCTCCCTCCAACTCCAGCTCGAGCAAACCCAGCGCACCGCCGCCGATGCCCGCGCCACCGCCCGCGGCCGCCTCGGCCTTGCCCCCGACGCCCCGCTCCCCGCTTTCTCCGCCCCCACCGCCACCGAGATCAATCCCGCCGACGCCGCCACCGTCGCCGTCGCCACCGCCCGCATCGCCGAGGCCAACGCCCTGGGTCAGATGGCCCGCGCCTCCGCCCACCCCATGACCTCCGTCGGCGTCCGCTTCGAACGCGAACGCAGCACCATGGGCAACACCGACACCGTCGGCCTCGCCCTCTCCTCCGAGATTCCCTGGCGCAACCGCCGCTACGCCCGCGCCGAGGTCCGCGCCGCCGAGGCCGATCGCGCCGCCGCCACGGCCGACGCCACCGCCGCCCGTCACCGAATTTCCAGCACGCTCGCCCGCGTCGACCGCGCCGAGCGCCTCGCCACCACCGCCCGCCGTCTCGCCGCCGACACCCAGGCCCGCCTCGACGCCGAGCACGAGGCCCTCACCCGCAGCCTCAGCGTCACCGGCCTGGGCGCCGGCGAATCCGCCGTCCTCCACGCCATCGACATCCTCGAAAAATCCACCGAGACGCAGCTCCAAATCATCGAAGCCGAAACCTCCGCCCGCGTCACCCGCGCCGAACTCTGGCGCTACCTCTCCCCCGCCCGCCTCACTCCCGCGCTCACCTCTCCGCTCCTTTCCCCATGAAAGCTCTCTTCACCTTCCTCGCCACCTTCGTCCTCGGCGCCCTCATCGCCCTCGGCGCCCGCACCGCCCTGCACGACCCGCACGCCGGCCACGACACCGCCGCTTCCGTCACCACCCGCGGCGACTACGCCCCGATGGTCAACAACTCCCCGCCGCTCCCACCGTCCTCGCCTTCAAAACCGTCCACGCCCGCGCCCGCCGCCCGCGATCCTCACGCCGGCCCCACGGCCGCCCCAACCCCCGTCAACACCGTCTGCGCCATCTGCGGCATGAAAGTCGATCCCGCTCTCCCCACGGTCGAATACCAGGGAAAAACCATCGGCTTCGGCTGCAAGATGTGCGCCCCCAAATTCAAGGCCGACCCCGACAAATACCGCCCCGCCTACCTCCGCAACGAACTCATCAAACGCTGATCGGCCGCCTTCCTCCCATGCGCTGGCCCTCCGCCCTCTCCGCCGTCCTCGGTCTCGCCGCCGGCGCCACGCTCGTCGCCCTCCTCCCGGAGCACGCCCTCTTCAACGCCACCGCCGCCCACGCCGCCCCCGGCGCCGCCGCCCCCGGCGAACGTTGGGCCTGTCCCATGATGGACTTCATCGGGGCCAAAGCCGGCGCCTGCCCCGTTTGCGGCATGGCCATGACCAAGGTCACCGCCGGCGAACTCTCCCTCGAGCAACAGCGCCGCATGGGCATCACGCTCTCCACCGTCACCACCGGCCCCGCCACCGCCACGATTCACGCGTATGGCGCCGTCCGTTACGACGACCGCACGCTCCAAATCGTCATCCCCCGTCTCGCCGGCCGCGTCCTGAAACGCTATCCCGCCGCCCTCCATCCCGGCACCGTCGTCGCCGCCGGCGCCCCCGTCGTCGATCTCTACAGCCCCGAACTCTTCGCCGCCCAGGGCGAACTCGCCGCCGCCGTCAAACTCGCCGACACCCACGCCGTCCACGCTCTCACCGACCGCTTCACCCGCTGGAATCTCCCCGCCCTCGCCGCCGCTGTCCTCGCCGGCGCGGCCCCCACCGACACCGTCACCATCACCACCCCTTTCACCGGCCTCGTCGTCCTCGGCCTCGAGGGCGAAGGCATGGCCGCCGCCAAACTCCCCACCGTCGGCCAAGAGGTCATGCCCGACACCCCGCTCCTCCGCCTCGTCGCGCCGCGCTCCTTCATGGTCGTCGTCCACGTCCCCGAAGCCCGCGCCCACTGGCTCCGCGTCGGCCAGGCCGTCCAACTCTCCTCCGACGACCGCGGCCCCCTCCCCGACGTCGCCGCCGCCATCACCTGGGTTTCCCCCGAACTCAGCGCCGAAATCCGCGCCCGCGAGGTCCACCTCCACCTCTCCGATCCCCATAGCCGCCTCCTCGTCGGCAGCCTCGTCCACGCCCGCTTCCAAGCCGCCCTCGACGCCGACCTCCTCGCCGCCGCCACCCCCGCCAGCGTCACCCTCGTCCCCAAAAGCGCCGTCCTCTCCACCGGGGTCCGCCACGTCGCCTGGCGTGTATCCGGCAAAAAAGACGACGGCCGCCTCGCCTTCGAACTCGCCCCCCTCGCCCTCGGCCCCCGCCTCGAATCCGCCACCGGCACAGATCTCTACGTCGTCCGCGCCGGCCTCAACCCCGGCGACGAGGTCGCCACCCAGGGCGCCTTCCTCATCGACAGCCAGGCCCAGCTCGCCGGCACCCCCAGCCTCCTCTTCCCCCTCGGCGCCACCGCCCCACCCCCCTCCCACCAACACTAGCCCTCATCGTTCTCGTTCCTCGTAATCGTTCTCGTTCTCTCCTGCCCCCCCTCCCTCCGTCTCTCCGTCCTCCGTCCCGTCCGTCTCTCCGTCCTCCGTCCCGTCCGTCTCTCCGTCCTCCGTCCCGTCCGTCTCTCCGTCCTCCGCCCCGTCCGTCTCTCCGTCCTCCGCCCCGTCCGTCTCTCCGTCCTCCGTCCCGTCCGTGATCCCCTTCTGCATCCGCCACCCCTTCCTGACCCTCTCCGCCGCGCTCGCCCTCGCGCTCGCCGGCTTGTGGTCCTGGCGTGAGATCCCCGTGGATGCGCTCCCCGACCTCAGCGACAACCAGGTCATCGTCTGGGCCGAGTGGCCGGGCCAGAGCCCGCAGGACATGGACCAACAGGTCACCTCCCGCCTCGCCCGCGAACTCCAGGGTCTCCCCGGCGTGCAAACCGTCCGCGGCATGTCCCTCTACGGCGCGAGTTACCTCTACGTCATCTTCGCCGAGCGCCGCGATCTCTACGAGTGCCGCACGCGCGTCCTCGAACGTCTCTCCCAACTCACCGGCCTCCTCCCGCCCGGCGTCAACGCCCGCCTCGGCCCCGACGCCACCGCCATGGGCCAGGTCTACGCCTTCACCCTCCAGGGCCCGCGCGACCTCGAGTCGAAACGCTACCTCCTCGACCAAATCGTCGTCCCCGCCCTCCGCGCCGTTCCCGGCGTCGCCGAGGTCGCCCCCGCCGGCGGCGTCGTCCGCGAATACCAGATCGACGTCGAACCCACCCGCCTCGAGGAACAGGGCCTCACCCTCGACATGCTCATGATGGCCGTGCGCTCCGCCGGCCGCGACGTCGGCGCCATGAGCGTCGAACAATCCGGCGTCGAAACCATGATCCGCGGCGCCGGTTTCATCCGCTCCGTCGCCGACGTCGAAAACATCGTCCTCCGCGGCAACCGCACCCTCGGCGCCGGCCTCCGCCTCGGCGACATCGCCACCGTCTCCCTCGGCGGCCAATTCCGCCAGGGCCTCCTCGCCGACGGTTTCCAGGAACACGTCGGCGCCATCATCGGCCTGCGCGTCCGCGAAGATCCCCAGCGCGTGATCGACGCCGTCAAGCGGCAGCTCGCCACCCTCGCCCCCACCTTCGCCCGCGAGCAGGTCACCGTCGTCCCGTTCTACGATCGCTCCCAACTCATCCGCGAAACCACCGCCACCCTCTCCGCCACCCTCGTCGAGGCCGTCGTCACCACCGCCGTCGTCGTCATCGCATTTCTGTTACACGTCCGCGCCAGCCTCGCCGTCGCGCTCAGCCTGCCGCTCGGCATGCTCTTCACCTTTCTCGTCATGCGCCTCGCCGGCGTCGGCGCCAACATCATGAGCCTCGCCGGCATCGCCATCGCCATCGGCGTGATGGTCGATTTCGGCATCATCATGACGGAAAACATCACGCAGCACCTCGTCGATCTGCAGGCGAAATGCCGCCGCGAGGGCCGCGCCATGCCCACCTCGCCCTTCGATCCCGAGATCACGCAGTCCGTCATCACCGCCGCCCAGGAGGTCGCCCGCCCACTCCTCACCTCCGCCGCCACCACCGTCATCGGCTTCCTCCCGATCTTCGCCCTCCAGGACCAGGCCGGCCGCCTCTTCACCCCCCTCGCCCTCACCAAATCCCTCGCCATCAGCGGCGCCGTCCTCTTCGGCACCCTCCTCGTCCCCGTCCTCTGCCGCCTGCTCCTCCCGCCCTGGCACATCCGCAAACCGGTCCTCTTCGCCCTCGCCGGTCTCGCCGGCGGACTCGCCTTCGGCTGGTTCATCCGCGACGGCTGGAGCCTCCCGCTCGATTACGACCGCTGGGCGCTCACGATCCCCGGCTGGCTCTTCGCCCCGGTTTTCGCCGCCGCCGTCGCCCTCATCGTCTGGCGCCTCGGCCGCGAGAAACTCGTCAACTACGAGGAAAACCCCGCCAGCCACGCCATCCACGTCGCCTACGAATGGGCCTATAATCACATCCAGCGCCACAAGCTCACCTTTACCGTCGTGATCGCCACCCTCGCGTTCGGCGGCTACCTCCTCGGCCTCGGCTGGCAAACCCTCAGCTGGCCGCTCCGCCAATCCTTCGCCCTTGTCGGCGCCGATCTCTCGCGCACCACCCTCGACCAGGCGCTCACCCGCGCCTTCCCCGGCGTCGGCTCCAGTTTTCTCCCGCCCCTCGACGAGGGCAGCCTCCTCTTCATGCCGTCCATCCCCGCCACCGGCGGTCTCGGCGAAGCCCAGCGCATCATGCTCGCGCAAAACCGCCTCATCGAATCCGTCCCCGAGGTCGCCAGCGTCATGGGAAAAATGGGACGCGCCGAAACCGCCATCGACCCCGCCCCCCTCGGGATGATCGAGACCGTCGTCCTCCTCAAACCCTACGCCGAGTGGCCCGTCCACGCCCTCACCGACCCCGACGGCACCGAACGCACCCGCCCCCGCACCCTCGCCGAAGTCCGCGCCGCTCTCGCCGCCATCACCGACATCCCCGGCGTCGCCCCGAGCTGGCTCCAACCCATCGAGACGCGCGTCGTCATGCTCTCCACCGGCATCCGCAGCCTCATCGCCCTCCAGGTCCTCGGCGACGACTCCGACGCCCTCGAGCGCTTCGCCGAAAAAGCCGAAAAAATCATCCAGGCCACCCCCGGCGCCGCCGATGTCCAGATGCAGCGCGAAGGCGGCAAACCCTACGCCGAGGTCCGCCTCGACCCCGCCAAACTCGCCCGCTTCGGCCTCACCACCGAGCAGGTCATGCGCACCGTCGAGACCGCCCTCGGCGGCATGGCCCTGACCTACTCCGTCGAAGGCGCCCTCCGTTATCCCGTCCGCATCCGCTACCTCCGCGAACGCCGCGACGACCCCGACGAACTCACCCAAATCCAGATCCCCGTCACCGCCGGCCACGGCGCCATCCCCCTCTCCAGCCTCCTCGCCGCCCCCACCGTCTACACCCTCGAACTCTCCCCAAGCCCCGCCGTCCCGCCAGCCTCCGCCTCCTCCGACGCTCAGCTCTCCACTCCCACCTCTCAGCTCCTCTCGTCCCTCTCCCTCACCCACCAACGCAATCTCACCCTCCTCTCCCCCACCCGCGCCGAACTCACCCTCCCCGCCGGCGAACCTCTCCCCGCCTTCCTCTCCCCCTCTCCCCCTCTCTCCCTCTCCCCCTCTCCGCGTC
>JBIKOK010000241.1:0-10274 GCA_044358025.1 Opitutaceae bacterium
ATGGACCGGCGTCAGCGAGAACGGGATCGGCCATAACCCGGCATCGTCTTACTCAGCGCGGACAAATTACCGGGGCCGTCGATGCTGCCAGCTAAATGACCGATGCGATCCCAGAGAGTCGGGCGCTTTTTTACGGCGATCGCGACGGTGCGGCGCGCCCGTTGTTTTCTGGATGATTTTTCGGCGGCGGCGGGCACGGGTGAAAATGAATTACCGGGGCTGTGGGGTGTCAATACGCGCAAACATGCACAATGGCTGGTCGAGACCGTGCCTCCTTCAGTCCTTGGAGGACCGGACGTCGAGGGCGTCGCGGAGGCCGTCGCCGAGGAAGTTGAGGGAGAAGAGGGTCAGCGAGAACATCGTGCCGGGGAAGATGAGGAGCCAGGGGAACTCCTCCATTTTTTCGGCGCCGTCCTTGATGAGCACGCCCCAGGAGCTCATGGGTGGCTGCACGCCGAGGCCGAGGAAGCTGAGGAAGGCTTCGAGCAGCATGACGCCGGGGATGGTGAGCGTGGTGTAGACGATAATCGGCCCGAGCATGTTGGGGAGGATGTGACGGAAGATGATGCGGCGACGGCCGAGGCCGAGGGAGCGGGCGGCCTCGATGAATTCCATTTTCTTGATGGACATGACCTGGCCGCGGACGATGCGGGCCATGGTGAGCCATTCGACGGCGCCGATGGCGACGAACAGGAGAATGATGTTTCGGCCGAAGAGCACCATCAGGAGAATGACGAAGATGGGAAACGGCATCGAATACATGATGTCGACGGAGCGCATCATGACGGCGTCGAGTTTGCCGCCGAAGAAGCCGGCGACGGCGCCGTAGACGACGCCGATGGTGAGAGCGACGAAGGTGGCCGCGAGGCCGACGGCGAGGGAGATGCGGCCGCCGGCGAGGAGACGGACGAGGAGATCGCGGCCGAGGGTGTCGGTGCCGAGCCAGTGCGCGGCGCTGGGGGCCGAGGCGCCGAGGTCGAGGTTCTGTTCCTCGTAGCCGTAGGGCGAGAGGAGCGGGCCGAGGAGGCAGGCGACGGCGATGATGGAGAGGGAGACGAGGCCGAAGGTGGCGAGTTTGTTTTTGCGGAGGCGCAGCCAGGCGTCGTGCCAGAGGGAGTTGCCCTGTTCGACGGGCTCGGGGACGGCGGCGGGAGAGGTGGGAGGAGCAGACGTCATGGCGAACTCAGGATTCGAGGCGGACCTTGGGGTTCATCCAGGCCTGGGCGATGTCGACGGCGAGGTTGAGGGCCATGATGAGGACGGCGTAAAGGATCACGGTTCCGAGGACGAGGGTGTAGTCGCGGTTGAAGGCGCTGTTGACGAATTCGCGGCCGATGCCGGGGATTTGGAAAATGGTTTCGATGACGAAGGAGCCGGTGAGGATGCCGGCGACAGCGGGGCCGAGGAAGGAGACGACGGGGAGGAGGCCGCCGCGGAGGGCGTGGCGGGTGACGACGCGGAATTCGGAGGCGCCCTTGGCGCGGGCGGTGCGGATGAAGTCCTGATTGAGGACTTCGAGGAGGCCGCCGCGCGTGAGGCGCGAGATGGGGGCGGCGTAGGCGATGCCGAGGACGAGGGCGGGGAGCACGCGGTCGGCGGGGCCATACCAGCCGGAGGCGTTGAACCAGCCCAGGTGGATCGCGAGGGCGAGGACGAGGAGCGGGCCGACGACGAAGGTGGGGATGGAGATGCCGATCATGCCGAAGGAGGAGGCGACGTAGTCGACCCAGGTGTTGCGGCGGATGGCGGCGAGGGTGCCGAGGGCGATGCCGAGGACGAGGGCGACGGCGAGGGAGATGGCGCCGAGTTCGGCGGAGACGGGGACCTTGTCGAAGATGATCTCGTTGACGGTGCGGTTGGGGTATTTGAACGACGGGCCGAGGTCGCCGCGGGCGAGGCTGCCGAGGTAGTCGAGGTATTGCTGCCAGAGCGGTTTATCCAGGCCGTAGTGGGCTTCGAGGTTGCGGAGGATCTCGGGGGTGACGGCCTTCTCCGCGGTGAAAGGGCCGCCGGGGACGAAGCGCACCATGAAGAACGTCGCGGTGATGACGAGGAAGAGCGCGAGCAGGGACTGCAGGAAGCGCGACGTGATGAAACGAAACATAGTTTCGGAGGTGAATGGAAAGGAGCGGAGGCGGGAGGTTGGGAGCGACGAGAGTCCAATGACCAGGGTCGGAAAGGCGAAGGAATGGCGGCGGCGACGGTGAGGGATGGCAAGGCTAAGTTCGCGGGGAGCTTCCGGGGCGAGGGTCGGCGCCGACCGGGCGGAAAAGGGGTGCGCCGGCGGAGACGGCAAACTGGAATCAAGGCGCGGCGAGCCAGATGGGACGGTAGTCGGGGCGGTCGGTGCTGTTGGCCGGCCAGTCGCGGACGGACGGATGAACGAGGCGGAGAAAACGGTCGAAGGAAATGGGGATCACCGGCATCTCCTCGAGCAGACGCGCCTCACACGCTTGGAGCTGGGCCAGCCGGGCCGCGGGGTCGAGAGCGGTGGCGGCCTGGGCGAGGAGGGTGTCGTAGCGGGCGTCATGCCATTGGCTGAAATTCCAGCCGCCGCCACTCTTCCAGAGATCGAGAAACGTGGAGGCGTCGGGGTAGTCCGCGTTCCAACCGGCGAGGGCGAGGTCGTAGTTTTTTGCATGCATCTGATCCCAATGGGTGCGGGATTCGCGGTTCACGATGGCGATCTGCACGCCGAGTGCGGTGCGCCAGGATTGCTGGATGGCCTGGGCGAGTTCATGGGCGCCAGCGGTGGCGGTGCTGAGTTCGAGGTGGGGGAAACCCGCGCCGCCGGGGAAACCGGCGGCCGCGAGGAGGGTGCGGGCGGTGGCGGGGTCGGAGGCAAGGCGGGCGGCGCGGGTGTAGCCGGCCATGCCGGGGGGAATGATCCCGTCGGCCGGGATCATGCGGGCGGAGTTGACGCGGGCGGCGATCCGGGGGAGGTCGAGGGCGAGCGCGAGGGCGCGGCGGACGCGGGCGTCGTGGAGAGCGGGGCGGGTGGTGTTGACGTTGATGAAGGCCGAGTTGAGGCCGGACGTGATGGTGAGGAGCGGGGACTTGGCCGCGAGGAGGGCGGTGGCCTTGGCGGGCGGCAGATGGGCGACGTGGAGTTGGCCGGCGCGGAAGGAGCGTTCTTCGGCGTCGAGGCTGTCGATGGCGTGGAAGCGGAGCCTCTGCAGGCGCACGCGGGCGGCGTCCCAGTAGTGGGGGGACTTTTCGGCGACGATCACCTGGTTGGGCCGCCAGTCCTTGAGGAGGAAGGCGCCGTTGCCGACGAGGTGGCCGGCGCGGGTCCAGCCGGTGCCGCGTTGGTCGATCTTGCCGTGGCGCTCGATCGTGGCGCGGTGGACGGGGAACCAAACGGGATTTCCGGCGATCATCCCGAGGAGATACGGGGTGGGTTGGGCGAGGGTGAGGACGAGGGTGAGGGGATCGGGGGCGGCGAAACCGACGGCGGCGAAGTCGGAGAGTTTGCCGCTGGCATAATCGGCGGCGCCGCGCACGGGATGGAAGAGAAGGGTGTATTGGGAGCCGAGAGCGGGGGAGAGGGCGCGGCGAAAGGAGTAGAGGAAATCGGCGGCCGCGCAGGCGTCCCCGTTGGACCACTTGGCGGTGGGGCGGAGGTGAAACGTGTACGTCAGGCCGTCGGGCGAAATCGTCCAACGCTCGGCGACACCGGGCGTGGGCGCCAAGGTGGCGGGCTCGAAATTGAGGAGTCCCTCGAACAAGGCGGGGACCACTTGGTAATCGGGCGCAGAGTTGATGATGTGCGGATCGAGTTCGCCCGGTTCGCCGGTGTTGCCGATCTCCAAGGTCGCGGTGCGGAGTCCGCCGTCGACGGCGGACTCGCGTTTGGCACAGGAGGGCAGGGCGAGGACGCCGCTGAGCGCGGCGAGAAGGGCAAGGGGGGCGGTTTTCCGGCGGGTGGAGAGCCGGAGCAAGCCAACGAGCCGGGAGCCGGGTCGCAAGGAGGGGCGAGCGGTGGGTGGGCGGGTCGAAAGCATAGGGGGTGGCGGGGGGAATGAAGCGACGCCGCGTATTCGGCGGACGGGAGGCGCCGCGGGGCGGCGGATGGGAGGCGCCGCGTGTTCGGCGGATGGGGGGCGCCGCGGGGCGGCGGGCGTCAGGGCGCCAGGTCGGCGTATTTCCAGGAGAAGTTGTCGAGCGGCGTGGTGATGAAGCCTTTCACTTTGGGGCTGATGAGGCGCGAGTAGGTGTAGAAATAGAGGGGGAGCACAGGCATCTCATCGATCAGGATTTTTTCCATTTGTTGGTAAATCTCGTAGCGGGCCGGGGTGGACTTCGCGCCGAGGGCGGTGCGGAGGAGGCGGTCGTACTCGGGGTTGCCCCAGTGGGTGTCGTTGTGGCCGCCACCGGTTTCCCACAGGTCAAAAAAACTGTGCGGGTCGACGTAGTCGGCGATCCAGCCGGCGCGTTGGATTTGGAAGTTCTGCGTGTGCTGCGCGTCCAGGTAGACCTTCCACTCCTGGTTGAAGAGCGTGATCTCGACGCCGAGATGCTTGCGCCACATTTGCTGGAGCGCCTCGGCGATGGTGCGGTGTTTTTCGAGGGTGTTGTAGAGGAGTTCGACCGGGGGGAAGCCCTGGCCATCGGGGTAACCGGCGGCGGCGAGGAGGCGTTTGGCCTCGGCGAGATCGGCGTGGAAGGCGTGTTGGCTGACGTAGCCGGCGAGGTCGGGCGGGGTGAAATCGTAGGCGGGCTGCTCGCCGGCGAGGGTCACTTTTTTCACGAGAGTCTCGCGGTCGACGGCGAGCGCGAGGGCGCGGCGGACGCGGACGTCGTCGAAGGGTTTTCGCTGCACGTTGAAGCGGTAAAAATAGAGGCCGTTGTAGGGGTCGACGCGGACGGAGTCGGGGCGGTCGCGTTGGTAGACGGCGAGCTTGGTGAGCGGGACTTCGTAGGTGATGTGAAGCTGGCCGGTGCGGAACATGCGCTCCTCGGTGTCGGCGAGTTCGACGGGCAAGAAATGGATTTCGTCGATCTTGACGGCGGTGCGGTCCCAGTAGGTCGGGGAGCGGACGGCGACAATTTTTTGGTTGGGGCGCCATTCCTTGAGGACGTAGGGGCCGTTGCTGACGAAATTTTCCGGGCGCGTCCACGGAGTGCTCTGGCGGTCGAGGGCGCCAAATTTTTTCAGCGTGGCGATGGGCAGGGGATACCACGCGTAGTGGTTCATGGCGTGGAGGAGGAACGGGGTGGGCTGGCGCAACGTGAGTTGGACGGTGCGGGCATCGGGGGCCTTGAAGCCGGTCTGCGAAAAATCGGTGAGTTTGCCCTTGGTGTAGTCTTCGGCGCCGACGACATACCAGAGCATGTTGGCGTAGGCGGCGCCGAGCGCGGGCGAGATCATGCGTCGGTAGCTCTGGATGAAATCGGCGGCGGTGACCGGGTCGCCGTTGGACCATTGGGCGTCGGCGCGGAGGTGGAAGGTGTAGACGAGGCCGTCGGGGGAAATCTCCCAGCGTTCGGCGACGCCGGGCACGACGTTGAGCTGGGGGTCCTCGGTGACGAGGCCCTCGAAGAAGGTGAGGGCGAGGTGGTGCTCGGGGACGCCGGTCACGATCTGGAAATCGAGGTCCTGGGGCTCGGCGCCGTTGCCGTAGAGCAGGATTTTTTTCCCGGGCGTGGTCGAAGCGGCGGGAGCGGTGCCGGGGGACGGGGAGCTGGCGGCGTCTTTTCTCCCGCAGCCGGTGAGCGAGAGAGTGAGCAGCGCGAGCGCCAGAGCCGGGACCGGGAGCGAAAGGAAGCGAGCGGCGAACGTGGCGGCGGAACAGGATCGACGAAGCATCGGGCGACTACGCAGCGGGGCGGGCGGGGCGGCAAGCGCGCGGTGCGGCGGGCCGGAAGCGGGGCGCCGGTGGGGCGATCCGGAGTGAGGCGTGAACACGGGTGCGGCGCCGGGTGGGCCGCAGAACCCGATGGCGGGCGGCGATCCGGTTTGAGGCCGGGCGAGCGGGGGGCGAGGGCGACGACGCGGCAGAGGAGAATGGGCGCCGGGGCCGAGCGTGGCGGCGTAGCGGCCCGTGCCCCACGCGCGGGCCGAGCGGTATTCGGCTTGAACGCACGGGCGGGGCGCGCAGGTTCGCGGTCCCCATGAACTTTTCGTGCCCCGTCCCGGTGGTCCATCGGTTTGTTTCCCGTGGGCCGGTTTTGACCGGCGGCGCGCGGCTGGCGCAGACCCCGGCCGCGGAGCGCGGAGTGGGCCAAGGGGCGCGTCTGCGTGAGGAACCCGGGGTGCTGAGCCGGGAGCCCAACCGGCGGGGGGCCGTGCTCGGCCGGAACGACACGTTGGTGAAGGCGAACCGGGACTTCGCCGCCGCGCTCACGGAGAAAAACGGGCGTCACGCATTCGTGGTTACGGAGGGCAATGATCGCCGGCCGGGGTGGCGGCGTGATCTGGCGGACTTCGCGCCGAAGCTTTTTTAGACGGGCGATGGACCACCGGGAGCTCAACGGGGAGTGGCAGCGTGTGCGGGGCGTCGTGCGGGCGGGGCATCGCGTGGCGTCGGGCACGGGGGCGGACCGGCGCTATCCGGCGGGGACGTTGCGGATGCAGCGGCCGTTTTTTCTGGAGCGCGGGCTCGATCTCGCGCCGTTTTTCGAGGGGACCCTGAATGTGGATATCGCGCCGCGGAGCTTCGCGTTGGCGAAGCCGGCGCATACGTTTCGGCGCGTCACGTGGACGGACCTGCATCCGCCGGAGGATTTTTCGTTTTCGCGCTGCCGCGTGGGGCACGGCGGGGTGGAGTACGCCGGCTGGGTTTACACGCCGCACCCGGAGACGAAGGCGGCGCATTTTCAGCCGCCGGCGATGCTGGAGATTCTCGTGCCGTGGGTGGAGGGCGTGCGTTACGGGGATACGGTGGAGGTGTGGGTGCCGGCGGAAGAGATCGTGATTACAGGGTGACGGGAGCGCGAGCGAGCCGGCGGCCGACGGAGAGGAGATTGCGAGGGAGAGGCGCCGAGGGGGCGGCAGCGGGCCCGCTTCAACGTTGAGTTCTGCCGGGGAAATCGGATCGTCGCCGGGTGCCCCGTCCTGCCCCCCAACCGCTGCCGGAGTTTTCGCCCGACCGGCTCCTCGACCGGATCGCGGAAGCGCTGACGGCGGCCAGCGCGCCGGCGAAATTGCGGCGCTTTCCGGAGTGGACGCAGCGGGTGATGCGAATTTTGAAGGACCAGTTCGTGCCGCAGGAATATGCGTCGATTTTGACCGGCGACGGATCGGTGTTCGCCGAAGGGATCGCGGTGGCGTGGGCCGCCAAAGCGCAGGATCTCGCGCAGTCGCGGGAATCGTCCGGCGGGCGGTTCGCGCAAAAGCTGGCGGAGCGGCTGGCGTTGGATCCCGGCGCGCGGGCCGTCGCGGTCCAGGTGGAGGCGGGCACGTTCACGGCGTCGGCGGAGTTTCAGGCGCACGTGATGCAACGGCTGTTCGCCCCGGATTTCGGGGCGCGGCGGGCGTTTGTGGAGGGGCTGGCGGTGGGCAACCGGTTGCCGGAACTGCTCGACGGTCGGGCGGGCCGGAGCACGACCGACGCGACGGCGATTTATCTGCTGTTGTGGTTTTACTGGCCGGAGGTGGCGCGGTTGAAAAGCGTGCGGGAAGTGGCGTGCGCGCTGGAGCCGTTTTTTGCGGGAAACCGCAACGCGGCGGGCGCGAACTGGGAAGAGCGGATCCGGAAACTGGCGAACCGGCTCGGGCTCAGTTTCCGGGCAAAGCAGCGGCGAAAGCGGAAACCGGCGGCGACGGGGTGAGGCGGGTGGGGCGGGGCGGCGCGGGACGGGATTGTTACCGCGCGTCGCGGGCGACCTGCGCGGCGAGTTGATCCAAATCGAGCTGGGCGCCGGCGGCCGGGAAGGCGTGTGGCAGCAGATACCAGTGCTCGGTGTAACTGGCGCTGGCGCCGGGCGGGATGTCGTGGCGCGGGCCGTGCGGTTCGAGTTCGCAGGCGGGGACGGTGCCGGCGATCGGATACCAGAAGCAGAGCGTCAGCCCGGCGATTTCCGGATACACGGCGTCACGCGGAGAGGCGTAGCGTTTCACGAATGCCTGGTGGTGCGGCATCACGTAGGCGAACCAGCCGGCGTGGGAGTCGAACCCCAGTTTCGGGTAACGGGTCGGGCCGAGCACTTCGAGAAATGCGCCGCGCCGGCGGACGTTGGGGTCGGTGGGACGAAACAGGATGGCCGGGTCGGAGCCCGGAGCATACATGACGAAGCCGTGGGGGAATCGCGGAATTTCGGGCGTGAGCGGGACGACGCCGATGCCGCCGTGCACCGCAAAGGTGCGGCTCCAGTGCGACCAGTGCTTGGTCTCGCGCGAGACGTTGCGGATGATCTGTTCGCAGCTGAGATGGGTGGTCTTCGCATCGAGGCGAAACTCGCGGATGAGCTGCACGCCGGTGGCGTCGTCGGGCAAGCTCGTGAGTCGCACGGCACGCGGTCCGATGGCCTCGGCGGTCCAGGGGCCGGACCAGAGTTTTTCCCGGCGTGGAATGATGTGTTCGGGCCCGATGTCGAAACGGCCGGCACTCGGGGGAGTTTTGAGTCCGCCCGGCGTGCCCCAGTTTATTTCCTGGGGATCGAGGTAGAGCGCGTTCTTGCCCTGTAAGGCATATTCCAGCACGCGTCCGCCCACCTGATGGCAAAGGGTGACGCGGGTGTCGGCGTTGGAGAGTTCGAAGCAGTCGGGGTAATTCAGAACGGTCACGCGGCGGACGCCCTCGGGCAAAGCGGCGGCCGAAGCGAGGGCGGCGAGTCCGAGCCAAAGGGCGGCGAGCAGGGGGGAGCGCATGCCCCACGTTTGGGCGCTTCGGCGCAGCGGGTCGAGCGGAAGCTGTGGGGCGGCGCGGCGAGTGAGACGGAGGGGGGCGCGGAGCCGGCGGGCGAGTGGCCGGGCTGCGCTTGCTCGGCGAAGGTTATTCCTCGGGGATCACGCGGTTGACCTCGGCGAGGTCGACGCGGTTTTGGGCCACGTGGTGCAACGCGGCGTCGCGCAGGGTGGCGATTTTTTCGTGCGGCAGGAGACCGGCGTAGGAGAGGTAGGGCTCGGTGAGGACGTATTTCTTCACGGCCGCGGTGACGGGGAGAAACTCGAAAACGCCGAGGCGTCCGGTGCCGGGGGTGCGCAGGAGCCGCTGGGCGACGACGAGGCGCAGGGAGCTGACGAGCTCGTAACGGGGAATGCCCATGTGGGCGAGGCGGTTGATCGCTTCGAGGCCGGTGGCGGAGTGCAGCGTGGATAAAACCAGGTGGCCGGTTTGCGCGGCCTGGATGGCGATTTCGGCGGTCTCGCGGTCGCGGATTTCGCCGATCATCAGCACGTCCGGATCCTGGCGGATGAGGCTGCGCAGAATGCGGGCGAAGGACAGGTTGATCCGGGGGAAAACGGCCACCTGATTGATGCCGGGAAGCGTGATTTCAACGGGGTCCTCGATGGTCGCGATATTGCGGGAATTTCGGTTCAGGGAGTTGAGCGCGCTGTAGAGGGTGGTCGTCTTGCCGCTGCCGGAAGGGCCCGTGACGAGGATGAGGCCGTTGGGGAGGGCGATGGTTTTGGTGAGGAGCGCGCGCTGGGCTTCGTCCAGGCCCAGCTCCTCGAAGCTGCGGACGTGGGCTTTCGGGTCGAGCAGACGCAGGACGATTTTTTCCCCGAAAACGGTGGGGCAGGTGCTGACGCGAATGCTCAGGTTGTGGGTCTCGGCGAGGGAAAACTGGATACGGCCGTCCTGGGGGACGCGTTGTTCCGCGAGATCGAGATCGGCCATGACCTTGAGCTGGGTGTTGAGGCGCGCGGCGTGCCGGTGCTCGCCGCGAAACACGGATTTCAACAGTCCGTCCTGCCGCATGCGGATGTGGAAGTGGTGTTCCGACGGCTCGAAATGCAGGTCCGAGGCCTTGTGCTCATAGGCGTAGGTGATGACGGAACTGACGTGTTCGACGGAGGTGAAGGGGAGGAGTTCCATGCTCATGGGCGAGGCGGGCAGGCGGGCACCGCACCGGGGGTGGACGAAGTGACGAAGGGCGCGGAAAAGGCTGAGGGCGGATATTTCATACCCCACTTGACCGAACGCATTTCACAGAGGGCACGGAGCCCAGCCCACAGAGGGCACAGAGCGGACAAGGTGTTTGGCTCGAATGGCGCTTAGATAAGCCCCGAGTGAAAAGGAAAGGGGCGATCATCGCAGGCGCCTGGAAACGGATACGCGCATCCGTCGGCGGGGCTGGGTGAGGAAGTGGTAGTTTTTCGGTCGTCG
>JBIKOK010000242.1:0-10249 GCA_044358025.1 Opitutaceae bacterium
CCCCACCTCGATCACCTGCGCCCCCGCCGGCAGATCGCTCGCCAGCTGAAACAAATACCCGCGCTCCGGAAAACTGCCCATGTCGTCCGTCTTGAAATGACGCGCAATCCGCAAAAATTCGTCCCACTTCAACTCCGGCCGACGCTTCCGGGCCCCGCGCAGAAACCGCCCGCATTTTTGCGCGAACCGAACATCACGAACCAGGGGCCAATGCTTGAACGCCATCCCGTGAGCGAACCGTCCGCACCGTCGCGCGGGAAGCTTTTTCTTTGCCGCCGCCGCGCGGGACCGCCCATCCTCCCCTCCCGCCCGCATGCCCGCGCCCTCGTCCACTCCCAAAGTCACCGTCGCGATCCCGACCTACAATCGCGCCGCCTTCCTGCGCCAAACCCTCGCCGGCCTCGTCGCGCAGCAATTTCCCCGCGACCACTTCGAAATTCTCGTCCTCGACAACAACTCGACCGACCACACCCGCGCCGTCGTCGCCGAATTTGCCTCCGCCCATCCCGCGCCACGCTACCTGCTCGAAACCCGCCAGGGCCTCGACTACGCCCGCAACCGCGCCATCGCCGAAGCCCGCGGCACCATCATCGTCTTCGGCGACGACGATATTCTCGTCCAACCCGACTGGCTCGCGCAGATGACCGGCCCGCTCCTCGCCGACACCGCGCAACGCATCGGCGCCGTCGGCGGCGAAGTCATTCCCGTTTTCCCCGACGGCCTTCCGCCCTGGGTCGCCGAATGGCATGCGCCCCTCGCGTTTCGCGCCGACCTCGGCCCGCTCCCCCCCCCACACTCGCCGATGGGGGCCAACCTCGCGTTTCCCCGCTGGGTCTTCACCCAACTCGGCCTCTTCCACACCGCGCTCGACCGCGCCGCCGGCAACTATTTCTCCGGCGGTGACAGCGAGATGATCCGGCGCGTGCGCGCCGCCGGCCACGAGGTCTGGTTCGCCCCCGGCGCCGCCGTCCAGCACCAGATGCCCGCGAGCCGCACCACCTTTCGCTACGCCTCCCGCCACGCCTTCGACTCCGCCCGCTCGCGCGTCATCGACCGCGCCGGCCAACCCGCCGCCGCCGCCTACCTCGCCGGCCGCTTTGTCGCCAACGTCTTCAAGGCCCTCGGCTTCGCCGTCCTCGCCCTCCTCCACGCCGTCGTCTTCCGCCCCGGCGCCGCAAAAAAAGCCCTCGTCCGCGCCTGGCGCTCCTGCGGCTACCTCTACCAAATCCCGCGCTCGCTCTGTGGCCGAGTGTAGGAGCCTGCTTGCAGGCGATTCGAGAGTCGGTTGCGCTGGTCACGTCAGAAATCGCGAGCAACCTCGCTCCTACAACTTGAATCCTCCGCGCCGTGGCTGAACCGCTTCCTCTTTCCGTCGTCGTCGTCGCCAAAAACGAGGCGCACACCCTCGACCGCTGCCTCGCCAGCGTGCGCCGCTGGTGCGCGGACATCCTCGTGGTCCTCAACGACACCACCGACGCCTCGGAGGCCGTCGCCCTCGCCCGCGGCGCCCGCGTGAAACACCTCCCGTGGCAGGGCTACCGCGACACCAAGAACGCCGCCGTCGCCCTCGCCCACCACGACTGGATCCTCTCGCTCGACGCCGATGAAGAGGTCTCGCCCGCCCTCCGCGCGGACCTCGTCGCCTTCTTCGCCCGCGGCGACCACACCCGCTACGCCGCCGCCCGCTTCCCCCGCAAAGTCTGGTTCATCGACCGCTGGATCACCCACGGCGACTGGTATCCCGACCTCAGCCTCCGCCTCTTCCGCCGCGACCGCGCCCGCTGGGGCGGCGACGCCTTCGTCCACGAGAAAATCGACTGCACCGGGCCCGTCGCCCGTCTCCGCGGCGACCTCCACCACTACTCGTTCCCGACGCTCTCCGCCCACGTCGCGAAGATCAACCCGTTCGCCGACCTCTTCGTCCGCCAACACGCCGCGCGCGGCACCCAGTTCTCCGCCGCGACCGCCATCCTCCGGCCCTGCTGGCGTTTCCTCCGCGCCTACATTTTCAAGCTCGGCTTCCTCGACGGCTACCCCGGTTTCTACATCGCCCACGCCACCGCCTTCGCCGCCTTCGTCCGTTACAGCCGCCTCTACGAGGTCGAAAACCGCCGCGAGGTCCCGCCCGATGTCTGAGGCCCCCCAGCTGTTCAGCAAACTCGCCGAAGAACTCGTCGGCGAGTTCCGCCGCGTCGCCTACAACGAACCGCGCCGCGCGGTGAAGCGTCCGACGCAAAACCTCAGCGCCATCATCGAGGAGTTGATGGTCAAAAACCAGATCGGCCGCCCGTCCGCCGAGCAATCGATCCGCGACCAATGGCCCGCCCTCGTCGGCACCGCCAACGCCGCCTACTCGCACGCGGCCCGCATCGACCGCGGCCGCCTCATCGTCCTCGCCGCCCACTCCGTCGTCCGCAACGAGATCTTCCACCACCGCGACGAAATCGTCGCCCGCATCCGCAAACTCCCCGGCTGCGAAGCCATCAAGTCCCTCAACATCCGCGCCGGCTAAACGAAGCGTCGGTGGCCCAACCGCCGCCCCGCAGCGCCCCCGCAGGAGGACGCGTGGAAGCCCCCCCGCCGCCCTCCGCCCACACGTCCCGCGGGTTCGCCCCCGTCGTTTCGCCCCAAATTTGCGCTTGCTCCCCCCCGCCCTCTGCAGGAGCTTCGCGCCTTGCGTGAGTGGAAGTCCGTCGGTTGCGGGCCTCCACCATGACTGGTCCGGCATTCCGTCGGATTGAAACGGTGACGCCGGCTGCGGCGCGACTTCGGTCGCATCGGGGCGGGCGGCACGGTCCCTGCAAGGGGGCCCTACAGTCGTGAACCAAACCACAAAACCATGTCCACCACAGTTGTTAAACCCGAAATCATCGCAGCCTACAAAACTCACGACAAGGATACCGGCTCGTCCGAAGTCCAAATCGCGCTCTTGACCGCCCGGATCAATCACTTGACCGAGCACTTGCGCACGCATCGCAAAGACTTCCACAGCCGCCGCGGCCTCCTGCAGATGGCTTCCCGCCGTCGCAAACTCCTCGACTATACTAAAAAGCACGACCTGCCCACGTATACCGAGCTGTTGCAGAAGCTGAGCCTTCGCAAATAACGCTTTCGTCCCACAGGCGATCCGATCCGCGGATCGCCTGTGGTCTTTACTGACACTCGAAACCGAGCCGGGACATTTCCATTTGCCGTCGCCCCCGCCGACGCCAAACGGAAATCTCTCGCGCCACGGCCGAGGAGATTGAGGCGGGTTCGTGCCATTCGCATCCCCACCCGCAGCGGTGCCTCCCCGCACCACCGCCGCTTTCGTTCCCCGGAAGCCACCGGGCCGTCCCCAGCCGTGTCGCTGACCGGCCCGTCTTATCCGCGACACACCGTCCGTTCCTATCCGCATCCGAATCGAATCCGAAAATGAAACAGAAACATAATGTCACCGTCGCCGGCCTGAACCTCACGTTCTCCACCGGCTCCATCGCCCAGCTCGCGGGCGGCGCCGTCAACGTCAACGTCGGCGAGACCAACGTCCTCGTCACCGCCTGTGCCGCGACCACCATGCGCCCCGGCCAGGACTTCTTCCCGCTCACCTGCGACTACCGCGACAAATACGCCGCCGCCGGCCGCTTCCCCGGCGGTTACTTCAAACGCGAGGGCCGTCCCTCCGAGCGCGAGATTTTGATCTCCCGCCTCTGCGACCGTCCCTGCCGCCCCCTCTTCCCCGAGGGTTTCCTCAATGAAGTCCAGATCATCGGCACGCTCATGTCGGCCGATTTGATCAACGACTCCGACATCGCCATGGTCAACGGCGCCTCCGCCGCCCTCGCCATCTCCGACATTCCGTGGAACGGGCCCATCGGCTGCGTCCGCGTCGCCCTCATCGAGGACAAGTTCGTCGCGAACCCCACCATCGAGCAGATGTATTCCTCGTCGCTCGACCTCATCTACGTCGGCAACGCCAAAGACATGCTGATGATCGAAGGTTCCGCCGACCAGATCACCGAGGAAAAATTCATCGAGGCCCTCGCCTTCGGCCACGAAGCCATCCAGCCGATCATCGCCGCCATCAAGGAACTCACCGTCCTCGCCGGCAAACCCAAGGCCACCTTCAAGCTCGTCGGCGCCACGCCGGAGGCCCGCGCCATCATCGAGCGCGTCGTCCCCGCTGAGCGCGTTTCCGCCGCCATCTTCGGCTTCGAGAAAAACGTCCGCTCCAACAACGTGAAGCTCCTCAAGGACGAGGCCAAGGCCGCCCTCCTCAAGGAACTCGGCGAAGGCAAGTTCACCGATGTCGACCTCAACGTCGTCTTCGAAGACCTCCAATACAAAGCCTACCGCGCCACCGTCCTCGCCAAGGGCGTCCGCTCCGACCATCGCGATGCCAAGGCCCTCCGCCCCCTCCAGGCGCAGGTCGGCGTCCTCCCCCGCGTCCATGGTTCCGCCATGTTCCAGCGCGGCGACACCCAGAACATCGCCATCGTCACCCTCGGGCCCACGAAGGAAGCCCAGGACATGGACGGCCTCACCGGCGGCGCGAAGTCCAAGAGCTTCATCCTCCATTACAACTTCCCGCCGTTCTCCGTCGGTGAAGCCGGCCGTTTCATCGGCCCCGGCCGCCGCGAAATCGGCCACGGCGCGCTCGCTGAGCGCTCCCTCGTTCCCATCCTCCCGCCCGAAGACGCCTTCCCCTATTCCATCCGCGTCGTCTCCGAGATCATGGCCTCCAACGGCTCCACCTCGATGGCCTCGATCTGCGGCGGCTGTCTCGCCCTCATGGATGCCGGCGTGCCCATCATCGCTCCCGTGGCCGGTATCTCCTGCGGTCTCATGACCGAGATGGACGCCACCGGCGCCATCACCAAGTGGACCACCATCACCGACATCCTCGGGGAGGAAGACCACTTCGGCGACATGGACTTCAAGGTCGCCGGCACCACCAAGGGCATCACCGGCTTCCAGCTCGATCTGAAGATCAACGGCCTGCCCTTCGAAATCGCCAAGACCGCGATCTTCCAAGCCCGCGACGCCCGCATCGAGATCCTCAAGGTCATGCTCGGTTCGCTCCCCGCGCCCCGCGCCGGCCTCAGCCAATACGCCCCCCGCATCCAGACGATCCAGATCGATCCCGAGAAGATCGGCCTCCTCATCGGGCCCGGCGGCAAGACGATCCGTCGCATCACCGAGACGACCGGCGCGCAGATCGACATCGCCGACGACGACTCCGGCAAGATCTTCATCTACTCGAACAACGGCGAGGCCATGGCCCGCGCCATGCAGGAGATCGATGGTCTTTGCGGCGGTGGCGGTGGTCCCGGCGGCGGCGGTGGCGGCGGCGCCCCAATCGAAAACGGCAAGCTCTACAACGGCCGCATCACCGGCATCAAAGACTTCGGCGCCTTCGTCGAATGCACCCCCGGCAAAGAAGGTCTTTGCCACATCTCCGAACTCGCCGACTTCCGCGTGCGTCGCACCGAAGACGTCGTGAAGATGGGCGAAATGATCTGGGTCAAGTGCATCGGCATCGACGAGCGCTCCGGCAAAGTCCGCCTCTCCCGCAAGGCCGCGATGAAGGAAATGGAAGCGCAGAAGCAAGGTGGCGGCGAAACCGCCCCCGCCGCTCCCGCCGCCCAGTAAGGTGGAGCGCGTTGCCCCCAACGCGCTTTCCCCCGTCAATCCTCCCAAGCCGCCCCGCCCGCCGCCCAGTACGGTGGAGCGCGTTGCCCCCAACGCGCTTTCCCCCGTCAATCCTCCCAAGCCGGAGCCGCCTCAAGCGCTCCGGCTTTTTCGTGCCCCATTCTCACCGCCCACGGCGACGGCGATTCCCGCCTCAACTCCACCGGCCACCGCGCCTCACCCTCACCGCTTGCCCGTCGGCTCCGCACTCCCCGACAGTTTTTCCACACTCAAGCCCGCCGCCGACACGGCCCGCGCCACGGCCCGCAACTGCTCGCGCAATTGCGCCACATTCTTTTCCGCCTCGGCCCGCGCCTTCTGCTCGGCCCGCAGATCCTCTTCGAGCCGCGAGGTCGCCGCCCGGGCCCGGTCCGCCTGTTCCACCGCAGCCTTCAAATTGCTGCTCAACCCCGCATTTTCCTGCCGCACCCGCTCGATCTCGGAAAAAATATTTCCCACTTCCTGCTTAAACGCCGCATACGACTTCAGCCCAACCGAAAGTTTTTCGTCCGCCGGATCCACCGGCACCGCCACCGGGGCCGCCGCCGGGGCCGCCTTGGCCGGTTGCGCCCGCTCCGCCCGGAGTTTCGCGTTTGCCGCCCGGAGCGTCGCCAGCTCCTTCGCCGCTTCGCCGAGCTGCTGCGTCAACTTCGCCGCCTCGCTGGAGTTGGCCGCCCGGGTTTCGCCCGTGCCAGTCGTCGCGTTCCCGGAACTGCCCGCGCTCGCCGCGCGCGCTTCCCGTTCCGCCCGCCACGTGCTCCGCGGCGCATCGACCTCGGCGGTCGTCACCGCCGCCTTTTCGCTCAAGCTGCCCGGGCTCGGCGCGTCGGACGCCGCCCGCCGCGCCGTCCCCTCG
The DNA here is from genome assembly GCA_044358025.1 of Opitutaceae bacterium. GTDB lineage: Bacteria > Verrucomicrobiota > Verrucomicrobiia > Opitutales > Opitutaceae > GAS368. The sequence continues at coordinate 6,527 of JBIKOK010000242.1, forward strand.
TCCGCCGCCGCCGCCGTCGCCACCGCGGTGGAACTCGCCGACGCATCCGTCGCTTCGCCGCTCTCCGTCGGGACGGTGGCGCAGCCGGCCAACGCCAACAGGAAACTCACGGACAACACAGGGGGAAGCGCACGAAGGGTCATCTCCGGACCAAATAAAAACTCCGGTGCCTTGGCAAATCCTACCTGCACTCGCCCGCCCCCTCCCCCACGCCGCCCGTTCTCACCCGGATATTTTACCCTCAAATTGCTTGAAAGTTTGGCTCAGAGCGCACGGAGCCAAGCCCACCCAGCACACAGCGCAGACCAGGTGTTTGGCTCCGTGCCCTCGGTTCGGCCCTCTGTGCGCCCTGTGAAAAATAATTCCTTCAGGAAAGCGTGATTGATGCAGGCGAGGGTTTCCCTTCCGTCACTTTCCGGTGTTACCTCTTCGCACCATGAAACTCCTCGTCACCAACGACGACGGCATCCACAGCGTCTTCCTCCACGAACTCGTCCGCGCCCTCCTCGCCGCCGGCCACACCGTCGCCGTCGTCGCGCCCAAGACCGAGCAAAGCTGGATCGGCGCCGCCAAATCTCGCAACCGCGCCGTCCACGCCGTCGCCGCCGACCACGGCCTCGGCTGCGCCACGTGGGTCGTCGACGGCACGCCTAGCGACTGCGTCAACATCGCCCTCGACCATCTCCTCCCGTCCGAGCTGAAACCCGACGGCGTCGTCAGCGGCATCAACATCGGACTCAACGCCAGCCTCGGCTTCATCATCGCGAGCGGCACCATCGGCGGCGCATGGGAAGGCGCTCTGCACGGCCTCCCGGCCGTCGCCCTGTCGCAGGATCTCACCTCCGAAATCTACGACCGCCTCAAAGCCGCCGGCGACATCCCCGACGCCGAACTCCACGCCATCCTCAGAATCTCCGCGGAGCACGCCGCGCGCCTCGTCCCCGCCTGCATCGCCGCGACCCCGCCGCGCGATTTCATCGTCCACAACCTCAACTTCCCGCTCCCGTGCCGGCCCGACTCCGCCGTCCGTCGCACCGTCCCGGCCCGCGTGATTGTGCCCGGTCTCTTCAGCCCCGCCGCCGACGACGGCACGCACCGCCTCATCTTTCGGCTCGGCGACGACCTTTCCCCCGCGGAGCCCCTCACTGACCGCACGGCCCTCGCGACCGGTTTCATCAGTCACACGGTGCTCGACTACAAGAAGCTCGGCCAGTAGCGCGCGCCTAATTTTTCCGCCCGTGGCCCAGGCCGGCGGGGCACAGGCCTCCCGACCGGTGTTTCCTTCGTGGCGCGGACCTCTCACGGATAAGTGTGCCGCAAACACCCCCGCCTCCGCCCCGGCGCACCCGCCCATCGCTCGGCCCTCGCCGCCCAATCGCTCGGCCCTCCCTGCCGTCGCGCCGCCCCACCCACGGCCTTGCGCTACTTCGGGTCCGTCGGCAAATCCGCCCGGTGGACGACCCCGTTGCGGAACACCACTTCCTTCACCTCCGCCGGCGTCGGTCGCGCCATGATCGGTCCGCCCATTCCGCCGCCGCCGATGCCGATACCGCCGGCCCCCCCGCCGATGCTGATGCCCGTGCCCCCGCCGGTGATGATCCCCGTGCCCCCGCGGCCCGTGCTGATCCCGATGGAAGGACCGCCAACCGTCGACGGATAACCCGATCCCGGATAACCCGCCCCGGGGTAACCGGACCCAGGATACCCGCTGCCCGGGTAACCGCCGCCCGGGTAGCTCGCCCCGGGGTAACCCATCATCGCGCTGTCGTCGACGCCGCCTTTTTTGTAGACCCAGATCTCGTCGCCCGGCCCACCGCCCGGACTCGCCACCACCTCGGTCGGCGTGCCCCAGGCCACCTTCACCATCTCCGGCAACATCCCCGGCTCCACCTTCCCGTCGAGCACGGCCTGCCGCGTCTCGATCGGCCAGGTCTCGTAAATGTCCCGGTTCGCATCGATGCGGTTCATCTGACCCGACGCGCAGCCACCCAGCAAAAACGCCGCGAGCAGTCCGACTCCGGCCGCGCAACAGAGGGAATTGCGACTCATGATGCGGTTACCATGCACCAAACGTGCCCGTCGTAAAGTACCCGCTGAACTTCTCCCTCCTCCCCCTTTTTCCCGCTCTCCCCCTCCCCGATTTTCCGCTCTCCGTCGCCCCCTTTCTCCCCCGCCACGCCCCGCTTCCGCCACCGTCACCCCCGCGCCTCGGCCCGCCACGCACTCGGCGTCCGCCCCGTCTCCCGCTTGAACACCACGCTCAAATACTCCACGTGCTCAAACCCCGTGCGCGCCGCCACGAGGTACAGCGGCAGATCCGTCTCGACCAACAGTTGTTTCACGCGCGCCAGCCGCACCTGCAACACTTCCTCCCGCGGCGTCCGCCCGAGCAGTTTTTGAAACCGCTGCTCCAACACCCGCCGCGACAACGGCACCGCCCGCAACACGTCGCCCACGTTAATCCCTTCGCACGCGTGTTCCCGGATGAACTGCACCGCCCGCGCCACGTCGCGATCCTCCACCGCCAGGACGTCTGTCGACTGCCGCGCCGCGATCCCCAACGGCGTGATCAAATGCGCGACCGCCGCCACCCGCTTTCCCGCCATCATGTGGTCGAGCAACGCCGCCGCCTCATAGCCCGCCCGGTGCGCATTCGGAATCACGCTCGACAGCGGCGGGGACGCCAGTTCGCACAGCAACGTATCGTTATCCACGCCAATCACCGCCACCTCGTCCGGCACCGCGAGCCCGGCGCCCCGACACGCATCCAGCACCTGCTGCCCACGGATATCGTAGCACGCCATGATCCCCACCGGCTTCGGCAATTCGCGCAGCCAGCGCATCAACTGCCGCGTTTCCCCCGCCACATCGCCCACTGCTACCTCGGACCGGTAGACCTCGCACGTCTGCCCCGCCGCCTTCAGCCGCGCCGCAAAATGCCCTTCGCGCCATTGCGACCAATTGAACCGCGCGTCCCCGCAAAACGCGAAACGCTTGAACCCGCGCTCCAGCAGATGCTCCGCCGCCAGCCGCGCGATGGCTTCATCGTCCGTTTCGACCCAGGGCAACGCCGGCACCAGCCGCGCCGCGCTCAGGTCCACCGCCGGCAACCCCGTCCGCACCACCGCCCGCGCAATCCGCGGCGTCTCGATGCGCGCGATGATCCCGTCGCCTTTCCACCCCGCCAGCCACGGCGGGGGATCGTCACCCCGCCCCTGCTCCATCACGTGAAACGACCACGGCCGGTGCTCGCGGATATAGTGCACCACCCCCTGCAACAACCCGCGCGCATACGCATTCGAAGTCTCGATCAACACGGCCACCTCGCGGCGGCGCACCTTCACCTCTTCGCGCTTTTTTTCCGGCATGCCCCCGAACGTTTACCCTCCGCGCAAAATATCAATCTCCCACTCGGCGATTCTTCGCTTCACCCTCGGACGCGCCGGTAAATAAACTCATTTTTTTCACGCGAACTCTCCTAGGTTCCGCGCCCTCCCGTCTGCTATTCTCCGTCTCTGCCCCACCCCCGCTCGCCGCACGCCGCCTTCTCCGGCCCCGCAGCCAGCTCCGCACCCCTTACCCTCGCAGTCCCTTGAGGCTCCTCCCTCGCTCCAACCCCACGCCCCCCCCCCCCCCCCCCCCCCCCCCCCCCCCCCCCCCCCCCCCCCCCCCCCCCCCCCCCCGGGCGCCCCCGCCCCCCCCCCCCGGGGGCGCGGGGGGGTG
>JBIKOK010000243.1:0-10246 GCA_044358025.1 Opitutaceae bacterium
AACGCGCTCCACCTCGGGGAAAGCGCGGGGGGGGCGACGCGGGCCGTGGGGCGGGAAGCGCGTTGAGGTCAACGCGCTCCACCTTGGGGGCGCGGGGGGCGACGCGCGCCGTGGGGAGGCGTCACTCAAGAACCAAACTGTACAGGCCCAGCACAAGGCATGAGCGCACCGAGGGGAGGGCCACGAGGGGCGCGAAGGGGGGCTCGCAGTATACGGGCGAGGCTCCGCCCCCGTGATCAGCGTCGCCCCGGGACGACCGCCGGGGGCGCGGCGAGGCGTCCCGACCCGGGCCCGCGGGCGGGGGCAAGCCGGGCGGCGGATGATTGCGGCGGTGGCGATGCGGAGACTCGCTTTCGGGGTGGCTCCGCGCAAAATCGGGACCGATCCCCTCTGTCACCCCATGGCGCTCCAACAACTGACCGACGAACAAATCCAAACCTGGACCCGCACGCAGAAAGACCGCTGGTGGTTTGAGAATGTCTATCGCGGCGATCTGCCGCAGCTCACGCTCCGGTCGGCGGTCACCGGCTTCTTGCTCGGAGGCATCCTGTCGGCGACGGCGCTCTACATCGGGGGGAAGACGGGCATCAGTATCGGGGTGGGCCTGACGTCGGTGATTTTGGCCTTCGCGCTGTTCCGGGGGCTGGCGAGCATCGGCATCGCGAAGGATTTTACGATTTTGGAGAACAACTGCACGCAGTCGATCGCGACGGCGGCGGGGTACATGATTACGCCGCTGGTCTCGAGCATGGGTGCCTATATGTTGGTGACGGGGAAAATTGTACCGTGGTGGCAGTTGATCGTATGGAACGCCGTGATCTCGATCCTCGGGGTGTTGGTGGCGTTTCCGTTGAAGCGGCGCTTTATCAACGAAGACCAGTTGCCGTTTCCCGAAGGGCGGGCGTGCGGGGTCGTGCTGGATACGCTCTACACGGGCAAGGGCGACAGCGGGATGTTCAAGGCGAAACTGCTCGGGGTGACGGGGGTATTCACGGGGCTGTATCAATTTCTCACGAGCGACGGCTGGATGAAGCTTCTGCAATTCAAGCTCCTGCGCATGGACCAGTGGGCAGGGATGAAGGAGCCGTGGCATTTCTTCGAGCGGCTCGACACCTATTATTACGATTTCGCGGCGAAGTATGCGCTGGCGACGCCGAAAATTCTCGGCACGGATGTGCGGCAGTTGGGCCTGCGGCTGACGCTCGATGCGGCGATGCTGGGCGTCGGCGGGCTGATGGGCATTCGGGTGGCGACGAGCTGTGTGCTCGGGGCGTTTGTCAATTTTGCGGTGCTGGCGCCGATCATGATCGAGCGGGGCGACATCAAGGCTTACACGAACCCGGCGGGGAAGCTGGTCGCGATCTCGCGCGGGGAGATCGTGAACCAATGGTCGTTGTGGTGGGGCGTGACGATGATGGTGGTGGGTTCGCTCGTGAGTCTGATGGCGAAGCCGGAGCTGTTGACGAATGCGTTCAAGTCGCTGCGCAAACGGCCCGCGACGGCGCCGGCCGCAGTGGCGGTGGAAGATCCGCTCGCGCACATCGAGTTGCCGCTGTGGATGTCGTTTGTGGGCGTGCCGATCTTCAGCGTGCTCGGCGCGTGGGTGACGCATGAATTTTTCGGCGTCCCCTGGTTGCTGGCGTTCATCTCGCTGCCGCTGATTTTCGTGCTGACGGTGATCTGCACGAACTCGATGGCGCTGACGTCGTGGACGCCGACGGGGTCGCTGTCGAAGATCACGCAGTTTACGATGGGAGCGATCGACCGGACGAACCCGGCGAGTAATCTGATTCCGGCGGGCATGACGGCCGAGATCGCGTCGAATGCGGCGAATCTGCTCTCGGACATCAAGCCCGGCTATATGCTGGGGGCGAAGCCGCGGCAGCAGGCGATCGGGCACGTGATCGGAATTTTCGCGGGCGCGATCGCGTCGACGCCGCTGTTTTTCCTGCTGTTTCTGCCGCCGGATGCGGACGGGGTGCGTTCGGTGAAGACGATCGTGTCGGACCAGTTTGCGATGCCGGGCGCGCTGCAGTGGAAAGGCGTGGCGGATCTGATTGCGAAAGGGGTGAGCAATCTGCCGCCGTCGGCGATTGTCTCGATGATCGTGGCGGCGGTGGCCGCAGTGGTCTTTGAAGTGCTGCGGATCAAGACGAAGGGCCGTTTTCCGATTTCCGCGGTGTCGGTGGGGCTGGGCGTGGTGCTGCCGCCGGAGTCGTGCTTCGCGATGTGGGTGGGCGCGGTGATTTTTTGGTGGCAGGCGCGGAAGAAACTCACGCCGGGCTCCCGGGCGCACGATATCTGGGTGGACGGTTGTGAGCCGATCTGCGCCGGGCTGATTTCGGGGGCGGCGCTGGTGGGGATCGGCAACGCGATCGTGAATGTGCTGATGTAGTCGGGGGCGGTGAGTCAGGGAGGGACGGCGATTGCCGCAGGCGCGGCTGTTGGCGGCCGATGGGAATTTCGGCGGGTTCGCTATGGCGGTTGCCCGTCGGGAACGCCGGCGGTGCGGTGAGCACCAGTGTTTAAACGTGACCCTTTTTTGGCGACCCCTGCGGAGGAGAACCGGAGAGGGTGGGAGCGGGTAGGCTCCGGAAAAGTTTCCGACCCGTAATTTTCCTGCCCTCAATCCGGGGGATCGGTCCGCAACGGGATGGGCGCGGCGTCGAGGCCGCCGGCGCGCCAAAATCGGCGGTGGGGAAACCGCCGCTCCGTTGGGTGAGGGCGCGAATTACAATTTGTCGCCGAAGCGGACGCGTTTCGGGGCGCGTGGCTTCTTCGGGGAGGGCGGGATGCCGAGGCGGGGGTCGCGGGAGCGGATGCGTTGCACGAGGCGGCGGCGTCGGCTTCGAAGGTGTCGGCCGTCTCGGGGAGGTAGAGCCATTTGCCGAGGACGGGATGCGGGTGGAGCGCGGGGAAGTCGGCGCGGAGGCTGGCGTGGTGGGCGTGGAAGGTGCAGACGAGGACGCCCTGCCAAGGCTCGCCCTGGGTGGTCAGGAAAAGTTGGTGACAGCCGTGGAGCATGATCGTGCGGCCGCCGAACCAGGACTTGAGGCTGAAGGTGGGTTCGGCGAGGAGGGGCTCGGCAAGCCACTGCAGCGGGTGGTCGGGCTTGACGGCACGCGGGCGGACGGCGGCGGCGCGGGAGGGTTTCATGGGCGCGGCGGTTTTGGGAGGGAGTACCCTGCTGATGAAATCCGTCCAGAAGCGGACTTTTGGAAGTGCGGCTGCGGCTGATCGGCTGCGCCGGAGTGGGTGGGATTCGGCGAATCGCCGGCGGGGATCGGGGCTTTAGCGTTGGCCGGGGTGGATCAGCGTCAGCGGTTTGTCGCGAAAGCGGCGGTAGACGGTGAAGTGCGCGGAGTCGGTGGTGATGACCGTGGCGCGGGGAAACATCTCGGAGAGTCTGACGACGGCGGCGTCGCAATAGTCCATCTGCGGATATTTGGCAGCGAGAGCGCGCAGGTGAGGGATGTGTTCGGGGAGTAGGTCGACGATGCGCAGGGCCCCGGCCTCGACCAAGCCGTAGAGCCGGTCCACGGCCTCGCGGGAAGGGCTGAGTTGCCAACTGGCCTCAGCAATCACGCCCTCGCAGGTGAGCAGCGGCGGAGTGAGGATCTCCATCACGCGCACGCTCCACGCGTGCCATTGATCGCGGGAGTTGATCCAGCCGACGAGTGGGCCGGTATCGGTGATAAACTCAGCCACCGAAGCCCTCCCGGGTCGAAAGATCGCGCGGGCCGGCGTAGACGCCCTTGGCGCTTGCGGCGAGTTCGCCGAAAGTCTTGGTCGGCTTCGCCGTCAGGAGAAAACGCTCGCCGGTGTTGCCGTCCACGATTTCCACGGTCTGGCCTTTGCGAGCGGCGGCCTTGGCTTTGGGGAATTCGCGCACGAGTGAACGGCTGGAAATCTTCATGTGTGACACCGTGTCAGACACTGCGGGGTGGTCAAGTGCGGCGGCTGGTTGGAGACGCTAGCGTGCGCGGGCGTGGGCGTGGTGGGGATGGGGCGGTGACCACACTCGTTGCAACCCAGTTGGCCCCAAACCCCAAAGCCAGACCCCGTTCGCCGTCCCCTGGCGGCGGCGGTTGCGGCGGGCGGCGGCGGTTGCGGTTGCGGGGCGGCGGGCGTATCGGCGGCTTGGGCACGCGGGAGGAGGAGGGTGAGCGTGAGTCCGGCGGGGGCGCGGAGGAGGCGGCGGGAGCGGCGAAGGGGCAGGGGGAGCGGGTGGCCGGGAAGAGAAGAACCCCGGCTCAAGGATCAACGCGGGCGAACGCAGGCGAAGGACGAGCGCGAGGTTTCCCCGGGCGGGCGGGGCGTTATTTTAGTTTCTTGAGAGCGTCGGCGGCGGGGGTGAATTGGGGGTCGAGGGTGACCGCGGTGGCGTAGGCGGCGCGGGCGCCGGGCAGGTCTTTCTTCGCTTCGAGAATGACGCCGATGCGCCAGTGGGCGGCGGCGTGGCCGGGGGTGTTGGGTGTCGGGACCGGGAGCGCGAGGCAGCGACGGAGGGCGGTGAGGCCGCGGTCGAGGTATTCGCCGGTGACGGCGGCGAGGCGGCCGACCTGGTAGAGGGCGGCGTAGTCGTCGGGGGAGACGTGCAGGACTTCGTCGAATTGGGCGAGGGCTTCGGCGTATTTTTTCTCGCCGACGTAGAGGGTGGCGAAGGCGAAGCGGCCGCGGTTGGCGTCGATCTTTTTGATGGCTTCGGCTTGGGCGACGGCCTTGTCGACGCCCCCGCCGGCGATGCCGGGGGCCTGGCGGTAAAACTCGAAGAGGCTTTGGCGAAAATCGAGGTTGGCGGGTTCGAGCGCGACGGCGCGCTCGTAGGCCGCAACGCACTTTTTCGCGAGGCCGAACTTGGAGAGCATGCCGGCTTTTTGGGCGTTGCGGCCGTAGGCGTCACCGAGGCCGTGATAGTGGCGGCCCTCGGTGGGGGCGGCGGCGACGGCGGCAGCAAAATATTGCACGGCCTTCTCGGGGTCGTCGCGGCGGTTGGCGAGTTGGCCGAGGTAGAAGTTCACGTCGGCGTTCTGCGGGTCGGTGGCTGCGAGGGCGGCAAATTTTTTTTGGGCTTCGGCGGATTGGCCGCGTTCGTGGAAGAGGGCGCGGGCGGAGTCGAGGGCGGCAGGATCGACGGCGGCGAGCGAGGTTGCGCAGGCGAGGAGGAGGGCGAGGCGGCGGAGCATGGGCGTGGGTGGTGGCGGAAAATCGGACGTTCGGCGCAGGAAGAGGTTCCGCGCGGGCGGAGCGGAGCAGAAAGCGGAAGCGAAGGGGGAACGAGAACGATTTTTTAGTCCGCGCGGAGGGCGATCGGCGGGGCGACGCGGGCGGCGCGGCGGGCGGGGAGGAGGGCGGCGAAGAAATTTTGCGGGCCGGCGATCAGGGCAGAGCGAGCACGAGGAGGGAAACGCCTTGGCGGGGGAGCGTGAAGCGCGGCGGGGCGGTGGCGCGGAAAACGGGCCGGGGCGGACGCGGCGAGGGCGCGAGGGGGCGGTGAAATGGGGCGAACGCGGAGAACGGGGCGGAAGCAGGGTCGGAGAGGACGAGGAGCGGGAACGAAGGGGGCCGCGGTCAGAGCTTTGGGGCGGCAGGTTGGTGCGGGGGGGCCCAGGCGTTGGCGCCGCGGACTTTGAGTTTTCGCTTGAAAACCTGGTCGTTGCAGGAGGCGTAGAGCGTATCGAAGTTTTCGCCACCGAAGACGAGGTTGGTGATGCGGCCGTTGGGGGTGGGGATGATCGCGTTCACGCGGCCGGCCTGGTCGCAGATCTGGATACCGAGGCGCGTGGCGACGTAGAGGTTGCCGTCGTGATCGACCTTGAGGCCGTCGGCGAAGCTCTCGTCGTCCTCGTCGCGGGTATGGAGGTGGAAGTAGCGCTGTTGGTGAGCGAGCGTGCCGTCGGGTTGGATGACGTAGCTGTACACCCAGTGTGAACGGTAGTCGGCGACGTAGAGGAGGGTCTGGTCGGGGGAGAGGGCGAGGCCGTTGGCGTAGCGGAGGCCGGTGTCGACGACCTGTTTCGCGCCGTCGGGTTGGATGAGCCAGATTTTACTCGGCTCGTTGGAGCCGCCCGCGGGCGGATTCGTGACGTAGAGACGGCCGTTGTGGGCGACGACGACGTCGTTACCGGCGATGTCGGTGGCGATCACGGTGGGCGTGCCGCCGGCGGCGGGGTAGGCGAGGATTTCGCGTGTGCCGGTGGCGACGGCGTAGAGGCGGCCGTCGGGGCCGAAGGCCTGGCCGTTGGTGCGACGGGTGTCGGCGATGAACTCGACGGGCTGGCCGTCGGGGCCGATCTTATACGCTTTGCTTGCGGGGATGTCGGTGAAGAAGACCTCGCCCTGGGCGTTGACGGCGGTGCCTTCGGCGAGGCGGTAGCCCGCGCCGACGAGGGTCCAGGTTTCACCGGGAATGAGGAGGGGGCCGAGGCGTTCGAGGGGGGCGCGGCCGGCCTGGACGGGTTTGGGCCAATCGCGCCAGAGCCAGCGGATGGCGTCGGGGAAGAGCTGGGTGCCGTGTTTGCCGTTGTGGCCGCCGTCGCCCCAGACGTGGCGGTGGTCGTAGCCGGCGTAGGCGAGGGCGCGCTGCAGGGTCTGGTTGGCCATCCACCAATCGCCGCCGTAGATGTTGTTATCGTTGGCGCCGTCCTGGAGGAAAATGCGGAGGGCCTTCGGCTCGGTCTTGCGGATGAGGCCGGGGTAGCGGTCGCCGCCGCGGAGGCTGACGTAGGTGCCGACGACGCTGAAGACGCGGGAGAATTCGGCGGGGCGTTCCCAGGCGGCGGTGAAGGCGGCGATGGCACCGCTGCTGGAGCCGCCGATGGCGCGGTCGTTGCCGGATTTCGAGAGACGGATCGCGCGGCCGTCGGCGGTGGTTTTGGTTTCGACGGCGGGGAGGAGTTCTTCGAGGAGGAAGCGGGCGTAGGCGTCGCCGAGGCCGTCGAATTCGTAGCTGCGGTTGAAGCGGTCGAGGGCGGCGGCGGGGGTGGCGGTCTTGACAATGCCGGGGCGGACGAAGACGCCGATGAGGACGGGGATTTCGCCGCGGGCGATGAGGTTGTCGAAGACGGTGGGTGCGCTCCACTGGACGCCGTCCTGGTTGATGTAGACGCAGGCGGGCCGGGTGGCGTCGTATTGGCGCGGGACGTAGACGGTGACCTCGCGGGTGGTGCCGGGGAAAATCTGCGAGGAGGCGAAGTCGAATTTGATGAGCTCGCCCTTGGGAACGCCGGGTTGGACTTTGGAGTCGGGGCCGGGCGGGTAGTCGTCGGCGGCGCGGAGGGCGGGGGTGGCGATGCCCGAGAGGAGGAGGGCGAGGGCGGTAAGGGTGAGGAGGCGGACAGGGGTGAGCGGGCGAAGGGGAGAAGCGGGTGAGTGCATGGGGTGAAGAGGAGGGGGGATTCAGCCGGATATTTCGCGCAACGTGAGCAAACCGATTTCACCGAGGGCACGGCGCCCAGCCCACGGAGCGCACCGAGCGGACACGGCGTTTGGCTCGGTGAGCGCGCTGCTGAACTCGGTGCGCTGCTCTGGGAAAACGAATTTCGGTAGGAGAGTGTGATGGATGCGGGTTAGAAGCGCAGGAGGGTTTCGAGTTGGAAGCGTTGGGCGCCGGTGTCGGTGGCATTGCCGGGGGGGCGGTGGACGAGGTCGTTGAGGAAGAGGTTGGCGGAAAAGAGGAGGTAGTCGCGCGGGGAGTAGCTGGTGCGGACGACGTGGCTGCGGGTGTTGGAGCCGTTGCCGGGGCCGCCGGCGAGGGAGGCGGGGTCGGTGTTCCAGCCGGGCGGGACGGTGCGGTAGTAGGCGGCGTAGTCGCCCTCGAGCAGCTCTTCGAACCAGGCGTCGGCCTCGACGCGGACGTAGCGGTAGCCGAATTCCCATTGGCCGGCCTGGCCGGAGCGGCCGAGGGTGAGGGCGGCGGTCCAGGCCTGGCGCTGGGCGGGGGCGCCGGGGTTGTGGAGGAATTCGGCGCCGACGGTGACGGGGAATTTTCCGGGGTAGCCGGGGGCGTGGGCGAGGAGGTGGGTGACGGAGGCCTCGGCGAAAAACGGCCGGTAGTCGTGCACGAGGACGCCGGCGGCGGTGCGGGTGTTGCCGCGTTCGTTGTTCGCGATGTTCGCCGCGGTGAGCGCGGCGGGGTGGGTGAGGGCGAGGTGGGCGAGGCCGAGGGTGGTGGACCAGGTGGGTTGCCATTGGGCGAGCCAACGCGCGCGGGCGGCGAGGAGGAGCGGGTCGCGGGCCGAGGCGGGGAGTTCGTCGAGGATGTATTGGCCGGCGGCGAGGGTCAGGCGGTGGTCGGGGGCGGGCGTGAAGGAAACTTCCTCGGTGGCGCCCTCGGGCTGGTAGTCGTTGTCGAAGAGAATCCGTGATGGGGTGAAGAACGGGTTGGCGGCTTTGCCGACGGTGAGGGCGGCGGTGGTGTCGGGGCCGAGGGATGGTTTCCAGCGGAGGAAGAGCTGGTCGAGGTAGGCGGGTTTGCGCGAGGCGTTGTCGCCGGCGGTGAATTGGGCGGCGAGCGGGGAGCCGCCGAAGGGGGAATTCAGGTCGCCGGCGGTGAGGCGGACGCCGCCTTCGAAGGTGTCGGCGAGGGCGGCGACGAAGCCGGCATGAAGTTGAAAGAGGAGTTGGTCGCGGGTGGCGGCTTCGGGCGCGGGGTAGGCGATGCTGGAGAAACGGGTGCGGAGGGCGCCGGTGAAGCGGACGGTGGACGCGGCGGCGGTGAAGCGGACGCTGGACGCGGCGGCGGGGGCGGCGGCGGCGGGGGAGGAGGCGGCGGGCGTCGCGGGCGGGCGGGCGAGTTCGCGGCGGAGGGCGGCGTTTTCCTGTTCGACGGTGGCGAGGCGGGCTTCGAGGGCGCGGAAGCGTTCGTCGACGGACGGCGCTTCGGCGGCGGTCGCGCGGAGGGCGAGCGCGGTGAGGCAGACCAACAGCGGGGCGGGGGCGGCGAGAGGGCGGCGGCGCGGGCGGAGGATCATGGGGGCAACGGCGAGTGGGACGCGGCGCCCGCCGTGGGGGCAAGCGGGAAACGGCGGGGTTTTAGCAGGCGATGGCGCGGAGGGCCCAGGCGACGAGGGTGGGGCGGCGGTCGAGGACGGCGGCGGGGACCTCGCGGTAGGTTTTCAGGGCCTGCTGGGGGTTGGGCTGAAACCAACCGGCGTCGGCGGCATCGTAGTCGGCGACGGTGGCCGGGGAGGTGCGGAAATAGAGTGTGCCGTGCCAGACGAGGCCGAAAAAGGTGTCGCCGGAGTAGAGGCCGTGGGCGCCGAACATCGGGCGGGATTTGAGTGCGGGAAGGTCGGCGAGCTGTTCGCAGACCCAGGCGGGGAAGGCAGGGTCGGGGCGGGGACGAGGTTTCAAGCGGCCAGCCAACCGACGGGTGCCGGCGGCGGCAAATCTTCACCGCGGGAGAAAGAGGGGGGGGCGGGGAGGGAGCGAGGAGGGAGCGAGGAGGGAGGGGAGGGAAAGCGTTGGCGGCGACCGCGGGGAGCGGAGAACGAGAACGTTGACGATGACGATTTCGATTTCGAGGAACGAGAACGAGAACGAGAACGATTTTTTATGCGGTGGGGAGAGCGGTCAGGGGGCTGATGCGGGTGGCATGGCGCGCGGGGGAGGTCGCAGGCGAGGAGGGGCGCGGGGGTGAGGACGATCGCGGCGAGACCGAGGGCGAGCGGGTCGGGCGGGGCTGAGGCCGACGAGCAGGACGGCGATGGCGCCGAAGACTCCGCACATCACCGCGCCGCGGCGCACGAGCCAAAGGCAAAAGCTCTGATCGACGAGCCGCTGGAACGGCCGCATGTGCAGCACCGGTAACTCCGGGTCGAGTGGGCGGAGCTCTGGGCGCAAGGTGCCGCGGTTGCCGGGGAGGGCGCGGAGGTCGGGGGGCGGGCGACCGAGGGCACGCCGCAGCCGAGCGGCGGGTCGCCCCCGGGGGGAGCGTATCGCCGATCTTTGCAGGGTAGCGCGCGAGGCTGGAAAAGGTCGGGGGAAAAGGGCGACCCGGTCGGTGTCCGGACGAGAGCGCCGAAGGGGGGAGCCGCTGCCAGGAGGCGGCCTACGGGCCGGCGTCAGAGCCGGAGCGCCCGGGGGCAGAGACGCCCGGGCGCGAGAGGAGAAGTTGCTGAGGCCGGGTGGTTACGGCACGTCGTAGACTTCGACGATGGCTTCGCCGGTGGTGGCGCCGACACCGGAAATTTGGGCGGTGTAGTTGCCGGGAGCGAGGGTCAGGAGGAGGGCGGCGTCGCGGCTG
>JBIKOK010000054.1:0-33621 GCA_044358025.1 Opitutaceae bacterium
TCGCCGTCGGCCGCACCCCGAACGTCGAAAATCTCGGGCTCGAATCTGCCGGCGTGACCTTCAGCCCAAAAGGCGTCGCCGTGAACGAACGCCTCCAGACGCGCAACCCGGCGATCTTCGCCTGTGGCGACGTCTGCTCGCGCGACCAGTTCACCCACGCCGCCGATTTCATGGCGCGCCTCGTGATTCAAAACGCCCTCTTCCTCGGCCGCCGCCGGGTCACCGCGCTCACGATTCCGTGGGCTACCTACACCTCGCCCGAAGTGGCGCACGTCGGTCTCACCACCACCGCAGCCGCCGCGCAGGGCGTCGCGATCGACACCTTCACCCAGCCGCTCGCGAAGGTAGACCGCGCCATCCTCGACGGCGAAGACGAGGGCTTCGTGCGCGTGCACGTGCGCCGCGGGACCGACCAAATCGTCGGCGCCACTGTCGTCGCCGCCCACGCCGGCGACCTGATCGGCGAACTCTCCCTCGCGATGACAAACAAGATCGGCCTCGGCGGGATCGGCGCGTCGATTCACCCCTATCCGACGCAGGCCGAGGCGATCCGCAAAGTCGGCGACCTCTACAGCCGCACCCGCCTCACGCCTTTCGTGCAACGCCTCTTGGCGAGATGGCTCGCGTGGCAGCGCTCCTGATCCGCTTCTCCGTGGGGTCACCCTCGCGGCTTTTTCGCCGTCGGCGGGCCGTTTCGGAAAAAATTGTCAAATTGGGCTGTGGCGGCGTTACCGCTCGTGATTGGGGCGGTCAGTTCCACGTTCTCGCGTCATGCACCTCCTCGCCGCCACCACCACCACCGCTGACAAGCTCCGGAACATCCCGGCGGACTTCTGGCTGAAGGCGCTGCTCGCCATCGCCGCGTTCGTGGTCGCGATTTTGGTGCTCCGGAAGGTCGCCCAGATGAACAAAGTCGTGCTCGCCGGCGTCGCCGTGTTCGTCGTCACCATGGTCGGCTTCAACTGGATCTTCGAGCGCAACGAGCCCAGCTGGGCCACGCCGGCGGTGACTTGGATCGGCGGATTCTTCCCGAGCAAGGATTCCTACGCCGCGAAACAGCAGCAACCCCCGCCGGCCACCCCGGCCCCCGTCGCCGCCCAGCGGAAGTGACGCGGGCGTGATGCCGGGCCCTCGCCGCTCCGGTCGTTCCGAGGCAGGGCAACTTGACCGTGTTTGAGGCGGTGCGTCTCTCCCTCTCCTGGAAGCACCGCCCGAGGTGGGCCGGCCGCTCCGCAGGCGGCGGATCGCCTGCCCGGGGTGAACCGGCCGCTCCGCGGGCGGCGGATTGCCTGCCCGAGGTGGGCCGGCCGCTCCGCGGGCGGCGGATCGCCTGCCCGAGGTGGGCCGGCCGCTCCGCGGGCGGCGGATCGCCTGCCCGAGGTGGGCCGGCCGCTCCGCAGGCGGCGGATCGCCTGCCCGGGGTGGGCCGGCCGCTCCGCGGGCGGCGGATTGCCTGCCCGAGGTGGGCCGGCCGCTCCGCGGGCGGCGGATTGCCGCGGGAGGCGTGGCCGGTGGAGCGGGCGCGGAGCGTACCGCCCACCCGGGGACACCCGACCCGGCACGCCACAAAAATGCGCCCCTTTTATGACCCTCCGTTAAGATCAGAGTGGTTTTCCCCCGGCGACTCCCGTAGAAGAGGACTCCTCTTTTATGGCCAAAACTCACTCCGACATCGGACTCATCGGCCTCGCCGTGATGGGTCAAAACCTCGCCCTCAACATCGCCGACCACGGCTTCAAGATCTCGGTTTACAACCGCACGGTCGAAAAAACCGAAAAGTTCGTCGCCGAAAATCCCTCCACCCCCGGCGGTCTCATCGGGGCCAAGACGCTCCAGGAATTCGTCGCTTCCCTCGCGAAGCCCCGCAAGATGATCATCCTCGTCCAAGCCGGCAAGGCCACCGACGCGGTCATCGACAGCCTCGTCCCGCTCCTCGAGGCCAACGACATCATCATCGACGGCGGCAACGCCCTGTGGACCGACACCATCCGCCGCGAAAAAGCGATGAAGGAAAAAGGTCTCCGCTTCATCGGCTCCGGCGTCTCCGGCGGCGAAGAAGGCGCCCGCTTCGGCCCGGCCCTCATGCCCGGCGGCGACCGCGCCGCCTACAAGGAACTCGCCCCAATCTGGAACGCCGTCGCCGCCAAGGTCGACGCCAAGACCGGCAAGCCCCTCGTCGGCGCCACCCCTGGCAAGCCCATCGTCGGCGGCGTCCCCTGCGCCACCTACATCGGCGAAAACGGCGCGGGCCACTACGTCAAGATGGTCCACAACGGCATCGAGTATGGCGACATGCAGATGATCTGTGAGGCCTACGCCCTCATGCAGGGTCTCCTCGGGCTCAAGGCCGCCGAAATGGGCGAAATCTTCAGCGAGTGGAACGCCGGCGCTCTCGACAGCTTCCTCATCGAAATCACCGCCGACATCCTCAAGCAGAAGGATCCGCTCACGAAGAAAAAAGCCTTCGTCGACATCGTCCTCGACACCGCCGGCCAGAAAGGCACCGGCAAATGGACCTCCACCAACGCCCTCGACATGGGCGTCCCCGCCCCGACCATCGCCGAGTCCGTCTTCGCCCGCTGCATCTCCGCCATCAAGGAAGAGCGCGTCGCCGCCTCGAAGATCCTCAAGGGTCCGGGCAAGAAATACAAAGGCTCGAAGAAGGCGCTCATCGCCGCCATCCACGACGCCCTCTACTGCTCGAAGATCTGCTCCTACGCCCAGGGCTTCCAGCTCATGCGCACCGCGCAGAAGGAATACAACTGGACCCTCAACTTCGGCGAGATCGCCCAGATCTGGCGCGGCGGCTGTATCATCCGCGCCGCCTTCCTCCAGAAAATCACCGAGGCCTACGCCCGCAACCCGGACCTCGCGAACCTCCTCCTCGATTCGTATTTCAACAAGACCGTGAAGAAGGCGCAGGAAAACTGGCGCAAGGTCGTCTCGCTCGCCGCCGAATGCGGCGTCGCCGCGCCCACCTTCGCGTCCGCCCTGTCCTACTACGACAGCTACCGTTCGGCCCGCCTCCCGGCCAATTTGCTCCAGGCCCAGCGCGACTACTTCGGCGCCCATACCTACGAGCGCACCGACAAGCCCCGCGGCAAGTTCTACCACATCGACTGGCCCGAGAAGAGCCGTCCGCAGCTCGAGATGTAATCGGCGAACCTCGGTCCGCTCGCGCACCGAATGCTCCAGCCGCACCCAGACCGGGTGCGGCTTTTTTTTCGCCGGCCGAAAAATCCCGCGCCGTCGTGCCGTCGCGCGTTGGCCCGGCGCGCCGGCGGAAATCGCGATGCGGAAACATCCCACCGCCCGGTCATGCGTTTTCGCGGTCGCGACACCGGGATGCGTCAGTCCGACTGTGTTCCAGCGCGTTTGCTGGTCGCATGAACCCCCCTTTCCTTCGCGGGCGTTTCGGGCGCGGGTGGCGGCGGCTCCAGCCGGGCCATGATGCGCTGCAACCATCGACGAGGGCGGTCTCGTGGGTATCGAGTCGCGCGGTGAGTTCGCTTTCAAACTTCTCCCTGTTCCGCTTCACGGCTTGATTGAACACTTTCGTGGCGACGCTGTAGATCTTGGCGAGGTCGGCGTCGAGGATCACACGCTCACCGCGGATCGTGGGGCTGACCGAATCAATCGCGGGCGGGGTGGCCGGGCGCTTGGTCCTGCGGGGCATGAGACCGGCTCAAGGGCCGCGAACGTTGGCGCGCAAGATCAGGTCGACCGCACCGGCTTCTCCTCGGCGAATGAACGCGCCCGCCTCAACGCCTCCGTCCGCGACTGCGCTGCGCCGTGCGCCGCAGGAGCGCGGCCGCGTGGGCGCAGAGCCGCGCATCGCCGGGTTGCGTCGGCCGCGGCCTTCGTTCAACCAAGGGAGGACTGCCGCTCAAACCGGCGCCCGCTCCTTCGTCTTCGTCGTCTCACCTGCCTTTTCCCCCCCCCCATGAAAAAACTCGGCCTCCTCCTCTCCCTCGCGCTCGCCCTCGCTCCGGCCTTGCGCGCGGAACTCAAACTCCCCGCCATCATCGGCGACCACATGGTCCTGCAACAAAAGCAGGTCAACCCGATCTGGGGCTGGGACGATCCCGGCACCAAAATCACGGTGAAATTCGCCGGCCAAACCTACGCCGCCACCGCGGGCGTCGACGGCAAATGGACGGTGAAACTCGCCGCGCAGCCGGCGAACAAATCCCCCCAAACGATCTCCCTCGCCGGCACCACGAAACGCGAGCTCACCGACGTTCTCGTCGGCGAGGTCTGGATGTGCTCCGGCCAGTCCAACATGCAGTGGTCCCTCAGCCAGACCTACACCGGTGACCTCGAGGGCGCGGGGGCGCGGCGTCCGCTCCTGCGCATCATCTCTGTGCCGCAGGTCGGCACGCAGGAGTTGAAGACCGATTTTAAGGGCCAATGGGCGGTCGCCACGCCGACCAACGCGAAGGAGTTCAGCGCCATCGGCTATCTTTACGGCCGCTACCTCCACGACATCTTGGACGTGCCGGTGGGCCTGATCGACAACGCCTGGGGCGGCTCCGCCGCCGAAGCGTGGGTGCGCCGCGAAACCCTCGCCAACGAACCCCGGTTCAAGGCGCTGATGGAAGCCACGGTGAAACGGGAAGCCCCCCTCACGTCCGAGAAGGGCCAGGCGGACTTCGCCAAGTCCGTCGCCGACCACAAAGTCGCCGTGGAAAAAGCCAAGGCCGATAAGAAAGCCCCGCCGCGCGCCCCGGTTGACTGGCTCACCGGCAACGCCCGGCCCGGCAATATTTTCGCCGGCGTGGTGAATCCGACCCTCGGTTACGGCATCAAGGGCGTGATCTGGTACCAGGGTGAATCCAACGCCAGCCGCGCCTACGAGCACGCCGCGTTGTTTCCCTTCCTCATCGAGCAATGGCGCAAGGAACAGGGCCAGGGCGATTTCTCCTTCTACTGGGTGCAACTCGCCGACTACATGGCCGAAAAAACCGCGCCGGGCGACAGCGCCTGGGCCGAGCTGCGCGAAACCCAGACCAAGGCCCTGCGCCTGCCCAACACCGGCCAGGCCGTCATCATCGACCTCGGCGAGGGCAAGGACATCCATCCCCGCAACAAATACGACGTCGCCTCTCGCCTCGTGCGCTGGGCCCTCGTGAAGGACTACGGCCTGAAATTCCCCTACCGCAGCCCCGAGTACCAGAGCGTCGCAATCGCCGAAGGCAAAGCGACCGTCACCCTCGACTGCTTCGGCAGCAAACTCCGGTCCTTCGACGTCGCCGAGGCCCGCGGCTTCGCGATCTGCGGCCAAGATAAGGTCTGGCGCTGGGCCACCGGTAAACTGGTCGGCCCCAACCAAGTCGAGGTCTCCCATCCCGACGTCACCGCCCCCATCGCGGTGCGTTACGCCTGGGCCGACAATCCCGTCTGCAATCTGTTCTCCGACGAAGGCCTGCCGGTGACGCCGTTCCGCACGGATGATTTCCCCCTGACCACGATGCCGAAACCCGTCGGCACCGCGGTGCCCTAATTCGGCGCCGCCGCGCCTCGGCTCGATTTCGGACGCCCCGTGCGGGGCGTCCTTTTTTCTGCCAGCGTCCTCCGAGGTGGGCCGGCCGCTCCGCGGGCGGCGAATCGCCCGGGGTGGGCCGGCCGCTCCGCGGGCGGCGGATTGTCCGAGGTGGGCCGGCCGCTCCGCGGGCGGCGAATCGCCCGAGGTGGGCCGGCCGCTCCGCGGGCGGCGGATCGCCCGGGGTGGGCCGGCCGCTCCGCGGGCGGCGGATTGTCCGGGGTGGGCCGGCCGCTCCGCGGGCGGCGGATTGTCCGGGGTGGGCCGGCCGCTCCGCGGGCGGCGGATTGCCCGAGGTGGGCCGGCCGCTCCGCGGGCGGCGAATTGCCCGGGGTGGGCCGGCCGCTCCGCGGGCGGCGGATCGCCCGAGGTGGGCCGGCCGCTCCGCGGGCGGCGAATCGCCCGGGGTGGGCCGGCCGCTCCGCGGGCGGCGGATTGCCGGTCGTGTCGTGACTCGTTGAGCCGCGCGCGGAGCGCACGGTCCACCCCGGGGAAACTGCGCGCTGCACGAAACGGAGATCCGCCCCTCATCGCCGCGCTCAAAGGTTTGGTGTGGCGGGGAGCCTTCGGCGCGTGCTTGATCTTCGGCTCATCCGCCAACCACGGCCCAAATTTCGTGCGACTTCCTTTCCCTTCACCATGATCCGCCTCCTCGCCGTTTTCTGGCTCATCTCCACGCTGGGCTCCATCCACGCCGCCGCGCCGACCGCCCCGCGCACGCTCCGCGTCCTCTCCTACAACATCCACCACGGCGAAGGCGTCGACGGTCGCCTCGAGCTCACGCGGCTCGCCGGCATCATCTCCGCCTCCGCCGCCGACATCGTCGCGCTCCAGGAGGTCGATCAGAAGACCACGCGCAGCAAGGGCCTCGACCAGGCCGCCGAACTCGCCGACCTGACCGGCCTGCGCCACGCCTACGGCAAGGCGATGGATTATCAGGGCGGCGCCTACGGTCAGGCGCTGCTCAGCCGCTGGCCGCTGGAGGACTTCACGGTGCATCCGTTGCCCAATCCCGCCAAGGTCGAGCCGCGCATCGCGATCTCCGCCGTCGTGCGCCCGCCGGGGTTCCCTGCCGTCCGCGTGATCGGCACCCACCTCGATGCCTCGCGCGATGACGCCGCCCGTCGCCAGCAGGCCGTCGCCCTCAACGCGCTCTTCGCCCAGGACGACATGCTCACCGTGCTGCTGGGCGATCTCAACGCCCGCCCGGAAACCCCCGTGATCCAGACGCTCTTCCAAGTCTGGGCCGACGCCTCCGTCGCGAGCCCCGCGCCGACAAGTCCGGCCAAGAAACCGACCGCCCGCATCGACTACGTCCTGCTCCGCCCCGCCGGCGTGTGGCGCGTGACCTCCTCGACGGTGCTGCCCGAAGCCGTCGCGTCGGACCATCGTCCGCTGCTGGTCGAACTCACGTTGGTCACCCCCTGATTTCCCCGTTTCCCATGAAAACGCTTCCGGCCTTGGTCTTCGCCCTGCTGCTCGCCCTCATCTCCGGCCGCGCCGCCGCGGACGAGCCGTTTTTCTTCATCCAGCTGAGCGATCCGCAACTCGGGATGTTCACCGAAAACAAGGATTTCGCGCAGGACGCCGCGAACTTCGAGTTCGCCGTCACGGCCGTCAACCGCCTGCGCCCCGCGTTTGTCGTGATCACGGGCGATCTCGTGCACAAGCCCGGCGACGCCGCGCAAATCGCCGAATACCGCCGCATCGCCGGCCAGATCGACCCCGCGATTCCCGTCTACCACATCGCGGGCAACCACGACGTGCAAAACGTCCCGACACCGGAAAGCGTCGCGGCCTACGTGAAGATTTTCGGTCCCGACCGCTACACGTTTAGCCACCGGAGTGTCACCGGCATCGTGCTCAATTCGAGTGTGATTCACTCGCCGCAGGAGGCGCCGGCCCAACTGGCCGAACAGGAGCGTTGGCTGCGCGCCGAGTTGACCAAGGCGAAGACGGCCGGCGCGCGCCACATCGTGGTGTTTCAACATCACCCGTGGTTCATCGCCAGCGCGACGGAGCCCGACCAGTATTTCAACATCCCGCTCGCACGCCGCGCGGCCTACATGGCGCTGTTCCGCGAATTCGGCGTGCGGTATTTGTTTTGCGGACACTATCACCGCAACGCCGAGGGCCGCGACGGCGAGATCGAGAACATCACGAGCGGCCCGGTGGGGAAACCGCTCGGTGGCGCCAAGTCCGGCCTGCGCGTCGCCATCGTCCGCGACGCGGCGATCGAGCACCGCTACTACGAACTCGGCGAACTGCCCGTGAAAATCGAACTCACCCCGCCGGCGCCGAAACCGGCCGCGAAGAAAAAGTAGGGCGGACTTCAGGCCGCCCTCGGTTGTCGGTCCAATCCTCAAAAAGGCGGACTGAAGTCCGCCCTACCTTGCCTCACGCTTTGCCCGGATGTTGCCACGGGGCGCGATACGCGCGTTGCACGAGCTTTGCCGCCGCCGGATTGCCGATGATCTGCTCGGTCTGGCCATCCCACGTGAGGCGGGCGCCGGTCTCGTAGGCGATCATCGCGAGCTTCACGGCGGTGGTCGACAGGTGGCCCTCTTCGACGGAGCAACTGGCCGGCTTCCGGGTGCGCACGGCGTCGAGGAAATCCACCATGTGCAACAGGCCGAGGTCGGCCTTCATTTCGGTGGTCTTGCGCTCGGCGTTCTTCCCGCGCGGCGTGAAACTCCACTTCGCGTCGCTCACGAACACCGTGCCCTTTTCGCCATAGAAAAAGATGCCGTTGTTCGTCTCGGGCGAGTGCTCCTCGGCGCCCCACATGCGGTGGCGCCAGGTAATCGGGCAACGCGCGTACTCGAACTGCGCGGTGAGCGTGTCCGGCGTCGTGATTTTTCCGGCGAGTTGAAACAGGCCGCCCGTTGCGCTCACGGTTTTGGGGGAGGTTTCGCCGAGGATCATGCGCGCGGCGTCGATCAGATGCAGACCCCAGTCGTAAAGATGCCCCTGACCGGTGGTCTTTTCCTGCCGCCAGTTTTTGTGGCCGACCTGCGGGCTGTAGGGAATGAGCGGGGCCGGGCCGCACCAGAGATCCCAGTCGAGCGAAGCCGGCGGCGGCTGCGGAGCGGAGCTGAGCACCGCGTTGGTGTAGTTGATCTGGGCCTCCGCTTGCACGACGCGGCCGAGCTGCCCGTCGGCGATGAACTGTTTGACCGCCTGAAACGCCGGACTCTGGCGGCGCTGGAGGCCGATCTGCACGATGCGCCCGCTCTTCGCGACGGCGTCGACCATCGCGCGGCCCTCGCGGATGTCGTAGGCGAGCGGCTTCTCGCAGTAAACGTCGAGCCCGCGCTGCACACACGCAATCAGCTGCAACGCGTGCCAATGCGGCTGCGTGCCGATGATGACCGCCTCGAGGCCGGGCGTCGCAAGCATGTCCTCGTAGAGCTTGAAGGTCTTGGGCCGCGAACCCTGGAGTTTTTCGATGTCCGCCGCGCTTTTTTCGAGATGCGCGCTGTCCACATCGCAGAGCGCAAGCACCTCGATTCCGCCGGCCTTGAACGCGGCGTTGACGTTGACCATGCCATACCACCCGCAGCCGATGAGGCCGAGTTTCACTTTGCGCCCGGGGCTCGGCGCCGGTTTCGCGACGGGGGTGGACGGACCGGCCGCCGGGGTGTCGGCACCCCGCGCGCTGAGTTGGGATAGGGCGGCGGCACCGGCGGTGACCGAACCGAGGAACTGGCGGCGGTTGAGAGATTGCACGGCGGGGAGTGTCCACGGCGCGCGGAACGACGGAAAGCCAAAACCGAGTGGGATCCCGGCCAACGGAGCGGCGGGTTCCAACCGCCGATGAAGGGGCGCTTGGGCAAGCGCTCTTCCGTCGGACCTACCGCCCGTCTTGACCTCCGCCGCGGGCGCGCGCCAACTCGTCCCATGACCGACCTACCCGCCGCCGACCAGACGTTCCTGAAAGAGCTTGTGAAAACCTCGCGCCGCAAACACCACCACGTGAAGTGGACCGACCGCGACGGCACCGAGCGCCTCACCGTGCTCGATCAGACGGAAGTCGTGCGCGTCGCCAAGCTCGCCCATGGCATGGGGATCTCGAAACCCGAATTGATGCGCCAGGCGGCGCACATTCCGGTGACGAAGACCGCACTGGCGGCTTCGCCGACCGCGGCGGACCCGGCGGCGACCTGATGCGCCGACGGCGGGCGTTTCCCTCCGGCGCGATGCCATATATTCAGCTGGCGTTGGGGAAGGTGCGGCGCATTTTCGTGACTCGATAGTGACTTCTCCCGGCTTGCGCGCGACCCCTAGGCGCCCCTGCCTCGTTGTTCTTCCGTTTTTCTACCATGACCCTAAACCCTGCTCCCATGCCCTGTCGTCCTTCGTTCGCGAAGGGCCTCCTCCAAGCCGCCCTCTGCGCGGGCTTGTCGCTCTCCCCTGCGCTGATCGTGCCGCGCACCATCGCCGCGGAGTCCGCGGCGGCCATGGGCGTCGTCACCGGCACGGTCACGAACAAGACCACTGGCAACGGCCTCATCGGCGCCAAGGTCGAGATCGCCGCGCTCAAACTGCAGGCGTTCGTCGACAACACCGGCCGCTATCTCCTCAATGTCCCGGTCGGCACGCATGAACTCGTCGTCACGTACACCGCACTCGACACTCAGACGAGCACGGTCGTGATTTCCGCGGGCAACCCCGCCGTCCGCGACTTCGTGATGAGCAGCAGCGTGCTGATGCTCGATTCCTTCAAGGTCGTCAGCGAAAAAGCCGGGGCCTCGTCGGCTCTCACCCAGCAGCGCAACGCCGACAATCTCAAGAGCGTCGCCTCGATGGACGCGCTCGGCGATCTGCCTAACATGAACGCCACCGAACTCGCGATCCGACTCCCCGGCGTCGCGTTCGGCAACCCCGGCGATGAAGTCGTCGAAGTCATCAGCGTCCGCGGCATGGGCGCCGGCATGAGCTCAATCACGATCGACGGCGGTGGCATGTCCTCGTTCAGCGCGCAGAACCGCAACACCCGCATGACCGCCTTCACGGGCGCGATGTTCGAGGCCCTCGAAGTCATCAAAGGCCAGACCCCCGACAAACCGGTGGACTCCCTCGGTGGCAGCGTGAATTTCAAGACGCGTTCACCCCTTAACATGCGGGAAAAGCGCCGCCTCAACTACAACTTTACTGCCCGCATGGCGCCGTGGTTTACCGAGCAAGTGCCGCTCCGGGAAGCCCGCCGCAACCACGGATTGTTCAACGCTTCCTACACGGAGAAATTCGCGATCTTCGGCGAAGAGCGCGAAAATCTCGCCGTGTCCGTCAACGCGTTCTACAGCGAAAACGCCTTCGGCTTTTTCCGCACCCAGCGCGACTATCAGCAGGCCCCCAACGGCCTGTTCAGCAACGGCCCCGCCTTCGTCTGGGACTACCGCACCACCGACAATTTCAACAACCGCCGGCAGCGCAGCCTGAGCACCAAGTGGGACTACCGCCTCAGCCGCAATTCCCTCATCAAACTCAACCTGATCTACAACGACGCGCCCGAGCCCATGCGCCGCCAGTATCAGACGCGGGCCTTCGCCGGCAGCCAGACCACCGTCCCCAATGCCACCACGTCCGGCGTCGTCCCCGGTTGGACGGATCGCATTACCACCGTGCGCGCGGTGCCGCAGTCCCCGTTCAACGCCAACGGCTCCGTCAACACGAACACCTCCGGCACGACCCAGGCGGCGCTGATCGACGTCCAATCCACGCTGATCAATCGCGACCAACGCCTCCGCCATTTGGATCTTGCCGGCGAGCACACCTTTGGTCCGCTCGAGATCGAATGGGCCGGGCTCTGGAGCCGCACCCGCTACCGCACGCTGGGCGCCGAGGGCTCGCTGACCAACCGCATCGGCAATATTCCCTTCCGCGGCCCCAACGGCCGCGACAACAGCGTGACCCCGACGGCCACGAATCCCTTCGATACCATCGTCGGCCCGAACGGCGAGACCGGCGTGGGCTGGATTCTCGACCGCACCCAAAGCGACCTCTATCCGCGCTTCATCCAAAACGGCGGCCTCGATTTCACCAATTACCGGAATTACCGCCCGTCCGTGAACGGTCTCAGCACGAACTCCGGCAACCTCGACATCGACTTCATCCGCGAAGCCCGCGCCCATTTCAAATACAAGCTCCCCATCCAAGCCTTCAGCGCCTTCCTCAAGACGGGAGGCCAGGTCCGCGATCACGTGGTGGAGTTCGAGCGCCGCGGCCGCCAGTGGAGCTACATCGGCCGGGAGGCTCTGACCCCCGACGGCTCCATTCTCACCTGGGACCGCGTGAAGACCGGTCGCAACATTCCGCAATGGGAGGGCGCGCAGTATATCCAGAATGGCCAACCGACCAACCCCGCCCTGTGGGAGGAAAACCGGTATGTCTACGAGCAGAACAGACTGTCCGGCGGGAGTAAGACCACGGAGACGATCACCGGCTACTATCTCATGACCCAAGGGCGCGTCGGATCGACCGGCTTCCTCGGCGGGGTTCGCCGCGAAGTCACCGACACCGTCGGAGTCGCCCGGATCCGCAGCCGCGTCCTGAGCTCAAACGCCGAACGAATCGCGGATCCGGTCGGCTCGGCCGAGCGCGACTTCCGGTTGCCCTTTCGCAACGAAGGCAGCTACGGACAGAATTTTCCCAGCGTCCACCTCTGGCGCGATCTCACGCCGAACATGAAGGTCCGCAGTTCGTGGACCACGAGTTTCGGACGCCCGTCCCTCGCCAATGCGCTGCCGACGTTCTCCTTTAGCGACACCAACCAGACGGTCTCCCTCGGCAATCCCGCGCTTCTCCCGCAAAAGGCGAAAAACTGGGACGCCTCCGTCGAATATTACTTCGAACCGTCCGGCTCCATCTCCGTGGGCTGGTTTCACAAATCGATCCGCGACTACATCGTCGGAGCGCGCGAAACCGGCGTGGTGGAAACCGGCGCCGACAATGGGTTCGAAGGCCTTTACGAGGGCTACAAGATCCTCCAGAGCGTCAACGCCGGCACGGCCGTCGCCCAGGGCTTCGAATTCTCCTACCAGCAGCAGTTCCGCTTCCTGCCGGGCCTCTTGAAGACGCTCCGCCTGAGCGCCAATCTGAGCATCACGAATGCGCACGGGGACTTCGGCACGGTCGGCGCCTATCGGGGCAATGGCGAGATCGCCGGCTTCATCCCCCGCACCGGAAACGTCGCTCTCTCGTGGGACTACAAGAAATTCGGTGTCTCGATGAGTTACAACTACACGAGCCAAAACATCCGTTCTTACAACGCGACAGCGCCCTCGCGGAACCAATACCTCGCTCCTCGCGAACTCATCAACCTGAACCTGCGCTACCAGCTGCCGCGGAATCTCACGCTCAACTTCGGCGTCGCGAATCTCTTCAACGAGCCCCAGCGCTACTTCCGCGGCGTGCCCGATCAGCTCGAAACCTTCCTCATCAACGGCACGACCATCACCGCCGGTCTCGAAGGCCGGTTCTAAGGTAGGCCGACGTGCCCGCCCACCTCGCCCGGTCGCTCCCGCGACCGGGCGATTTTTTGTCGGCCCGCCCGGTGGGCGGGCTCGCCAAAACCCCGGCCAACGGCCGGGCCGACAACGATCCTACAACGAGCCCAGCTCCCGCCGCGCATCCGCCGCGATCCACCGCGCCGCGCGCGAATCCATCGTCGCGATACCCTTCGCCTCGGCGATCGCCGCGCGCCGCAGCGCCGGGTTGCGCTTCCCGATCTGGCGGAGCGCCCAGTTGACCGCTTTCTTCACAAAATTCCGCTCGTCCGTCGCCTCGCGGGTGATCACGGGCAGAAACCGCAGGAAGACGTCGTCGGGCAGCTCCTTCCGGTGGATGGCCATCCCGGCCATCGTCGCAAAGCCTGCGCGCTTCACGAACTCGCCCTTGCGCTCGCTCCAGGCGAGCGCCTTCTCCGCGGCGAATTCCGTACGGTCGAAGAGAAAAGCGAGCGCATCCGTCAGCGCCCAGTTGTCCGCCGCCCGCACCCACTGCTCCATCTGGCCGCGCGTGATCTGCTGTGGGTTTTCGACGAGCGTCGCGAGGAGCCGCGCATCGTGGATGCCGCTGGCCCAGAGCTCGAGGGCGAGCGCGTGATCGCGCCGGTGCGCGCGGGCGAGCACGCGGAGCGCGGGCATGGCGATGCCGAGCTGTTCGGCGTGCGAGACGATGCCGAAGCGGGCCTGGCCCGCGACGTTGGCGTCGTTGCGCAGCGAGTAGAGATGCGCGACGAGCCGGACGGATTCGCTCAGCCCAACCTGGAAACAGGCTTCACAGCACATCGGGTGGGTTCAGGCGGCGCTGGCGGACCGGGCCCGCCGTGCCCGCACCGCGGCCGCGAGATTAGCGAACACCGGCAGCGTATGCTCCCACGCGAGGCAGGCATCGGTAATGCTCCGGCCGTAGACGAGCGGCCGGGCCGAGAAATCCTGTGCCCCGCCGAGCAGGTTGCTTTCGATCATCAGCGCGCAAATGGCCCGCTCGCCCGCGGCAACTTGCGCGGCCACGGCGGCGGCCACCTCCGGCTGGCGGTTCGCGTCCTTGAGGCTGTTGGCGTGCGAGCAATCGACCATCAGGTAGGGCGGCAGACCGTTTTTTTCCAATAACACGGCGGCCAGGCGGACATCGGCGGAGGAGAAATTGGGTCCACGCGATCCGCCGCGCAGCACGAGGTGGGTGTGGTCGTTGCCCGTCGTGCCCATCACCGCGGGCGCGCCCTCGCGGGTGAGCGACGGAAACCAGTGCGGGTGGCGCGCGGAGCGGATCGCATCGAGCGCCACCTGCACGTCGCCGTCGGTGCGGTTCTTAAAACCCACCGGCATCGAGAGGCCCGACGCCAGCTCGCGATGCACCTGGCTCTCGACGGTGCGGGCGCCGATCGCGCCCCAGGAGACGAGGTCGGCGTAGTATTGGCCGAGGGTCGTATCCAGGAATTCCGTCGCCACCGGCAAGCCGCGGGCGACGACCTCGATCATCAGCTGGCGCGCGAGGCGGAGGCCGCGGTTGATCTGGTACGAATGGTCGAGCACGGGATCGTTGATGAGGCCCTTCCAGCCGACGACCGTGCGGGGTTTTTCGAAGTAGACGCGCATCGCGAGCACGAGTTCGCCCGCGTAGAGCGGCGCGACCTCGCGCAACCGGTCGGCATACTCCACGGCCGCCACCGGATCGTGGATCGAACACGGCCCGACGACGATCAGCAGGCGGTCGTCCGCGCCGGTGACGATGGCGCCGATGTCGCGGCGGGCCTGCGCGATGTGGGCGGCCCCGGCATCCGGCAACGGCCACTCGGCCTCGAGGGAGACGGGCGCAATCAGCGGTTTGGTCGCGTGGATGCGCAGGTCGGAGGTCGGCGGATGCATGGGGTCGCGGATCGACGGAAAGCTAACCCAGAATTTTCTTCGCCTCGTTGACGAGCGGCGAGCGGGTCAACGCGACTTCGCCCGTGAGGTCGACGGAGGGATCGAGTTCCGCGAGGCGGGCGCGGGTCGTGAGAAAGGCGAACGACGCCGCTTCGCCGGTGCCGGCGTGCCGGGCCGCATGGGCGAACGCTTCGGCCGACGGGGCCAGGGCCGCGAGGGGCAGCACGGCTTTCTCGGCCAAAAACAGCCCGAGCGACGCGCCGAGCGTGTCGAGCCACGCCCGCGGTTTGGCCGGCGGCACGTAGGCGAAGGCGGCGCTGGCGGGCGACCATTCCATGAACGCCCGCACGTCGGCGTGGAGCCGCGCGAGCGCCTCGTCGGCGGTGACGGGCGTCCAGCGGGCGGTGAAGGTCTTGCGCTCGCGGAAGGTTTTGACGTCCCACACGCGCAAGAGCGCCTCGTAGTCGCCCGCGTTGGCCCGCAGCGCGCCGGTGACGATGAAATCGACGCCCCCGTCGCTCGTGTCGACGAGTTGGCGGAGGTTTTCCGTCGTCCACTCGGCGCCGAAAATCACCGGGTGGGCGGGCGCGCCGTCGGCGGGATGCATCACGGCGATGGCCGCGACGGGCGCGTAGGACGGGGAAAAATAAAAGGCTTCCGCGAGCCACAGCGGCAGGGCGCGGGAGAGGCGGCCGAGTTCGTCCTCGGGTTTTTTCATGGCGGCGGCGAGGTCGGGATAACCGGGCAGCGCGAGCTGGGCGAAGGCGACGCGGCGGAGGCGGCCCTCTTTCGGCGGGAGCAGCTGCGCGGCCATCGCTTCGAGGCCGTAGAACCAGATCGGTTTGCTGATGCTGACGAGGGAGACTTTCGGCGCATCGGCGCCGGCCACGGGCCCGCCGACGACGCCGGGGCGCGGCGCGGCGTGCGGCGTCGCGATCATTTCCGCGATGGCGTTGGAGAAACCGTAGAGGCGCTCCTCGAGTTCGGGGCGCTGGAGGCCGAAGAGGATGTCGAGGACGTGTTGCGCGGCGTCGACGTTGCGCAGGGCGAGGTAGGCTTGGAGGAGGTTGAGGCCGGTGGCGGGCCCGTGGCGCTCGGCATCGTAACGCGGGGCGACGAGTTCGACGATTTCCGCGACGTGGCCGTGCGAACCGAGGTCGCCGGAGATGGCAACGAGGACGTCGGGCCGGTCGCCGGCGGAACTGGCGAGCACCTCTTCGTAGAGAGCGAGGGCGGCGGGAAGGTCTTTGGCGGTGAGTTTCTCGCGGGCGGTGGCGAGGAGGGCCTTGGCGCCGCCCGCCGGGGCGGGCGCCGGCGCCGGCGCCGCAGGCGTAGCCGAAGCCGCGGCGGCGGCGTGGGCGGCGTGCGTGGCATCGGAGCCGTTGGCCGGCGCCGGGGTCGGTTTCTTCGCGGAGAAGCGGTCGAAAAATCCCATGCCGGAGTGGAAGGGAGCGAATTTGGCTCCGCAAGGAGAAGCTTTCTGCCTGCGGGGAACATCGGTGGGTCGCTCCGGCTGGACTGGGGCCGACCGCGTCGGCATCGGTGGCGCGCCCAGACGGGGCACCGCTCCCGATGAAGCGGGATAATTTCCCGGTTTCTTTTCCCTCCGTCCCGGGCATTGTGGCCGCGGTTGCGCTAAACTTCGCCATGCACGACAAAAAACCCCCGGCCCGCGTCGTCCTCGTCGAGGATCACACCATGGTGCGCCAGCTCTTCGCGCACCTCGTGCGCGACGACCTTGGGCTCACCCTCGCCGCCGATTGCACCACGGTGGCCGAAGCCCAGGTGGCCTTGGTACGCGAGCAGCCGGATCTCGCCATCGTCGACTGGATGCTGCCGGACGGACGCGGATTCGATTTGGTCCGGTCCGTGGGGCCCAAGCTCCCGCGCACGCGCTGGCTGTTTGTGTCCTCCAACGAGCAGGGGCACCTCGTGCGCGAGGCGGTGTCGCTCGGGGTCCACGGGTTTGTGATGAAGCGTTCCGATCTGGCGACGTTGCGCACCGCGATCTCCACCGTGCTCAGCGGGGAAAAATATTACTGCCAGGCCAGCGCCCGGTTGCTCGTCGACAAGATGGTCGATGAGGGCCGCACCCTGGCGATCAATCTGACCGCGCGCGAACGCGAGGTGCTCCGGGGCTTCGCCCGCGGAGAAAATTCCAAGGCCCTCGCGGAGCGGCTCCGGGTCAGCAGCAAGACGATCCAGAATCACCTGACCCTGTTGAAAGAAAAACTCGGGCTCCGCGAACCCGCCGAGCTTGTGCATTACGCGATCAAGCACGGCTACGTCGAGGCGCCGTAGGGGCGGCGCAAGGGCCGGAGATCGGGCGACCGCGCCCCGACGCGCGGCGACCGGATCGGAAATCGGCGCGATCAGCGGCGCGGAGCCGCGATTTTTTCCGGCGCCACGCCGGCCCGGACGGCGACGAGGGCGCAGACTTTCGGCACATACATGCGCGTCTCGGCCGGCAGGGCACTGGCGACGCCGGCGAAATCATGCGCGCCCCGGGCGGTCAGGGCGCGGCGCACGCGGCCTTCGCCGGCGTTGTAGGCGGCGAAGGCCAGGGGCCAGCTGCCGAATTTGCCGTGCAGCGCCTTCAAGTAGCGCGCGGCGGCATGCGCCGATTTTTCCGGGTCGGTGCGTTCGTCGGGGAGAAAGGTGCCGAGGCCCATCGCTTGGGCGGTGTCGGGCATGAATTGAAACAGGCCTTTGGCGCCGACGGGACTGCGGGCGGCGGGGTTGAGCGAGCTCTCCGCCTCGGCGAGCCAGGCAAGTTCGGGCGGCACCCCTTCGGCGACGAACGCGGCGCGCAGGCGCGGCATCAGGGCCGCGGCGTTGGCCGGCAGGGGCCGCGCCCGCACGCGGGCGAGCCAGAGGTCGTAGTGCGGCAGGGGCGGGACGACGCGCGGCGGCGGTTTGGCGCCGGGCGGGAGCGGCTTGGGGGGCGGGAGCGGGGCGGCGGCCTGTTTCGCGCCCTGGATTTCGTCGATGCGCTGCTCAAGCCAGTCGGCGTAGTCTTCGTAACCGGGGAGGAGGCGCAGGCCGGCGAGGGCGGCGCGGGCTTCGGCTTCGTAGGCGGCCAGTTCTTCGAGCGAACCGCCTTCGAGCGCCCGCTGCAGCCGCACGGCAAACGCGTCCCACGGCTCTTTGGCGGGAAATTCATACTGGGCCTTGATCTCGGGCGGGGCGAGCTGGTCGAAGAGCGATTTGCCCAGCTGGAAAAGTTCGTCGGCTGCGGGGTCGGCGGGCGCCGTTTTGGGCGCGGGCGGCTGCGCCGCGAGGGGCAGCGCCAGGAGAAAGACCAGCGCGCGGCGGGAGAAAACCCGAGCGCTGATTCGGGGGTAGGAGCCCGCTTGCGGGCGATGGGATGCGACGGACGACTGCGGTCGCGCTGAATCGCCCGCAAGCGGGCTCCTCCCTTGCGGAATCATCGTGGGGAATTGAGCGCCCGCATGACCGCCGCTTTCAGCTTCAGGGCCGGCACTTCCGCGAGCGCGGGGGCGTCTTCACCGAGATAAGTCCGGGCATTTTTTGCGACCCAGTCGGTGGTGACGAACCGGTAGCGCCGGCCGGGAACGGGATCGGCGGGCGCGGCGGCGACGAGGTTTTCGCCGGCGCGGTCGGCCCAGGGCGTATCCGGGCCCTGGTTGCAGCGCGCCAGGAGGATTTTCAGCCAGGCGCCGTCGACTTCCGCGGCGAACAGCGGTCCGTCGAAACGCACGCAGGCGTCGAGGGCGAAGCGCGACACCGCGCCGGCGGGCAGGCCGGCGCCGAAGGTCGTCGCACCCACCAGCGCAAAATCGGCGCCGGCGGCGCGGCGGGCGGCCTCGACGGCGAAATGCGCGGCGTCGGTCGGCCCCAGGGCGCGCGGGGTGCGGCCCACGACGGCGGTTTCCTCGGCGGTGAGATGTTGGGCGAACGTGGCCCGGATGAGCGCGGCGAGGGCGGCGTCGGCCGGATCGTCCGGGCCAATGCGCTGTTGTTCGACCTCCCACGTCGGGCCGACCGCGGTGACGCGCAGGCGGGCGATCGAGATGAATTCCGTCCAGCTGCCCGAGTGGAAATACACGGTGCGGCCCGCGCGGTGCACGAAGCGCAGGTGGTCGTGGGCCCCGGCGAAGAGCGTGCCGTCGGGCACGAGCGGCAGCAGGGCGCGATCGGCCTTGAGGCCGGTGTGCGTCAGCAAAATGGGGAGCGGCGCATCGCGGAAGAGCGCGGGGAGATTTTGTTTCGCCCAGACCACGGGATCGGCGAGGTCGAGCTCCGGGCGCACGGCGAGCCGGAAGGTGGACAGACGGTCGGTGGTGATCCCGACGACCACGGCTTCGCGGGGGCCCAGTTTCAGGCGCGCGGTGGCGGGTGCGTAGGGCTGGCGGGTGGACGGGTGGAGGACGTTGCCGCCGAGGACGAGCGCGCCGGTGGCCCGGATTTTCGCGACCGTCTCGGCGACGCCGTGGAATTCGGGTTCGTGGTTGCCGAGGTTGACGACGGTGGGGCCGCGCGCGGCGAGGGCGGTGAACAGCGCGTAGTCCACGGCGCCCGCGCTGCGTTTGGCGACGGCGTTGCCGAGCTCAAAGGTGTCGCCGTTGATGAGCACGGCGACGGGCACGCCGGGATGGTCGGCGCGGATCCGGTCGACGCGCGCGAGGAATTGCGCGGTGCGGTCGTAGGCGGAGTGCAGATCGCCGGCGACGAGGACGATGGCGTCGGGCGCGGGCGCGGCGGCGTGGGCGAAAACGCCGGCGAAAACAAAAATCAGAGCGATAATGGGCGATCGCATGGAATTCATCCGCAGCGTGGCGTTGCAAGCCGCCGCCGCAAGCACGGCCGCGATGGATTTGTTTCCCTCGCTCGGTCCCGTTTCCCGCGTTGACCCTCCGGCGGCCTGCTCTATCCACAACCCTCCCACAAATGAACCGGGTCCACATCAAAACCTACGGGTGCCAGATGAACGAGCGCGACAGCGACGCGGTCGCGGCGATGCTGCGGGCCCGGGGTTACCGCATCGTGGCGGATGAGCACAACTGCGACGTGCTCCTGCTCAACACCTGCTCCGTGCGCGATGCCGCCGAACAAAAGGCCATCGCCAAGGCCGAAAATCTCTCGGCGCGAAAAAAGAAACAGCCCGACTTTGTCCTCGGGATCCTCGGCTGCATGGCGCAAAACCGCGGGGCCTCCCTCCTCGACCAGTTGCCCGATGTGGACCTGATCGTGGGCACGCAGAAATTCCACCAGGTGCCGGACTACCTCGACAACCTCCGCGCGGCCCGCGACGCCGGCGCCCCCGTGGGCGAGACGATCGTCGACATCGGCGAGGAAGCGGGCTCGCAAAACACGATCAAAGACCACCTCGCGCCCGAGCCGGATGCGAACGGTGCGGTGGAGCGCCAGATCACGGCCTTCGTCTCGATCCAGCAGGGCTGCAACATGGACTGCGCGTTCTGCATTGTCCCGAAGACCCGCGGCGACGAACGCTCGCGCCCCATGGACGACATCGTGGCCGAGTGCCGCGCCCTCGCCGCCCGCGGGGTGCGCGAGATCACGCTGCTCGGGCAGATCGTCACGAGCTACGGCCGGCGCGACTACACGCACACGGACGGAATTTCACCCTTCGTGCAGTTGTTGGAAAAAGTGTCCGCCATCGAGGGCATCGCGCGCATCCGCTTCACCTCCCCTCACCCGCGCGGTTTCAAAGACGACCTCGTCGCGGCGTATGGCCGCCTCCCGAAGCTCTGCGGCTACGTGCACCTGCCGATGCAGAGCGGGAGCAACCGGATCCTCCGTGCGATGAACCGCCCTTACACCCGCGAGCGTTATCTGGAGATCGTCGACGCCCTGCGCGCCGTGCGGAGCGACATGGTTTTCTCGACGGATGTGATCGTGGGCTTCCCCGGCGAGACCGACGAAGATTTTCAGCAGACGCGCGAACTCTTCGAGGCCGGCAACTACGACATGGCCTACGTCTTCAAATACTCGATCCGCACCGGCACGCCCGCGGCCGGGCTCGGCGACCAGATTCCCGACACGGTGAAGGAAGCGCGCAACCAGGCGCTCCTCGAAATCCTCAAGGCGAACTCCCTTCGCCGCAGCGCGCTGCTCGTCGGCACGGTGGAGGAAGTCCTGGTCGAAGGCCCCGACAAGACCGGCACGCGCTTCACCGGGCGTACGCGCGGCAACCGCGTGTGCATCTTCGACGCGAACCCGCGCCTGATCGGCACGCTGGTGCCGCTGAAGATCGAGCGGGCGAGCGTAAGCACGCTCTACGGCGAGCTGGTGCTGGCGGGGGTGGAGCACTGAAAGCCGGGCGCCCAACGCCAAGAGCTGGGAGCCGGAAACGTTTTTTCATGCTCGCATCCTGCGGCTCGACTCCCGGCGCCTAGCGCTCAACTCTCCGCCCTTCACATCTCCGATGAGTCTCACCCTCGCCACGCTCCTGCCCGGTCTGCTTCTGCTCGTGCTCGGTCTGCCGCTCGTGCTCGGTCACTCCGGCTACGCCGCGGTGCTGAAAGCGTTTCCGCGTTCGCCGCTCGCCACCTACGTGCTCTTCGGCACGGGCGCGGCGTGGTTTCTCTACGGCATCTGGCATCTCTCGCCGGCCGACTTCGGCGAATACCGGAAGATCCTCTTCTGCGCCTTCGCCGCGATCGCCGCCCTCTCGTTCAAGTGCGTGCCCGATTTTCTCGCCGTGCGCGGCGGGTGCGTGCTCGTCCTGATGGCTGCGATGCCGCTGCTCGACGCCGCCTACATGGAATACGACCAGCCGCAGCGCCTGCTGTTGGTTTCGTTTGTCTACCTCGCGCTCGCGCTGGCCGTGTGGCTCGGCGCCCAGCCGTGGCGGATGCGGGATTTTCTGTCGTGGCTTTTTGCGCGGCCGGGCCGGGCGCGCCTCGTCGGCAGTGCGGTCGCGGCCTACGGCGCCGTGCTCTCCGTCGTCGCGTTTTCCTACTGAACCGTATCCTTGCGCCGCGATGTCTGTTCCCTTCATCCCCGTTCTCCTCGTCATCGCCGGCCCGGCGGGCTCCGGAAAAAGCACGCTGTGCGACCGCCTCGTGGCGGAGCATCCGGAGTTTGAGCGGGTCGTCACGACCACCACCCGGGCGCCGCGCCCGGGCGAGATCAACGGCGTGCACTACCATTTTCTGACGCCCGAACAGTTCGACGCCGGACTCGCGGCCCATGATTTTCTCGAGTGGGCGTGGGTGCACGGCGAGCGCCGCTACGGCACGCTCAAGTCCAGTGTGCTCGAGCCGCTCGCGCGCGGCCAGAGTCTCGTGCTCAGCGTCGACGTGCAGGGCGTGGAGAGCTTTCGTCGCGCCGCGCGGGAAAATCCGCTCCTCGGCCGGCGCATGACCACCGTGTTTATCGTCGTCGATCACGAGCGGCTCGTCGACCGCATGCGGAGCCGGGCCCAAGACCACGAAGACGAGATCGCCGGGCGGATGCGGACCGCCGAACGCGAACTGCTCGAGGCGCACAAGTTCGACTTCATCATCGAGAGCCGGACGCGTGACGAGGATTTCGCCGCGCTGCTGGCCATCCTCGAACAGGCCCGCGCCCGCGCCGCCGCGGGTTGACCGCTCGCGCCCTCCGCGCCTCGCGAGCGGATCCGGCACCTGCGGCGCGTGGACGGCTTGGTGCGGGCCGACCCAAACGTGGACCCGGCCACCCTCCCGCCCGGAGGGCCGCGGCGTGCTCGACGCCCTGCCGACCGGCGAACACCGCCCGGGTCGGCGCTGCCAAGGCCCTCACCCTGCCGCCCCAGCCGGAGGAGGCGGCGGGGCGGGCGTTGAGCACCGGCGTGGTGCAGGCCGAGGCGGAGCCTGACCGTCTGCCTGGGGCGTGCCCGTGAGCGCCCACCCACCGTTTCGCGATGGGGCCGGCCGGTCCGCGCGCGGCGGTGGTTGTCGCCAAACGCGGGGTCGCCCCCACCGAGCTGGGACGGCCCCCCGGTGGCGCTTCGCCGCGGGGGCGAAGACCGGTTCGACCTCCTCCCCGCCCACGCTGCGCTCGAAAACCGCACCGCGTGCCGTGCTCCCGGGATGAACGCGTTGCGGACGAAGCCCCTCGAGCGCCCGCGTCTGCGCGCCAGGCCGGGCGCGAGGCAGGGCGGAGGGGGCGTACTTGCCCGGCACGCCGGCCGCGCGGCACCGCGAGCCAACCCGCGGCGGTTCGGAGAACCCGCCGCTACGCTTCCTCGACCACGTAGTGGCAGCCCTTGCTCCGCGGGTTGAGCGACGCCGCGTGGACGACGAGCAACGCGGTCTGGATGGCGTTGCGCAATTCGATGCCGTCGCGCGTCAGCCGGCAGCCGCGGTAGAAACTTTGGATTTCCTCGCGCAGTTCGAGGAGAATGCGGCGGGCGCGGCGCAGCCGTTTGGGCGAGCGCACGACGCCGGCGTAGTTCCACATCGTGTTTTGGATTTGCTGCATGTCCTGGCGCACGAGCACCGGATCGGCTTCGCGCGTCGGACTCTCCCAGGGACGCGGATCGGGCAGGCGGAACTCGCGGTACAGGGTTTGGATTTCCGCGGTATCGGCCTGCGCCGCGGCCTTGGCGCTGGTGAGACATTCGAGCAGCGAAGTGCTCGCGAGCCGGTTGGCCCCGTGCAAGCCGGTGCAGCCCGTCTCGCCGATGGCCGCGAGGTGGAGCACGTTCGTGCGCCCGGCGAGATCGGCGTGCACGCCGCCGCACGCGAAATGCGCCGCCGGCACCACCGGGATCGGTTCGCGGGTGATGTCGACACCGAGTTCCGCACAACGCGCCGTGATGCCGGGAAAATGCCCGCGGATAAAGTCCGGCGTCATCGCCGAGAGGTCGAGCCACGCGCACGCCTCGCCGCTGGTGGCGAGTTCCTGATGGATCGCGCGCGAGACCACGTCGCGCGGGGCCAGCGAGCCGCGCGGGTGGAGCGCGTCCATGAAGCGCTGGCCGCGGCTGTTGACGAGCACCGCGCCTTCGCCGCGCAACGCCTCGGTGATGAGAAACCGCGGGGCGTTCTTCTTGAAGAACACCGTGGGGTGAAACTGGACGTATTCGAGGTCGATGAGCCGCGCACCGACGCGGTAGGCCATCGCGACCCCGTGGCCGACGCTGCCCGGTTGGTTCGTCGAATGCAGGAAAATCTGCCCGAGTCCGCCCGTGGCGAGCACCGTCTTTTTCGCAACGATGGCGCAGACCTCGCCGGTCGCCGTGTCGAGGACGTAGGCGCCGAAACACGTGAGCGGCGCGTAGCGGTCCGCGATGCCTTCCGTGTTGTGCGACAGCGTGAGGAGATCGACGGCGGAGAACCCGATGCGCCGCGTGATCCCGGCCGTCGCATCGACGCGGGCGGCGATCGTCGCGAGGATGGCGTGCCCGGTGGTGTCCTTCGCGTGGATGATCCGGCGCGCGCTGTGCCCGCCTTCGCGCGTGAAATCGAGCGCGCCCGCGGCATCGCGGTCGAACCCGACGTTCAGTTCGTCGAGGAGCAGCTCTTTCACCGCCGCCGGACCCTCGCGCACGAGTTGGTCGATGGCCGCGGGATTCGCGGTGCCGTCGCTCGCTTCCATGATGTCGCGGGCGAGCAATGCCGGGTCGGGCGTCGTGTCGTAAATGATGCCGCCCTGCGCCCAGTCGCTGTTGGCGACGAGCGGCTCGGCGAGCGACAACAGCTCCACGGCCAGGCCCGCGCGCGCCGCGTGGAGGGCGTAGGCCGAGCCCGCGAGACCGGCGCCGATCACGAGACAGTCGGTGCGGATGATCTTCATTTCGTGCGGCGCGGCCGGCCGGGCAAAAGGGTGAGACTCAGATCCGCGGCCGGGGCCGAATGCGTGAGCGCGCCGACGCTGATCACATCCACCCCGGGCAACGCGTAGTCGCGCAGCGTCTCGTAACGCACCCCGCCGGAGACTTCGACGACGGCGGCGCCCGCGATGATCGCGACGGCGCTGCGGACGAGGGCCGGCGACATGTTATCGAGCAGAATCACCTCGGCGCCGGCGCGCACGGCTTCTTTCACCTCGGCGAGCGTGGTGGCCTCGACTTCGATTTTCGCGCTGTGCGGGGCCGCGGCGCGGCAGAGCTTCACGGCCTTCGTGAGCGAGCCGGCGGCGGCGATATGGTTGTCTTTGATGAGGACGTGCTCGCCGAGCGACGAACGGTGGTTGACGCAGCCGCCGCAGCGCACGGCGTATTTTTCGAGCGCGCGCCAGCCGGGCGTCGTCTTGCGCGTATCGACGATGCGGGTGCCCGTGCCGTCCACGGCCGCGGCATATTTCCGCGAGAGGGTCGCCACGCCGGAGAGGCGCTGGATGAAATTTAACGCCGTCCGCTCGGCGGTGAGCAGCGCCGCCGTGGGCCCGGCCACCCGCAGCACTACGCCGCCTTTTTTGACCCGCTCGCCGTCGTGCGCGGTCAGCGTGACCTTCAGCCCCGGATCGACGCGCGCAAACACGCGGGCGGCCACCTCGAGTCCGCAGACCACGAGGTCTTGTTTTGCCTCGATGAAGGCGCGGGAGGTGTGCTTGGCCGGGAAGATCGCGCGGCTTGTGACATCGCCGAGCCCGGCGTCTTCGTCGAGCGCGAGGTCGATCAGGTGGTCGGTGCGGGGAGTGATCATGGGGTGGGTGCGCCCGGGCATTTGTCACGTATTACGTGACAAACGGTTTTGGCGCGAAAATGTCAGTCGGTGGGCGAGAGCTCGAACATCCGCTCGATGCAGCGCGCGGCCCGGAGCCGCAGGCCCTCGTCGAGAGTGACGATCTGGTCGGGGCGCGGGTCGCGCAGGGCGTCGCGAATTTTTTCGAGGGAGTTCAGCTTCATGTAGGGGCAGAGGCGGCAGCCACCGATGAAGCGTTTCTCGGGGGCTTCGACTTCAAGGCGTCCGACGAGGCCGCACTCGGTGAGCAGGAGAAAATATGGCGCCGGCGTGGTCTTCACGTATTTCATCATCGCGCCGGTGCTGCCGACGAAGTCGGCGAGTTTCGCCACGTCTTCGGTACACTCGGGATGGGCGACCACTTTGAGGCCGGGAAATTGCGCGCGGGCCTCCGCGATCTGGGCGGGGGTGAACTGATCGTGCACCAGGCAGGTGCCGTCGGAGGAGATGATTTCCTTGTCGACCCCGCGACGCTTGAGCTCGGTGCGGACGTTGTCCGCCATGAGCCGGTCGGGCACGAAGAGGATGCGGCGCGCCGGAAGATTTGCGACGATGGGATAGACGTTGCCCGAGGTGACACAGACGTCGCTCTCGGCCTTCACCTCGGCCGTGCTGTTGATGTAGCAGACGACGGTCGCGTCGGGGTAGAGCGCCTTCAGTCTGCGCACGCCGTCGCCGTCGATGGAGTCGGCGAGCGAGCAGCCCGAACCGCGGTCGGGCACGACGACGGTCGCGTCAGGCGAGAGGATTTTGGCGGTCTCGGCCATGAACACGACGCCGGCGAACACGATGATCTTCGCCTTGGCCTGCTTGGCCATGAGACTGAGGTGGTAGGAGTCGCCCTTGAAATCGCCCACGCCATAAATGATCTCCGGTTCGACGTAAGAGTGCGTGAGGATGACGGCGTCTTTCTCCTTTTTCAGCCGGTTGATCTCCAGCGTAAGCGGGGCGATCTCGCGACAGGTGGCGAGATTCCAGGTCCGCCCGCGCGGGTCGCACTCGACGTGCATGAGCGAGCGCAGGAGGCGGTCGGCCTCGGCTTCGATTTCCGGATTCAGAGTGGCGGTGGGCATGGCGGGCGCTTGGGTCGAGCGGGTGGAGCGGGCAGCGTCGGACACGTGGCGGGCTTTTTCAAGCTGCGCGGTTGTCATCGCGGGACCCGTTTCGCGCCGCCCCGAGAAATTGCCTCGCGTTGGTAACTGGATGTTTATCTCGTCGGGCCGGTCGCGCGTGCCCGCCCTCACCCCGGGCGTGCGACCCCGCCCTATGAAGACCCTTCCCCTGATCCTCCTGCGTGCCCGCTGCGGCCTGGCGGCCGGCGCGCTCCTTGTTTTCGCGTCGCTCCTCGGCGCGCAGGCCGTCCCAACCGGCACGATCGAGGGCCGGGTATTCAACGTCCGTCGGGGGGAATACGTCGAAAACGCCCGCATCACCGTGGACGGCTCCGGCCAGCAGGTGCTCACCGACGCCACCGGCCAATACCGCCTCACCAACCTTCCGGCCGGCCCCGTGACGCTGAAGATTTTCTACACCGGCCTCGGCTCCCGTTCTGAAGTGGTCGCCGTCACGCCCGGGCAGACCGTGCAGCGCGACATCACGCTGGCCGGCGGCGAATCCGCGCCCGGCAAACCCGCCGTCGACGGCGAGACCGTCAAACTCGACGCCTTCACGGTCTCCTCTTCGAAGGAGATGGACGGCGCCGCCCTCGCGATCAACGAGCAGCGTTTCGCGAAAAACATCACCAACGTCGTCTCGACCGACGAGTTCGGCACCATCGCGGACGGGAGCGTCGGCGAGTTCATGAAATTTCTCCCCGGCATCACGTCCGACTATACCGGAGGCGACGCGCGCCGCTTTTCGATCAACGGCGTGCCGGCCGGCAACGTCCCGATCTCGATGGGCGGATTCGACATGGCGAGCGCCGCGGGCGCCGGCACCGGGCGGCAAGTCGAGCTCGACCAGGTTTCCATCAACAGCGTCGCGCGCATCGAGGTGAACCGCTCGCCCGTGCCGGACACCCCCGGCTCGGCCCTCGCCGGCTCCGTGAATTTCGTCCCGCGCAGCGCCTTTGAACGCAACAAACCGATCTACACTTACAGCGTCGCCTTCCTGATGAAGGACGCCGAGCGCGCGTTCCTGCGCCAGTCGCCCGGTCCCAGCTGGGGCGAGAAATCCTACAAAATTCATCCCGGGTTCGATGTCTCCGCTGTCGTCCCCGTGAACAAGAATTTCGGCTTCACGGTCTCCGGCGGTTTCTCCGACCAATACACCCCGCAGTCCAACACCGCGATGCAATGGCGTGGCGTGGCGACCGCGACGAGTGCCAATGCCGCAAACGGCACGCCCGGCGCCTTCCCCCAGACCACGCCCGACAACCCCTACCTCGGCACTTTTTCCTGGCGCGACAGCGGGAAGACCACCACCCGCGAATCCTTCGCGACCACGGTGGACTGGCGTCCGTTCGGCTCGCGGCACGACCGCATCACGGTCGGTTTCTCCTACGGCATGTTGAAGGAAAACTTCGCGACTCGCACGCAGACCTTCACCATTAACCGGGTGGTGCCCGGCAACTGGTCGCCCACGCGTACCCAGGGCGCTTTGAGCACCTTTCCTCTCACGGGAGCCATTAACGCCGGCCAGTTCACCATCGGCAACGGCGGCCGTATCCGACCCGGCCGCACTTACACCCCTTCCCTGCGCTGGCTGCACGACGGCCCGATCTGGAAATCCGACGCCGGCATGGCCTACGGCAGCTCCCGCATCGACTACCAGGACATCGACAAAGGCCGTTTCAACGGCGTGAACATCCAGCGCAACAACGTCACCATCGCCTTCGACGACATCTTCTACCTCCGCCCCGGCAAGATCACCGTCACCGACCCCACCGGTCGCCCCGTCGACCCCACCAATCTCGACAGCTACTCGCTCGTTTCCGCGAACAGCAACCGCCAGCGCACCTACGACTCGACGCGCCAAGCCTACTATAACCTCCGGCGCGATTTCCGCGTCTTCGGCAATCCCCTGACCGTCAAAGTCGGGGCCGATATCCGCACCAAGATCCGCGACCTTCGCGGCCCCGGCGGCAACTTGGAAACCTACACCTACGTTGGCCCGGACGGCCGCGCGAGCACCACGCCGACCACCACGGCCGGACTCATCAACGACGACAGCCCCGCCCGCTTCCTCGACGTCCCTTACTCCGAGCGCATCCCCGATTTCGGCATGCCGAAGCAGCAGCACGTCGACAACACCAAGGTCTGGGATGACTACGTCGCCAACCCCCGCAACTGGACGCGCAACGCGGTAACCGAGTATCAGGCGCTCACCCGTTTCTCCAAACGCGCCGAGGAGATCATCTCCGCCACCTTCATCCGCGGCGACCTCACCCTGCTGCAAAACCGCCTGCGCCTCACCGGCGGCGTGCGCGTTGAGCAGACCAACATCGACGCCGCGGGCCCGCTCGAGGACCCCACGCGCAACTACCGGCGCGATGCCAACGGTGACGTGATCCGCGTGAACAACGTCATCCAATTGATCGAGCCCGCCGGCAGCCTCGCCGCCTGGCAGCGCGTCCTGCTCGATCGCGGCACCCCCGTGAAAAAAGAATATCTGCGCTTCTTCCCGAGCATCAACGCCAGCTACGATCTTCGCGAGGGGCTCATTGCACGCGCCTCGTATTCGCAGTCGGTCGGCCGTCCCGATTTCAACCAATACATGGGCGGCGTCCTCCTGCCCGACATCGAGAATCTCAACCCCAACTCGCGCATCACGGTTAACAACGCCTCGATCAAAGCCTGGCAGGCCGAGACGTATATGGCCCGCGTCGAGTATTACTTCGGCACCGTCGGCACGCTGTCCGTCAGCGGCTTCATCCGCGATTACACGAACTTCTTCGTCAACGTCACCAGCCCCGTCTCCGCGCAATTTCTCGAAACCTACGGACTCGATGAAACCGAATATGGCGGCATTCAGGTGGTCACGCAGTTCAACGATCCGGAAAATATCCGCCAGCACGGTTTCGAAATCGACTACAAGCAGTCCCTCACGTTCCTCCCCAAGTGGGCGCGCGGCGTCCAAGTCTTTGCCAATTTCAGCTCTCAGCGCGCGAAAGGAACC
The DNA here is from genome assembly GCA_044358025.1 of Opitutaceae bacterium. Classification (GTDB taxonomy): domain Bacteria; phylum Verrucomicrobiota; class Verrucomicrobiia; order Opitutales; family Opitutaceae; genus GAS368. The sequence continues at coordinate 29,667 of JBIKOK010000054.1, forward strand.
GACAACATGCAGGACATGAATCCCTTCGTGATGAACTGGGGCGTGAGCCTCAACCGCCCGAAATGGAACCTCCGCATCAATGAAAACTATCGCGGTATCCAGCGCCGCGGCATCGTCGCGAGCACCGCGACCAACGGCATCGAACCGGGCACCTACAACTACCGCCCGAAGCGCCTCTATATCGACGTGACCGGCGAATATTACCTGCGGCCCAGCCTCGGGATTTTCTTCGCCATGCGCAATATCGGCGGCGCCACGGAGGACACCAAAATCTACGGGCCGAACACGCCGGCCTACGCAAAATTCCGCCAACGCGACGACTACGGCGGCTCGCTCTGGACGGCCGGCATCAAGGGCTCGTTCTGAGCAATTCGGGCCGGTCGCTGACCGGCCCTTTTTATTTTCACCATGACCTCACGCCTTCCTCTTTTCGCTGTCCTCACCGCCGCCGCCATCGCGTTGGCCGGCTCCTTCACCGTCGCCCACGCCGCTGCCCCGGCCGCCGATCCGGCCCCGCGCTGGTTCAAGGGCAACCTGCACACGCACTCGCTGTGGAGCGATGGCGACGATTATCCCGAGATGATCGCCGACCGGTTCAAGCGCGAAGGTTACCACTTCCTTGCGATGTCGGACCATAACGTCCTCGAAGAGGGCCAGCGGTGGTTTGAATTGAAGGCGCCCGCCGTCGCCAAAGGCGCGGTCGTGCAGCGCGGCGGCGGTGCGGTCATGGATAGCTATGTCGCCCGCTTCGGCGCCGCTTGGGTCGAGCGCCGCGAGACCGAGGGGAAAAAGGAGGTCCGCCTGAAACCGCTTTCCGAATACCGCGTGCTCCTCGAAGAACCGGGACGTTTCCTCATGATCCCGGGCATGGAGGTTACGTCGAGTTGGAAGCGGCCGAAGACCGCCACGACGCCCGAGATGGGCGGTCCCGTGCACATGAACCTGATCAATCCGCGCACGCTCGTCGCGCCCGTCGTCGCCGACAACGCCGTCGAGATCATGCAGCGGTCCGTCGACGCCGTGCTCGCGCAGCGCGCCGCCACCGGCCAGCCGATGTTTCTCCACCTCAATCACCCGAATTTCGTCTGGGGCGTCACCGCCGAAGAGCTGATGCAGGTGCACGGCGAAAAATTCTTCGAGGTCTACAACGGCCACCCGACGGTGCACAACGAGGGCGACGCCACGCGCCTCAGCACCGACCAGATGTGGGACGTGATCCTCACGCGCCGCCTCGCCGAGCTGAAGCTCGACGTGATGTATGGCATCGGCACCGACGATTCGCACCACTACCACCAGATCATCCTCGGCAAGAGCAATCCGTTGCGCGGCTGGGTGATGGTCCGCGCCCGCCATCTCACGCCCGAGTCCATCGTCCTCGCGATGGAGGCCGGCGATTTCTACGCCAGCTCCGGTATCGTGCTCGCCGACGTGACGCGCACCGAAAAGAGCCTCTCCGTTGAAATTCAGACCGAACCCGGCGTGACCTACACGACGCAATTCATCGGGACGCGCCGCGGCTACGATCCGACGAGCCAACTCATCCCCGCGCCCGAGAGCGAAAAGACCCCGCGAAAGACGCTGCCGCACCGTCGCTACAGCAAAGACGTGGGCGCTGTGCTCGCCGAAGTGACCGGCGCCAAAGCCAGCTACACGCTCAAGGGCGACGAGATTTACGTGCGGGCGAAAATTGTTTCCTCGGAGGTGAAGATCAACCCGGGTGTGACCGGCGAGGCGGAGTGCGCTTGGACGCAGCCGGTGGTGAATGTGGCCCGGTAGGGGCGTCGATGGCTTCAAGTAGGGCGGACTTCAGTCCGCCTTTTTCGCGGCGCCGCGTGCGAACCGGAAGCGGACTGAAGTCCGCCCGACTTTGCCGATCACTCACCACAGCCGGGCCGCCCGTTGGGCCTCGACCTGACTTTCCGCCGCATCGTCCAGTTCGCCAAGGAAATCCAGGCCGGTGCGGCGTTGGATTTCGTCGATACGCGTCAGATAACGTTCCGGCGCCGCGCCGGGCGGCGCCTCCTGCGGCACGATGAACGCCAGCGTGCGCAGCTTCCCTTCGTTTTCGTCGATCACGATCAGGAAAAAAGCTTCCGGTACCGCCACCCCGCCGCGGAGTTTTTTTGGTGTCGCGCCGAACACCGGGCCCGTGAGCACCCACACCTCGGCGTAGCGCGCCGGATAACTCGTCGCGATCTTCTGTTCCAGTTCCTGCCAGAGTCCGGCGTTGAGCGCGTGGAGCTGGGGCGTGATGTTCGACATCAGAAACGTCTCGCGCTGCGCCGCCGTGCCGTAGCGGGTCGCGATGGCGTAGTTCGGCGCCAGGTGCCCGCGGTCGTAGCCGCTGGCCGTGTAGTCCCCGGGCGCCACGCGCGCGGCCGTCCGCCGGTCCGTTTCGAATTTGTCGGGGCGCGCTGCCGGGGTTGGCAGACGGGCCAGATCGCGCACGTGGTAGGCGGCCCAGACAGGATTGCCGAGGGCATCGCTGTAGCCGACGGCATAACCCTGGTTCGTCAGGATCCGGAAACTCGGCGCGTTGGCGCCGGGCCCCGGGCGCGGTGCACCGCCGTAGACAAGTGTTTTGTCGCCGCTGGCGATGCGCCCCGTCGCGCTGTCGGCGTAGTAGAGGTGCCAAATGTCCCACGCGACATCGAGGGCGGTGACGCGTTTGTCGCGCTCAAACGTATTCTCCACCAGCCGCCGCACCTCGCGTTGGCGCGACGACGGTTGCGCCACAAACCAACCGCCCAACACGACCGCCATCGCGAGATTCAGCGCGAGAAAAAATCGCGCCGCGCCGCGGGGCACGGGGAAACGGAGCGGGTTGGCGCGGCGCGGCATGTCGCGAGGAAGGTTTCCATTTGTCGCTCCCGCACAAGCCCGGCTTCATCGTTTTCCTCCCTGCCCGCGGATTCGCGCCGTGCGCTCCCCCGACCTCTTCTTCCCATGAAATTCCTTCTGCTCTGTGCCGCTCTGCTCGCCGCTGTCGTTGCCCGCGCTGCCGAGCTCACCGCTATCCGCGTGCGCGATGCCGCCGAATTCCGCGCCGCGCTCGCCGGGGCGAAGCCCGGCACGCGTCTCCTGCTCGCCGGCGGGGCCTATGGCGGCGGATTTCAGCGCACGAATCTCCGCGGCGAACCCGGCCGGCCGGTCGTGATCGCCGCCGCCGATCCGCAGAACCCGCCCGTTTTCTCAAATGCCAAGACCGGCCTGCAGCTCTCCAATCCGGCGCACCTCGAATTGCACGGACTCGTCTTCGAAAAACTCTCCGACAACGGCCTAAACATCGACGACGGCGGGAGCTTCGCCGACGGAGACGCCGGTGCGCACCACGTCGTCCTGCGCGGACTCATCGCACGTGACGTCGGCACGACCGGCAATCAAGACGGCATCAAGCTCTCCGGCCTCCGCGATTTTCGCGTCGAGGGCTGCACCATCGAGCGCTGGGGCACGGGCGGTGGCTCCGCGATCGACATGGTCGGTTGCCATCGGGGCGTCGTGATCGACTGCGTTATCCGCCACCGTGAACCCGAGCCACCCAACTGCACCGGCGTGCAGTGCAAAGGTGGCACGAGTGATATCGCGATTCTGCGCAACCGCTTCGAGCACGCCGGCGGTCGCGCGGTGAATATCGGCGGCAGCACCGGCCGACCGTTTTTCCGTCCGCCACTCGAGGCGGGCGCGGCGCCGGGCACTTACGCCGAAGCGCGTGCGATCCGCGTCGAGGGCAATACGTTTGTCGGCGGCGTGGCGACGATGGCCTTCGTCGGCGTCGACGGTGCCGTCGTGCGCTTCAACACGATCGGGCGGCCTGGCCGCTGGGCGCTGCGCATTTTGCAGGAGAATCGCGCGCCCGATTTCATCGCCTGCCGCAACGGGATTTTTTCCGACAACGTGATCATCTTCGATTCCGCCGCGTGGGCTTCCGGCGGCGTCAATGTCGGCCCGGGCACCG
>JBIKOK010000413.1:0-2925 GCA_044358025.1 Opitutaceae bacterium
CGACGCGGGCGGGGTCCTCGCGACCGAGGGCAATCTCAACAACCACCTCGGAGTGCCGCTCACGCTCACGCGGCTCGACCCGGCGACGCATGCGTTTGCGGTGATTGAGGCCGGCATCAGTGCGCCGGGCGAGATGCGCCCGCTGGCGGACATGATCGGGCCCGACGTTTCGCTGATCACGCTCGTCGCCCCCGCGCACACCCAGGCGCTCGGCGGGGTCGACGGCGTGGCGCGCGAAAAAGCGGTTCTTCCCGCGGCGACGCGCGCGGCCGGCGTGGCGATTTTCCCGAAGCAGGCGGCCGAGTTCGCCGCCTTCCACGAACTTGGCGTGCGCACGATGGTCGTCGAGCCGGCCGCCGTAATCCGCCCGGCCGAGCCGCCGAAGGACACGGTGTATTTCGCCGTCACGCAACGCGGCGACTCGACGGCGATCGCGCTGGCCTATGGTTCGCCGCCACCGCTCGTGTTCACGTTGCGGCGCGTCACCGACGGCATGGCGCAAAACGCCGCGCTCGCGCTCTGCGCCGCGCTCTGGCTCGGGGTGCCGCGCGAGACCATCCAGGCCCGGCTCGCCGGCTGGCAGCCCGCGAAGCTGCGCGGCGAGATCCGTCGCGAGGACGGTCGGCTCCTCTATCTCGACTGTTACAACGCGAATCCCGCCTCGATGGCGGACGCGCTCGCGACGTTCGCGGCCATCGCGCCGGCGGACGAACCGCGGCTCTACGTGATCGGATGCATGGAGGAACTTGGCCCGGACGCGCCGGCCCACCATCGCCAACTCGGCCGCCGGCTGCCCCTCCGGGAGTGCGACCGTCTGTTTGTCGTCGGGACCTTTGCCCATGAAGTCTGCGCGGGCGTGCTCGACCAAAACGATTTCACGCAACAAATCCAGATGGTCTCGTCGCTGGAGCCGGTCGCCGCGTGTCTCGCGGGCTGGCGCGGGCCGGTCTTTCTGAAAGGCAGCCGCCGCTACCGTCTCGAAACGGTCCTCGAGGGCCAAACTTCGCTCCCCTTGCCATGTTGAGCTACCTCGCAGACTACGAAAGTTTTTTCGGCCCGCTGCGCGTGTTCCGCTCGCAGACGTTTCGCACCGTGGGCGCCGCCGTGACGGCGGCGATGATCGGTTTTCTGATCGGCCCCTGGCTGATTGCGAAGCTGCGCCAACTGAAGTTTGGCCAGACCTATGACGACGACCGCACGGGCGACCTCGCCAAGCGTTTCGACAAGAAGAACACGCCGACGATGGGCGGGCTCCTGATTTTTGCAGCGGTGTTTTGCAGCTCGTTTCTCTGGGCGGCGCCGAAAATCTGGGTCTTTGTCGCGCTCTTCGTCTACACGGCGCTGACCGCGGTGGGCTTCCGCGACGACTGGCTCAAAGTGGTGCACAAAAACCGCCACGGCATCTCGTCCCGGGAGAAAATTTTCTGGCAGACGCTGGTCACCATCATCGCGCTGGCCGTGTTGCTCTGGCATCCGGCGAGCACGGACAAAATCCGCGAATTGTGGGTGCCGTTTGTGAAGCATCCGGTGCTCACGTTTTCCGGGCTGATCGGACTGCCCGCGCTGTTCATTTTCATCTATCTCTGGCTCGTCGGTTTCAGCAACGCGATCAACCTGACCGACGGGCTCGACGGCCTCGCGATCGGTTGCACCATTTCCGTCACGCTCGTCTACGGCATTCTCGCGTACATCGCGGGCAACGTGATCCTCTCGGAGTATTTGCTGGTGCCTTACGTGGCGGGCGCGGGCGAACTCACCGTCGTGTGCGGCGCCCTCGTCGGCGCAGGCCTCGCGTTTCTGTGGTATAACTCGTACCCGGCGGAACTCTTCATGGGCGACACCGGCTCGCTCGCGCTCGGCGGCCTGATCGGCATCATGGCCTTCATGGTGCAGCAGCCGCTCACGCTCGTGATCGTCGGCGGCGTGTTCGTCTGGGAAGCGGTGTCGGTCATCATCCAGGTCGGGGTGTTCAAATACACGAAACGCCGCAGCCCGACCGGGGAGGGGCGGCGGTTTTTCCTGATGGCGCCGATCCACCACCATTTTCAAAAACAGGGCTGGCCCGAGACGAAGGTGGTCCTCCGCTTTTGGGTCCTGTCGCTCATCTGCGCGCTCGCCGGCCTCGGCACGCTGAAACTCCGCTGAGCCATGAACCCGCCCGACCACCGGGCCGCCCGACACCGATTCCCGGTGCGGCGGCCGCCAGTTTGAAGTAGCTATCACGCTCACAAATCTACAGAAAACAGCGAATAATCCTCCTATGAAAATCCTCAAAATTTTCGGCATCGTCGTGGGCATCCACGTGTTCGCCCTCGTCCTCATTTTTGCGAATCCGGGCTGCAGTTCGTCCACCAGGCCCGCGCCGGCTCCGACGGACACCGTGGCCAAGTCCGAACCTGCGCCCGCCATCAGCGTGCCGAACCTTTCGGTCGCCGCCACTCCGCCCCCGGACTTCAACCCCGACGCCCCGGCCGCCGCGGCGGCGAGCGGTGGCGTGCGCTTCACGCCCACCCGGCCCAACACGCCCGCCGCCTCGACGCTCCTCGCCGAACCGGTGAAGGACGTGACGCCGATGACCACCTACACGGTCAAGTCGGGCGACAGCCTGTGGAGCATCGCGAACAAGAACAAGCTGAGCTACCAGGACCTCGCGGTGGCGAACAATCTCAAGAGCAACGCCGCCCTGCAGCCCGGCCAGAAACTGATCATTCCCGGCAAATCCCTCGCGGCTGCCCCTGTTCCGACCACGGGCGGCGCGGTCGGAACGGCCGCGGCGCCCGCCGCCGCCGCGAAACCGGCGGGCACGACCATGAAGCACACGGTGAAATCGGGCGAAACGCTCGGCACCATTGCCCAGAAATACGGTGTGCGTCAGCGCGATCTCGCGATCGCCAACAACATCACCGACCCGCTGAAACTCGCCGC
>JBIKOK010000055.1:0-33563 GCA_044358025.1 Opitutaceae bacterium
CTTTTTTGCGCCCCCACAATCTTGCTGCGCCCGACCGGCAACGCGCCACCTTTTCCTCCCATGCGCCCCGCCTGTTTGCTCCTCCTGTCCGCGTCGCTCCTCCTCCCCGCCTCCTTCGCCCAACCCGCCGCCGACTCACCCTCGCACCCCGCCCTCCGCCGCTCGGCCGAGGCCGCCTACCAACGCAAAGACTTCGCCGCCGCCCGCGACGCCTATGCCGCGGCCCTCGCCCTGCGCCCCGATTCCCCGCGTTACCTGCACCACCTCGCTGCCACGCAGGCCCTCACCGACCGACCCGACGAGGCCCTCGCCACCTTGCGCCGTCTCACCGCCCTCGGCGTCGCGACGGCCGTGGAACGCGATCCCGACTTCGCCTCCCTCCAGGGCACCCCCGCCTTCCACGCCATCCGCAGCGCCCTCGCGATCAACCGCGAGCCGCAGGGCCAGGCCGAACTGCTCGTCGCTCTCCCGGGCCGCACCGGCCTCATCGAGGGCCTCGCCTTTCGCGACCGCACCGGCGACCTCTTCCTCGGCGATGTCCACCATCGTTGCATCTGGCGCCGCGACCGCGACGGCCGCGTCACCCGCTACAGCGCCGAGGACGAAGAACTCCTCGGCGTCTTCGGCCTCGCCCTCGACGAAAGCCGCCAGACGCTCTGGGCCGCCACCTCCGCCGTCCCCGAGATGAGCGGTTTCACCAAGGACCAGAAAGGCCGCGCCGCCCTCGCCGCCTTCAGCCTCGTCACCGGCGAACTCCGCCGCGTCGTCGACGTCCCCTCCGACGGCCGCGATCACGTGCTCGGCGATCTCCTCGTCGCCCCCGACGGCACGATTTACGCCACCGACAGCAGTGCGCCCATCATCTGGCGCTACCTTCCCGGCGCCGAGGAAATGGACAAACTCGTCGAGTATCCCGGCTTCGTTTCCCTCCAAGGCCTCGTCCTCACCCACCGCACCCTCCTGGTCGCCGACTACGCCAACGGCCTCTTCGCCATCGACCTCTCCGAATCCGCCCCAGTCGTGCGCGCCCTCGCCCCGCCCCCCCACGCCACACTGCTCGGCCTCGACGGCCTCGCTCCGGCCCCCGACGGCCTTTTCGCCGTGCAAAACGGCGTGTCTCCCCAACGCCTCGTCCGCATCACCCTCTCCCCCGACCTCACCACCGTGACCGGCGTCACCGTTCTCGCCGCCGCCCTTCCGCACTTGGACGACCTCGCTCTCGTCACGCTCGTCAACGGCCGCCCCACCTTCATCGCCAACGCCGGCTGGGACCAGTTCGATCCCGCCAAGTCGCCCTCCCCCCCCGCTCACGTCGTCCGCATTTTTCAGGCCGCCCTCCCGTAGCCCGCATTGCGCACGCTGTCCGGCGTATTTTTTTTCACAGACCGCATCGAGTTCCGCACCGCGGTCACGAAGCCAAACCCCCTGCCCGCTCTCTGCTCTGTAAACCAGGTTTGCTCACCTTCCGTGTGAAGGGTCCGGATGAGCGTCTCGCCCGCGCCGCAGTTCGCCCAACCCACGCGCACCGCCGCCAAGCCTGCTTACCGCCCGCCGCCGCCCCCGCCCAAGTGCGACCAACGTTCGTTGTTTTCCGGACCTCCGAATCGGCGTGGTACGGTCGTACCCGCCCGTGGATTTCCGTTTTTTCCTTGCGGACGTTGCCAGGTAGCCGCGCCTCACCCGGCGCGTATCCGCTCCCTTCGCCGCCCCTCCGTGATCTTGCCTCCGGCACTTGCTCCGCGCGCCACGTCCCTCCACGTTGGCGCCCCATCCATGCCCGTGCCGCCGCCCATCGTCGAACTTCAGGAGGTCCTCAAACGCTTCGGCGACGGCCCGCTCGTGCTCGACCGCGTCAGCTTCGCCGCGCAGCCCGGTGATTTCGTTTCGCTCATCGGCCCCAGCGGCTGCGGCAAATCCACGTTGCTCCGCCTCATCGCCGGCCTCACCCCGCTCACCTCCGGCTCCCTCGCCGTCGACGGTCGTTCGCCGGACGCCGCCGCCGCCGACCTCGCGTTCGTCTTCCAGGAGGCGACCCTCCTGCCGTGGTTGACGGTCGCCGCCAATATCGAACTCCCGCTCTCCCTGCGCGGCATTGCGCCCCCCGAACGCTCCGCCACCCGCCGCCGCGTCCTCGAGCTCGTCCGCCTCCCCGAAAAAGCCGACGCGTATCCGCGCCAGCTTTCCGGCGGCCAGAAAATGCGCGTGTCCATCGCCCGCGCCCTCGCCCTCTCCCCCAAAATCCTCCTCCTCGACGAACCCTTCGGCGCCCTCGACGAAATGACCCGCGAGCACCTCAACGAGGAACTCCTCGCCATCCGCGAACGCCACGCGTGGACCGCCTTTTTCGTCACCCACTCCGTCGCCGAAGCCGTGTTTCTGTCCAACCGCATTTGCGTGATGTCGGCCAACCCCGGACACGTTCACACCGAAATCCCCGTCCCCTTCCCTTATCCACGCACCGAGGAAACCCGCCTCTCCCGCCCCTACCACGACCTCGTCGCCGACGTCTCCCGGATTCTCCGCTCCGTCGAGACCGTCACCGTCTGACCGCGCATGTCCCGTCGCCTCCAATCCATTTTCCTGCCCGCGGCCACCGGCGCCCTCGTCCTCGCGCTGTGGTACGGTGTCCACGCGCTCCTCGCGGAGGACCTGCGCTTCCTCCTCCCCACTCCCGTCGCGATCCTCGAGGCCTTCCGCACCAACGCCGATGCCCTCGCGCGCGCCGCCCTCAACACCACCGAGGGCGCCCTCCTCGGCTTCGCCCTCGCCGTCGCCGTCAGCTTCGTCTTCGCCCTTGCCCTCTCCCTCTCGCCCCTCGTGCGCATCGGCCTTTACCCCTACCTGATGATCTTGCAGATGACCCCCGTGATCGTCTTCGCCCCCATCCTCGTCATCTGGGTCGGCGCCGGCCTCAAGAGCGTCACGATCATCACGTTTCTCATCTGCTTTTTCCCGCTCGTCGTAAACACCACTCAGGGCCTCGTCTCCACCGACCGCAACCTCGTCGAACTCTTCGCCATGTGGCGCACCAGCCGCCTTCAGCAACTCCTCCATCTCCGCGTTCCCGCCGCGCTCCCTTATTTTTTCACCGGGCTCCGCATTTCGGCCACGCTCGCCCCCATCGGCGCCCTCGTCGGCGACTACACCGCCGGCAGTTCCGCCGGCGACGGCGGCGGCCTCGGCTTTCAAGCCATCATCTATTCCAGCCAGGCCAAATACGCCGCGCTCTTCGCCACCGCCGCCACCACCTGCGTCCTCGGCTTCATCTTCACCGCCGGCGTCCTCTCCCTCAGCTGGCTCGCCCTCCACAAGTGGCACGATTCCTACGAAACGACCGACCAATAAAAAGCAGGGCCGCGTCTCCGCCCCGCCCTCCCCGGCCCCGCTTCGCTCTCCACCAAAATCTCCCATGCACCTCACCCGCCGTCCGCTCGCCACCGTCCTCCGCCGGCTGCTTCCCGCGCTCGCCGTTCCGCTCTTCGCACTCACCCTCACCGTCACCGCCGCCACCGCGCCCCTCACCAAAATCTCCGTCCAACTCGACTGGGTCCCCGAGCCCGAACACGGTGGACTCTACCAAGCCCTCGCCCGCGGCTTCTTTCGCGCCGAGGGCCTCGACGTCACACTGCTCCCCGGCGGCCCCGGCGCGCAGGTCTTGCCCAGCGTCGCCACCGGCAAGGTCGACATCGCCCAGGCTGACTCCACCACCACACTGCTCCAACAGGCCGAGGGCCTCCCGTTCGTGCAATTCGCCGCCGTCTTCCAAGACGATCCCTCCGGCATTCTCGTCCACGCCGACAGCCCGGTGCGCACCTTTGCCGACCTCAACGGCCAGACCATCATCGCCCGCCCCGGCTGGCCCTTTCTCCAGTTTCTCCAGGAAAAATACCGGCTGAAGTTCAACGTGGTCCCGCAGAATTTCTCCGTCACCGCCTTCCTCGGCAACAAGCAGGCTCTCCAGCAGGGCTACTTCATCGCCGAACCCCACCACATCACCGAGGCCGGCGGCAAAGCCCCGCGCTTCCTCTCCACCTGGGACGCCGGCTTCCGCGCCTACGCCGTGCTGATCACCAACAAAAAATTCGCCCGCGAACGCCCCGCCGAACTCCGCGCTTTCACCCGCGCCTACCTGCGCGGCTGGCACGACTACCTCACCGGCGATCCGACCCCCGCGCACACCGCCCTGAAAAAGGCCCACGCCCCCAACACCGACGCGTTCCTCGCTTTCTCGCGCCAGGCGATCATCGACGAAAAACTCGTCACCGGCCGCGACCCCGCCGGCGGTCCGAAAAATATCGGCCGGCTCGACGCCGCCCGCTACGCCACCCAGATCGCCCAGCTCGAAGCCCTCGGTCTCCTCCCCAAGGGCAAACTCACCCCCGCCACCGCCTTCACGACCGAGTTCCTCCCGTGATCGCTCCGCGAGGCGGGCCGCGGTCTCTCCGACGCCGGTTCGGCCTCGTGGCGGCTGAGTTGTTCGCGGCCATAATCCGATGACCCCCGTCCCGGCCCGTTTTGCCCTCTCGGCGTCGCTCTTCCTCCGCCTCCTCGCCGTCGTCCACCTCGTCGCATTTGCGTCCGCGTGGACCCAACTCGCCGGCCTGATCGGTCCGCACGGCCTGCTTCCGGCGCAGCCGTTCTTCGACGCCGTCCTCCGCCAACTCGGCCCCGCCGAAGCCCGCGACCAACTCCCCTCTCTCTGCTGGTTCATCGGCGCCGGCCCCACCGCGCTCACCGCCCTCTGCGCCGCCGGCGTCGCGCTCGCGCTCCTCCTCTTCGCCGGCATCGCCCCCGCCCCCGCCCTCCTCGGGCTCTGGGCCTGTTACCTCTCCCTCTGTGGCGCCGGCCAGATTTTTTTCAACTTCCAGTGGGACGCGCTCCTCCTCGAAACCACCCTCCTCGCCGTATTTCTCGCGCCCTGGCGCCTCCTGCCGCTCTGGCGCACTCCGTTGCACGAACCGCCCCGTCTCGCCCGCTTGCTCCTGGTCTGGCTGCTCTTCCGCCTGATGCTGCTCTCCGGTGCCGTCAAACTCCTCAGCGGCGATCTCTCATGGCGCGACCTCACCGCTCTCACGTTTCACTACGAAACCCAACCCCTGCCCACACCGCTCGCGTATTACGCGCACCAGCTCCCCGCCTGGCTCCACCGCGCCGCCTGCGCCGCCATGTTCACCGTCGAGCTCATCGTGCCGTTTTTCTTCTTCGCGCCCCGCGCCCTCCGCCACCGCGCGGCCCTCCTCACGATGACGCTCATGCTCCTCATCGCTCTCACCGGCAACTACACCTATTTCAACGTCCTCACCGCCGCCCTCTGCCTCCTCTGCCTCGACGCCGCCGCCCTCGCCCCCCTCCTCCGTCTCCGACACCTTTGTCACGTAATACGTGACAAACTTTTCCGGCGCCCTCTGGTCTCGGATCACGCAATCCGCGACCCTTGCTCCGCCTCCACCGCGCCGCCGCTGTCGGCCGAACCGTCGCGTTGGCACCTCTGGTCCGTCCGCCTCTTCGCCACGTTCGTCCTGCTCTACACCACCCTCGACACGCTCCCCGCTCTCCTCCGCGGACTCGGCCCGATCCCCGGCCTCACCCCCCTCGCCACCGCCCTCGCCCCCTACCGTTCCTTCAACCGCTACGGCCTCTTCGCCGTGATGACCAATCCGCGCGCCGAACTCATTTTCGAGGGCAGCGACGACAGCCGCACGTGGTTGGCCTACGAGTTTCCGCACAAGCCCGGCGACCTCGCCCGCGCCCCCTCCTGGGTCGCCCCGCACCAACCGCGGCTCGATTGGCAACTCTGGTTCGCCGCGCTCGGCTCACCCACGCAGAACCGCTGGGTCCTGTCGCTCGGCGAACACCTCCTCCGCGGCACCCCCGAGGTCCTCGCGCTCCTCGCGCGCAATCCCTTCCCGGCCAAACCGCCCCGCCACCTCCGCGTCGTCCGCTACGAATACCATTTCACCGACCCCGCCCAGCGCGCCGCCACCGGTCAAGTCTGGCGCCGCACCCCGCTCGATTTCTATCTCCCGCCGTCCTCGCTGAAATAGTCCGCCGTTTCCCGTGTTTCGCGCATAGCTCGCCTTCGCCGGCCGGTCGTCCACGCTGCCCATTGCCGCCCTGTCGCGGCCCACCTTTCCATGTCCCAACCGACCGCCCTCGACCGCTTCCTCCCTCTCCTGCGCTCCGCCCTCACCGACGGCACGCTCGTCAAACTCACCCTCGGCAAACCCGCGCCCGCCCTCGCGCGCACCGACCCCACGCTCCAAAACGTCTTCGTCCGCCCCGTCGCCCTCAAAACCGGCCCGAGCCTCACCTTCGTCTGGCGCCACGCCACGCGCGACGTCACGAAAAACCATTCGCCCGCCGAGGCCCTCGCCCTCGTCGAGGCCGCCCTGGGTCGCGACTTCCTCGACGCCCACCTGTTCACCGTCACGCACACCGCCCAGTTCGAAACTCAACTCGACGGCACCGCGCGCCTCCGCGTGAAAGCGAACCCGCTCCCCGCCTCCGGCGCGTCCGCCCCACTGCCCCCGCCCGCCCACAACGCCCCCAAGCACCACCTCATCCCCGCCGATGCCCCGTGGCTCGATTCCCTCGGCGTCACCAATAACCGAGGACAGCCCCGCGACGGCATGGCCGACAAATTCCGCCAGATCCAAAAATTCGCCGAACTCCTCTCTCACCTCGTCACCGAAGCCTTCCCCGCCGGGGCCGCGCTTTCCTCCGAATCCCCGTCGCAGGATTCCGGCTCTCCGATCCCGGCGCCCGCCTCTGAGCGCCCGCCTCTCCGCGTCGTCGACATGGGCAGCGGCAAGGGCTACCTCACCTTCGCCGTCGCCGCCCTCCTCGCCGAACGCGCCCATGTCACCGGCGTCGACGCCCGCCCCGAACTCGTCGCCCTCTGCAACCGCGTCGCCGCGCAGCACGGTCTCGCCCATCGCCTCGCCTTCCGCGCCGGCGCCATTACGGAAACGCCCCTCGACGCCTGCGACCTTCTCATCGCCCTCCACGCCTGCGACACCGCCACCGACGACGCCCTCGCCCGCGGTCTCGCCGCCGGCGCCCGCCTCCTCGTCGTCTCGCCCTGCTGTCAAAAGGAACTCCGCCCGCAACTCTCCGCGCCCCCCGTCCTCGCCGACGCCCTGCGCCACGGCATCTTCCAGGAACGCCAGTCCGAGTTCGTCACCGATGCCCTCCGCGCCCAACTCCTCGAATGGGCCGGCTACAAAACGAAAGTCTTCGAGTTCGTCTCCACCGAACACACCGCGAAGAACCTCATGATTTCCGCGATCCGCACGCGCCCGCCCGGCACACCCGACGACGCCACCGCCCAGCGCATCCGCGCCTTCGCCGCCTTCTACGGCATCCGCACCCAACGTCTCGCCCAGCACCTCGGTTTCCCGCTCGACGCCTGAGCTGCCCGCGTTCTGCGCGGCCCGCACGGGCCACCGGCCCATCGAAAGCCCATGGCTGCGCCCGCGTGGCGGTTCCGTTTGCGGACCCGTTCCACCCGCGGTGCGGTCCTGCACCTTCGCTGGGCCCCTCCGATCCGCTTGACCCTCTCGCCATCAGGGCAGGGCCGGCGCTGGTCGCCGACCCGCAGCCTGCCGACCAGCGCCCGACCAAGTCCAGCACCCAACCGCCGTGGTATGACGCCGGTGTTCGACAGCCACCGCACGCTCGGCCCCATCCAGCTCGCGCGCCCGAACCATTTCCTCCAGGCGCGCCATCGCCCCGCCCTCCGCCTCCACGGAACCTCGCCCTTCACTTCGGCCGCGACCTCACCGCCGCGGAGGGCTGCGTGCACGCCAGACTCTCCCGGCGCGACGCGCTCCGGCAATATCTCCGCTCGTTCGAACCGTTGGCGCAGGCCCGCCGGAAGCAATTCGCCCGCGACGAACCCCCGCACGCCCCCTCCGTCGCACGCGGCGCCGCGTCCACAATCCGGCCTCCGCGCTGATCGCGATCACCAACGAACACTCGTTCGGCAAATACACCCCGTAATCGCGGCCGGGCTCCCCGCCCCACACCGCGGCGAATTCCAACGCCCGTGGAACGCGTGGCTCGCGCTCCGGCCCCTCCCCAACACCGCGGCCCTCCAAAAAACCGGGCGCGGCCGCCACGTACCGCTCGGCGCCACCCTCGCTGGCTCAACCACGGCGCAAACCGGCCTCGGACCCTCGCGGCTAGAGCGGACGTGCGCCCCTCGCGGATAAAGCGGACGTGCGCCCCTTGCGTGCGCACCTCCTTCGGTCCGCCCAGCCCCCGTCCGCTTCCGCGAAGCCCTCGTGTTGCGCCCCGTCTGGCCGAGTTCGCCCGCGAGGGTCGCAGCGCGCGCCGCGCCGCCATCCCCGCCGCCTACGCCCGCCCCCACGCGTTTCACCCTGGGCCCAGGCCCAGCGCACGCTCGGGCAGGCCATCATGCGGTCGGCCCCGACCGCCCTTCTCCGCCACGTGGGACGCCTCCACCGTCCCCAAACGCAGGCTTCCTTTTTCCGGCCTTTTTGTGCCTCTTTGCGGGCCACCCATGACCTGGACCGACCTCGACTGGCCCGCGCTCGACCGCCTCCGCCAAAAATTCCTCTCCAGCACGCCCGGCGCGGCCGCCGGTCTTTACTGGGAAACGCCCTCCGACCTCGCCAGCTACGATTTCACCTACGGCGAGCGCATCGGCTGGAAATGGGACCACGTGCTCCGCGAACTCCGTCTCCGCGCCTGGCGGCCCACCCCCTCCACCCGCTCCGTCTTCGACTGGGGCTGCGGCAGCGGCGTCGCCGCCCGCCGCGTGATTTCATTTTTCGGCGCGGAAAATTTCGACGCCCTCACGGTGTGGGATCACTCGCCCCTCGCCACCGACTACGCCGCCACCGCCGCCCAGGCCGAGTTTCCCGCTCTGCGCGTCGCGTCCGCCACCCCCGGACTTCTGGCGTCCACCGAACCCATCGGGCTTCTCCTCATCAGCCACGTCCTCAACGAACTCCCGCCCGACGCCCTCGCCTCGCTCCTCGCCCTCGTCGCGCGCGCCGAGGCCGTCCTCTGGGTCGAACCCGGCACCCACGCCGTCAGCCGCCACCTCGGCGCCCTCCGCGAAGCATTCCTCCCCTCCTTCCGCGTCGTCGCCCCCTGCACCCACCAGCACGCCTGCCCCATCCTCGCCCCCGGCAACACCCGCGATTGGTGCCACCACTTCGCCCCGCCGCCCGCGGAAATCTTCGCCAACCCCGACTGGGTGAAATTCGGCCAGCGCGCCGGCATCGACCTCCGCAGCCTCCCCTACGCCTTCCTCGCCCTTGACCGCCTCCGCGACGCGCCCCCGCCGCCGGCCGACCTCGCCCGCGTCATCGGCCGCCCGGAACATTTCAAGCCCTACGCGCGTCTCCTCAACTGTGATTCCTCCGGCCTCGCCGAACTCGAACTCCCCAAGCGCACCGATCCCGCCCTCTTCAAGCACCTCGACCGCACCAAAGCCCCGCTCCTCTACCACTGGCAGCACGACGGTCACAAGATTCTCGCCGGCACCCCCGTCGCTCCACCCCCCGCTTGAGTTCTCCGGCTGGTTCGCTTCCTTCCGCCGTCTCACTGCCATGGCTCGCACCCTCCTGTTCTTCTTCGCGCTGGCACTCGGCTTCGCCCCGGCGCCCCTCCGCGCCACGTCCGTCACGCCGCCCACCTTTCCCCAGCTCACCTCGCGCGCCGGCACCATCTTCCGCGGGGAGGTCACCGCCATCCGCTCCGAACTCGTCACCCAAGCCGAGAACCGCGCGATCTTCACGTCCGTCACCTTCCGCGTCCAGGAAGTCCTGAAGGGCAAGGCGCCCGCCGCAGCCACGGTCACCCTCGAATTTCTCGGCGGCAGCGTCGGCGAACTGACGATGGACGTCGTCGGTATGCCCCGCTTTTCCGTCGGCCAGACCGAACTCCTTTTTGTCGACCAAACCGGCGGCCAGATCTGCCCGCTCGTCGCCATGATGTTCGGCCGCTACCGTATCCAGCGTCACCCCACGACCGGCGCCGAGTTCGTCGCGCGCGACAACGGCGCGCCCCTCGCGTCCACCGACGAAATCGCGCTCCCGCTCGCGTCCCCCGCCCTCGAGGCCCGGCTCGCGCCCCTGCGCGCCGCCCCCCTCACCCCGGCGGCGTTTTCCGCGCTGATCCGCCAGGAGGCGGTCCGCGCCGTCACGCCGTGACGGCGCGTCCGGATCGAACCATGCGCTGTTTCTCCCGCCCCCTGCCCGCGCACGTCCTCGCGCTCGCCCTGGGCCTGGCGCTCGCCGCCGTCCCGCGGCTCCTCGCCTACGTGCCGCTCGCCGGCAGCCCCGTCTGGCCCGACGGCAACATCGTCATGCATCTCCAGCTCGGCGCCAGCACGACGCTCTCGGACGGCAAGACCTGGAACACTGCCGCCACCGATATGCTGGCCGAATGGAACCAAACCATGGCGCGCTCCCAGTTCACGACCGTCCCCGATTCCTCCGTCAGCGTCGGCGACGGCAACCGCGTCAATAACGTCCTGTTTTCCTCCACCATCTTCGGCCGGACCTTCGGCGCCGACACCCTGGCGGTCACGACCATCTGGACCCTCGGCGGCCGCCGCATCGAGGGCGACGTCCTCTTCAACAGCCGCTTTCGCTGGGACTCCTACCGCGGCCCGCTGCGCGCCGGTGCGAACAGCGCAGAATTTTCCCGCACCGCCCTCCACGAGTTCGGCCACCTCGTCGGCCTCGACCACCCCGACGTCGCCGGCCAGTCCGTCTCCGCCATCATGAACAGCCGCGCCGGCAACCTCGACGCGCTCACGGCGGACGACCGCGACGGCGCCGCCTTTCTCTACGCCTCCAACGCCGGCACCTCGGCCCCCCTTGCCCCGGCCATCCTGCTGGCCCTCGCCGACCAATTCCCCGTCGAGGGTGATAACGTCGACTTTGCCGTCGCCGCGTCCGGCACCGGTCCTTTCGCCTACCAGTGGGCCCGCAACGGCGTCGTGCAGAGCGCGACCACCGCCCAGTGGACCCTGGCCAATGTCACCGGCGCCCACTCCGGTCAGTGGACCGTCACCGTCTCCAACGGCCGCGGCTCCGTCACAAGTGCGATGAACCTCACCGTCACCGCCCGCGCCGTCGCTCCCACCATCACGCGCCAACCTTCGCCCGTCAGCACCCGCACCGGCCAAAGCGTCTCGTTCACCGTGGCCGCCAGCGGGTCCACGCCGCGCACCTATCAATGGCGCAAAGACGGTACCCCCCTCGGCGTCGCCACGGTCAGCGAAACCCTGACGCTCACCGACGTCCAACTGACCGACGCCGGCGCCTACTCCGTCGTCGTGCGCAACGCCGGCGGCTCCGTCACCAGCGCCGACGCCACCCTCGCCGTCGCCCTCCCGAACACCCCGGCCGCCATCGCTTCGCCCCCCACCAGCACCACCGCCGCCATCGGTTTCGAGGCCACGTTCACCGCCACCGTGACGGGCACCGCGCCCACCACCTACCGCTGGTCACGCAACGGGGTCCCGCTCGCCGGCGCGTCCGGCACCGTCGCGACGAACAACCCGACCGCGACCCTCACGCTGCCGCGCGTGACCGCGTCCGACGCCGGCAACTACACGGTGACGGTCACAAATCCCTTCGGTTCCGCCGCGAGCCCGCCCGCGACCTTGTTCGTGGCCCCCGTCTCCACCGCCGGCCATCTCTTCAACCTCGCGATCCGCAGCCTCGCCGGCACCGGCTCCGAGACCCTCATTGTCGGCTTCACTCTCGCCGGCGGCCAAGGGACCCCGCAACGCCTGCTCCTGCGCGCCGTCGGCCCCACCCTCGCGGTCTTCGGCGTCACCGGCACCCTCGCCGATCCCCGCCTCGATCTCTACAGCGGACCGACGCTGACCGTTTCCAACGACGACTGGTCCGGCAACGCGGCCGTCTCGCTCTACGGCTCGCGCGTCGGCGCCTTTGCCCTGTCGGGACCGACGAGCAAAGACTCCGCGCTGATCCAATCGCTCGCCACCGGCAGCTACTCCGCCCAGGTCGCCGGGGCCGGCACCGGCGTGGCGCTCGCCGAAATTTACGACGCCTCGGACGCCTACACCGACCTCTCGCTGCGCTTCACCAATCTCTCCGCCCGTACGCGCGTCGGCACCGGGGGCGACATTCTGATCGCCGGTTTCGCTCTGGCCGGAACCACGCCCAAAACGCTTCTGATCCGCGCCATCGGGCCCACCCTCGCTTCGTTCGGCGTCACCGGCGCCCTCGCCGATCCCCTGCTCGAAGTTTATCGCGGCGCCGAAAAAATCGCCGAAAACGACAACTGGCCCGGCACCTCCGAGCTCCAAAGTTCCGCGGCCACCGTCGGGGCCTTCTTCCTCCCGATCGGCAGCAAGGACGCCGTGTTGATCCTCACGCTGCCCGCCGGCACCTATTCGGCTCAGGTCCGCGGCGCCAACGCGACCACGGGCGTCGCGTTGGTCGAGGTCTACGAACTCCCGTGACCGCCGGGAAACGCGCGGTCGTTGGCCGCAAACGCGCGCGTACCGGCCCGTCGCTCGATCAATTGCTCACAAACGAAACGTCCCCCGACCGCACCACCAGTCCCTCACGCACCCGCGCCTCGTCGACCTGCAGCACCAGCGTGTTCGCCCCGATTCGAGCCTCGGCCGTGATCTGCGCGCCCGCCTTCACCGGCACGCCGTTCAGCCACGCGTCTTTCACTCCACCCCCAACCGTGAGGGTGACCTTCCCGCCGCGCGCCGACTCAAATCGCGTCGCCGCAAACAGGCCGCGCGAGTTCACCAGCTGCGGATACGTGGTCGTAATCAGTTCGCCCGGCAGCAGCCCGTTGACGAGTGAGAGCGCCGGCACCCAATCCGTGAGCGTATCGTCGCCGCGCACCACGCGCTCCACGCCGATCGACTGGTTCTTGCTGACGACGAGATAAAGGTTCCACGCCCGCGCTACGCCGCCCTTCGCCGCGTCGTAATCACCGGGCCGTCCCAGTTGCGCGAGGAACTTTACCAAGTCCAACCGCTCCTCCGGCAGCAATCCGTCGATCAACCCGGCCGGCATCAACGACCCCGCGCTGGTCCGCTTCGCGACGTTTTTCACCGCCACCGGCACCTCTTGGTTCGCCGCGTTGCGCAAAATAATTTCCGTCGCCGTCTCTTTCGTGATCATCCCGCTGAGCTCCTGCTGATCCTTCGTCGTGATAATCACAGAATGGTAACCTTCTTTGATCTTCGCGCTGGGATAAAGCAGCGACTCGACGAGGTAATCCGTCGGCGCACTCGCCCCGATGCTGGTCATGTCCGGGCCGACTTTTCCGCCCGCTCCGCCGATCGCGTGACACGCCATGCAAGCGAGTTCCGGCCGGCGATAGATCCGCTCTCCGCGTGCCGCATCGCCCACCGCCAGCGCCTGGCGAGCGAGCGATTGCAATTCTTCCGGGGTGAGCTGCGCCTCGGACAACGTGAGCCCCGCGCTCTTGATCAGCGCCTGGACCAGCGGCTGGTTTTGCCCGCCTTCACGCGCCGGCCGTAATCCCGCTTTCGCCACCGCCGCCGGCAACGTGGCCTTGGGCAGCTGCGCCGTCAGACGGGCGGCAGCACCCTTCACCGCGAGCAACGCCCGCCACAACGCCTGCGCCTCCGCCTCGGCGGTCGTCGCCGCCAGCACAGCCAGCACGTCCGGCATCGCCACCGCGAGATCCACGCCCGCGAGCGCCACCACCGCCTCGCGTTGAATCACTGGCGTCGCCCCGGTGCGCGCGAGCCTCTGCAGCTCCGCGACCACCGTCGCGCCACCCAAGTCCCGCAACGCCCCAAACGCCGCCGCGCGCTCCAGCGCACCGGTCGCCCCATCGCCGGCGCGCCGCACCACGGTGGGCGTGAGCGCCGACAGTTTCCACGCGCCCACGAGCGGCAGGGCCGCCACCCGGGTCGGAGCCGACGCCGACTCCACGAGCGTCGCCAGCTTTGCCAAATCACCCTCGGGCTTCAGGCCCCGCAACCGCGACGCATCGGCCAACGCCGCCAGCACGCGCGGCGCCGCCGCCTCGTCAAAACCGCTTGCGAGCAAAGCCTCGAACAGTTGCCGCTGCTCGTGCGCGCCACCCGCCGAGCCGATGAGCTCGATCCACGGCCCGGAACCGTCCCGCGGCAGCGTGCGCCCGGTGAGCAACTGCGCGAGCACGCCGCCGGCCAGCGTCGGCTCGACCGCCTTGAGTCCAAACGCGAGCTGCGCCTCGCGGCCTTGAAAATTCCACGCCCCCGAGCGCACGGCCGCGAGCCACGGCGTCGCGAGCTCGTTCATCGTGAGCCACAGCGCGTAGTCGAGAAACGGATCCATCGGCCGGTCCAGCACCGTCAACGCCCGCTCCGCCGCCCGGGCCGTCCCGAGTTTCCCCAGCGCCCGCACCGCCTCAAGCCGCACCCGGGGATTCGCATCGGCCACCAGCTTGGTCAGCGGCGCCAGCGAATCGGCCACCGGCAACACGCGCACGGCCGCCGCGCGAATCCGCGCATCGTCCGTCGCGACGAGTTCCGCGACGAGCGGGGCGACCGGCAGGTTGAGCGCCTGATGCGCCCACAGGGCCTGCAACCGCGCCGCCGGCGTCGTTTGCCGGGCCGTCCAGGTCGCCAACTCCGCCTGCACGCGCGCGGCCCCGCGCTCCACCAGCACCCGCTTGGCCTGCGCCTGATCGTAGCTGTTTGGCGAGAGCAGCCGGTCGAGCAACGCCACCGTGGCCAGTTTCGTGAAATCGGTCCGCGCGAGCGCCGCCCGGCCCTTCGCGGCGATCCGCCAGATGCGGCCGTGCTCCTTGTCGCGGCGCGTATCGCGGAAATCCACCTCGCCGTGCTGGATGATCGGATTGCTCCAATCGGCCAGATACAGCGCTCCGTCCGGCCCGAGCTTCGCGTCGAGCGGACGAAACGTGCTGTCCGTGGTGCGCATCACATCGGGCATTTCCTTCGTGACGTAGGCGGAGCCTTGGTTGGAAAGCTTGAAGCGCACCACGCGGTGCGCCCGGAAGTCCGCTGTGATCATGTCGCCCTGCCAGTCGTCCGGAAAATGCGCGCTCCGAATCACTTCGAGGCCGGAAAACTTCGGATACGCTCCGGGACTCACGCTTTCCAACTCACGCCGCGCCGGCGCGAGCGTGCGGTAGGTCGCACCCGGCACGGCCCAGCTCACCCCGGAACTACCGGCTCCGTCGGTCGCAAACGCCTGCCCGAACTCATCGAATTGAAAACCCCAGGAATTAACCCAGCCCCGGTAGAGCACCTCCATCTCCTGGTTGCGCGGATCCATCCGGAAAATTCCGCCCGCCCGCAGGCGCACGATGCCCGTCGGCGTCTCCGTGTCCGTCCGCGTGTAAACCGACTGGTTCATATACAGCCGCCCGTCGGGACCCCAGCGCAGCGAGTGCAGATTGTGGTGCGTGTCCTCCGTGCCGAAACCGCTCTGCACGATGCGCCGCACGTCCGCCTTGCCGTCGCCGTTGGTGTCGCTGAAGTGCAGGAGCTCCGTGCTCTGCGCAACGTAGACCCCGCCGTCGCCCGGGGCGACACCCGTGGGAATCAGCAAACCCTCGGCAAACACCGTGGCCTTGTCCGCGCGCCCCGCTCCCGTCGTGTCTTCGAGCACGATGATCTTGTCCGTCGGCGCCTGCCCGGGCTCGATTTGCGGATACACCTCGGAGCTCGCCACCCAAAGCCGCCCCTGCGGATCGAAATTCATGTGGATCGGTTTGTTCAGGCGCGGATTCTCTGCCCACAACGTGACCTCCAGCGCGTCATCGAGCTTAAACTGCGGATGCGGCTGCGGGGTGGATTTCATCACGAGGTTGCCCACGCGGCGCGGAATCTCGGGCACGGTGGCGCCGGCCTTCAAGCCCCGCAGCTGCGCGATGCGCTTCTCCTCGTCGGCGACGAATCCGTCGAACTTCAGCACCTCGACCGCGTTGTTCCCCTGTTCCCGTTTCCGGAATCCGAAAATATACGCCATGTTCGCCGGCCGCGCACGGTGGAAAAACCACTCGTTCTTGCGGAGAATCGACTGCCGCAGCGGCTCGACCGCCGCACTGGTCCGCCAGGCGCCCGGCTCGCCGCCGCCGAACAGCCCGTCCTCCAGGGCCTCGGCCGCGACCCGGTAACCCGCCGCGTTGAGATGAATACCGTTGTCCGTCAGCCGGCTGCCGCCGGCCGCGGCGGCCCGTTCCATCGGCCCGCGCAGCGCCTCGTTCAGCGGAAAAAATATTGCCGACCGCTGCGCCGCGAGCTCCCGCACGACGGCGGAGGTGCGCTCGAGTTCGGCGTTGTGCCGGGCCGGATCGGCCCACGGCGCGCCCAAATTCTCGTGCCGCACCGGGCCCACCAACACCACGCGCGCACCGGGCGAGATCTTCGCAAGGGTGTCCAACAGGCGTTGATAGTCCGCCCTGAATTTTTCCCGGCCGGCCTCACCCTCGAACGACGCCGCCATCCCGTAGCCCACGAACACGACCGTCGGTTTCGCGTCCTCGAGTTGTTTGACGAGCTGCGTCCAGCCTTCGTTGGCCGGCTCCTTGCCCGCCTGCAGCAGACTGAGCCCGAACCGGGAGTCGCCCGCCGGTGTATCCCCGCTCCAGCCCAGATTGCGAAACGTCACGTTCCGCTCCGCAAACCGCGCCGTCAGCATGAGCTCGATCCACCCATGGTATTGCTCGCGCTCGATCAGCGTGTCGCCGAGCAATACGACCCGGTCCCCCTCGCGCAACTCCAGCCGCGCCGGGGCGTCGCCCGCGGACAAGACCGCCAGAGGGAGCGTCGCAACCAAGGCAACGCGCAGGAGAATTCGGAGGAGGGACATCATGATGGGGGTAAGGCACCGCCCCGGCAGCGGTCCGTGAATTCGAACCGCCCGACGCAGCGAGCCAACAATCCTTCCCTCCCCGCTGCCCGCGGTCACGCTCATTTCTCGCCTTCCGCCGCTTTCGCGAATGAACCGCGGCGCTTGACTCGCCCGGTGCGCTCTGAAACATCGCCCGTTCACACTTCCAAACACCATGGGTCAACAACTGAACAAGCACATCAAACGTAAACGCCGCGCCTCCTACTTGAAACGCAAGAAGGCGCGCGCCAAGCTCGCCGCGAAGAAGAAGTAACCTTCGTCCGGCCCGCTCCCTCATTCTGACCGCGGTCTTCCGGCCGCGGTTTTTTCATTCGCCGCACCCGCCGACCGTCCTCCGTTTCGCCATGCTCAAAGTCAGTCTCATCTCCCTTGGCTGCGCCAAAAACCTCGTCGATTCCGAGATCATGGTCGGCCACCTGCATCAGGCCGGCATGACCGTCATTCCCGACGCCGAGAAAGCCGACGTCGTCATCGTCAACACGTGCTCGTTCATCGATTCCTCCAAGGAAGAATCCATCGCTCACATTCTCGAAGTCCACCAAACCCGCGGCATGACGAAACGCCGCAAGGAGCAAAAACTCATCGTCGCCGGCTGCATGTCGCAGCGCTTCTCCAAAGATCTTTCCTCCTCCCTGCACGACGAGGTCGACGCGTTTATCGGCCTGGATCAGGTCACCAAGGTGGCCCCCATCATCGAGGGACTCTTCGCCAAGGAACGGGAAAAGAACGCCGCGCCGCTCCTGTTCATCGAGGGCAAGTCGACCTACATCCCCGACTACGACACCCCCCGCTTCCGGCTGACGCCGAAACATTTCGCCTACATCAAGATCGCCGAGGGCTGCAATCACCCGTGCACGTTCTGCATCATCCCGCAGATCCGCGGCCGCCACCGCAGCCGCACCATCGCGAGCGTCGTAGCCGAGGCGCGCCAGCTCGTCAAAGAAGGCGTCCGGGAGCTGAATTTGATTTCCCAGGACACCACATTCTTCGGCATGGACACGTGGGAACAGCGCCCGAACCCGCGCACGCCGGTCGATTCCTCCCGCGGCTCCGCCCTCACCACCCTTCTCCGCGAGCTCAACGCCATCGAGGGCGATTTCTGGATTCGCCTGCTCTACACGCACCCGGCGCACTGGAGCGACGAACTCATCAAGACCATCGCCGAGTGCCCGAAAGTCGCCCGCTACATCGACATTCCGCTCCAGCATATCAGCGACCACATGCTCGGCCTGATGCAGCGCGAAACCTCCTCCGCGTACATTCGCGACCTGCTCCAGCGCATCCGGGCCGGTATTCCCGGCATCGCGATCCGCACCACGTTCATCGTCGGCTTCCCCGGTGAAACCGAGGCCGACGTCGACGAACTCTGCGAGTTCATCCGCGATACGAAATTCGAACGCCTCGGGGTGTTTCGCTACTCGCAGGAGGAAGGCACCCGCGGCGCGAAGATGGAAAACCAGATCGCCCCCAAGGTGAAGGAAGCCCGCTGGCACCGCGTGATGAAACTGCAGAAGGAAATCGCCGCCGCGGTGAGCAAGACCTTCACCGGCCGCACCCTTCGCGCCCTTATCGAGGAGCCCGGTGTCGCCCGCGGCGAGGCCGACGCGCCCGACATCGACGGCCGCATCTACGTGCCGCTCACGCTGCCCGTCGGGGCCTTCGTCGACGTGAAAATCACGGGCTACGAAGACTACGATTTGCTCGCGCTGCCGGCCGGCCAGGAACCCACCACCCGCAAGACGGCCAAACCGGCGCAGTAACTACCCACGGGGCCACGTCCCGGTTGGTAACTACACCTAGCAAAGCCTGCGCCAGGGCTAGGTAATGAATAAGTAAAACCGCCTTTTGCGCAGGAGCAGGGCGGCCGCAGGCTCGGGCCATCAAACGCCCAGATGCACGCCGCTTCCTCTCTTGAAACTTTCCTGCACTACCGTCTCGACGCGGCTTGCCTCGCCGTGCTGGCGGTCGCCGCGTGTTTGGCCTGCCGGACTCTGGTCAAACGGCGGCACGCCGACCAGGAATTCTCCCGCGCCACCTGCGGTATAGTCACCTTGCTCGCCGTGTGCGGTGCGCTCCTCGCGGAATGGCTCTCCGGCGCGCTCGATTTCTCGGTCGCCACTCCCTCCGTCTCCTTGGCCGCCGCCCGCGCCATCGCCCTCGGCGGCACGACTTTTCTGATTGGGGTGCTCCTGACGAGTTCAACGCTGGTGGCCCTGATGCGCGCCCAGATCCGCCGGCACGCCGACACCGAACGCGAACTCCAAAAAGCCAAGGCCGCCGCCGACGAGGCCAGCCGTGCCAAAGGCGATTTCCTCGCGGTGATGAGCCACGAAATCCGCACCCCGCTCAACGCCGTCATGGGTTTCGCCCATCTTCTGGCCGAAACCAAACTGGACGAGTCCCAGCGCGGCTACCTTGGCACCATCACCGGCGAGGGCACCCGGCTCAGTTCGCTGATGAACGACATTCTCGACCTTTCGAAGATCGAGGAAGGCCGGCTGATCCTCGAGCGGCTGCCCTTTGCTCCCGTGGAAACCACGCTCGAGGTCCTCCGCTTGTTCAACCCGCGCGCGACCGAAAAAAACATCGAACTCCGCTTCGAGGCCCAAATCGTCAACCCACTGCTCGTCGCCGGCGACCCGCTCCGCTTCCACCAGATCGTCGTCAACCTCGTCGACAACGCGATCAAGTTCACCCCGTCCGGCCCGGTCACCGTCTTTCTGCAGTGGACCCCGCCCGCCGAAGGTCTCGCCTGCGGCACCCTCAACGTCCGCGTCCGGGACACCGGGATCGGCATTCCCGAGGAGAAATGCCAGAAACTCTTCCGTATGTTTGTCCAGGCCGACGCGTCCACGACACGCCGCTTCGGCGGCACCGGCCTCGGGCTCGCGATCTGCCAGCGGCTCGTCGGCCTCATGGGTGGGGACATCGCCGTGAAGAGTCAGCCGGGCAAGGGCGCCGAATTTTCCTTCAACATTCCCGTCGCCCCGGTTGCCCTGCCCGACGAGCAACCGACGGAAACCCCGCCCGCCCTCGTGCTCCCGACCCGCCGGCCACGCATTTTGGTCGTCGACGACATGGAAACGAACCGCTTTCTGCTCGAAATTTTTCTGCAGCGCAACGGCTTCGAACCGGAACTGGCCTCCGGCGGCGAAGAGGCCATCCGGCTCGCGCACACCCACCGCTACGATGCGATCCTGATGGACCTGCATATGCCCGACCTCGACGGCTTCACCGCCACCAAGCACATCCGCGCCGACGAACCACCCGGCCAACGCACCCCGATCATCGCGCTCACCGCGTCGATTGCGAAAGGCACCCGCGAAAAATGTCTCGCTGCCGGGATGGACGAACATCTGACCAAGCCGCTCGACCTGAAGAAATTCAAGACCCTGCTCGGCAACCTGATTGCGGCCCTCCAGCCCTCGCCCGACGGCGCCCAGGCCCCGTCCGAAAAGGCCGCGGCCCACTAACCCGCGCCGCCCTTCGCCGCCGCCACGAATTTCCCGATAATTCCGTCGAACGAGCCGTTGGTAAAAAACGCAACCAGCCGAGGTTTCTGTCGCGGCGCTTTGGCCGCCCCGAGCAGATTCGCCGCCAGTTTTTCGAACAACGCCGCGTTCGTCGGCGCATAGTGCGCCTCCACGCCCTGCGTCTCGAGGTGTTGCGCGACGGACTCGGGGTCGAAGCGCTCGTCGTCGCGGAGTTTTTCCGGCCGGTTGACCGCGCCGATATAAACTTCGTCGGCCAGCCCCAGCGCCCGCATGAACGCCGCCTGCAGCGCCCGGATCCGGGCCGTGTTGCTGCGCGGTTCAAACACCGCCGTGAGCGTCGCGCCGGGAAACCGCGCGCGGAACGACTGCAGCGTCTCGGCCAGCGCCGTCGGGTGATGCCCGAAATCCTCGATCACCGTGAGGCTGGGCGTTGCCAGCAAGATCTCCTGCCGGCGCTTCACTCCGCGAAACGCGGCCAACACATCGGGCTTCAGCCCGGTCGGATTCGTCCCGTCGAGCGCCAACCCGGCCGCCGTCGCCGCCATCGCCGCGTTGCGCGCGTTGAAGAGCCCCGGCTGGGCCCACTTGACCTCCGCCCAGGGCTGGCCCCGCCAGAGCAGCTTGAACTCCGCCCCCTGCGGGGACTCCGCAAAATCCACGATCCGCGTGTCGCACGCTTCCGCGGTTCCGACACGCACGACCCGGGTCCACGCCATCGGCCCGAGCGCCCGCAGATTGGCGTCGTCACCGTTCAGCACCACGAAGCCGTTGCGCGGCACAATCCGCGTCAGGTGCGTGAACGTCCGCTGCACATCGGCGAGATCGCGGAAAATGTCGGCGTGATCGAACTCCAGGTTGTTTAACACCGCGATGTGCGGCGCGTAGTGGATGAACTTGCTGCGCTTGTCGAAAAACGCGCTGTCGTATTCGTCGCCCTCGATCACGAACGGCTCGCTCCCCGCCCCGAGATGGGCACCCACCGGCGGATCCTGCGGGACTCCGCCGATCAAGAATCCCGGATCGCGCCCCGCCGCCCGCAGCAGAAACGCCGCGAGCGCCGTCGTCGTGGTTTTGCCGTGCGTGCCGCAGATGACGAGATTGCGCCGCGTCTGCAGCACCAAGTCGTGCAACATCGCCGGCAGCGACGTGAAGCGCAGGGCGCGCGAATCGAGCAGCCATTCAACCTCGGGGTTGCCCCGCGACATGGCGTTGCCGATCACGACCAGATCAGGCGCCAATTTCTCGAGGCGCTCCGGGTCGTAGCCCTCGTGCAGCACGACGCCGGCCGCCGCGAGGACGTGGCTCATCGGCGGATAGACGCCCGTGTCGGCCCCGAGCACATCGTGACCGGCGGCACGCGCCAGCAGCGCGGCGTTGCCCATCGCGGTGCCGCAAATTCCCATGAAGTAGATCCGCATAAATTCAACAATTTCCCAGCCGTTGCCCAACCCATCGCCCAGCGGCAAATCGCAAAAGCCCGTCGCCCCACTCGCCCCCCACCCCGCCGCAATCATCCAGGGGTGGCAGCGGACCCTGCGACAAGGGAACGCCCCCTGGTCGCCGGGAGGCGCCGTGGCTGCGGCGGGTTACCTGAATAGGTTCAGTCATCCGCCAACGGCAACGCGACCGGGCACGCGAGTCACCCAAAAAAAGCCCGCGCCCGCGGGGTGCGGCGGGCCGGGCTGAGGCGCCGGGCCCAAGGTCCGGCTACGTCCCGACCTCTTCCCGCGTGCTGCGCACCGCCGCGATGTCCGTTCCGGCACCGGGCACGGCCTCACCCGAAACCTGCACCCCGGCCCGCCCGCCCGGGCGGCTCCCTCCGGCCAGGGCGCCCCAGCCCGCGTTGGGCTCCCTCCGCTCGGTCTTCCGTCCCCCAGCGCTCAGTCCCCAAAAAACCTCCCGAAAAATGCGCTGGCACCGACCCAGGCCTGGCCCGGTCGCGCCCGCTTGGCCATGCGCCCCGTTCAGCGCTCACACATCGGTGCCGCCGCTTGCTGGCCGACTCTGCACCCACCGTTTCCCCCGTTGGCGCCGGCGGCGCGGGCCGCTGCGCTTTCGCACGTCCCCGGGAAGTATTTCGTGCGGCACGCCGGACAGATGCCGTGGGTAAACTCCCCGGTTTGAAAACCGGGAGCCGGGCCCATATCGCGCGGCGGCACGCACCAGGCACACAGCACCCGCCCACATTTGTCCTCCGCGACTTCGGTTTCGGCTCCCCGGTTGTTCACGCCAACAACTTAGCCGAGATTCCCCGCGGTTCCTATGGAGATGTGGCACGATTCGGCTATCGCGGATTCCACGATGCGTGACCCCGGCGCCCGCTTGCCGGCCACGGGCGCAGACGCGGGCCGGGCCGAGGCGGAGCGCTCCGGCCGCCGCGGCGCCGAACCCATGCCGCAGGCGTGGCTTATCCGCCGCGTCGCACGGAGTACGACCCGGGGCGCCTCGTCACCGTTCGTGCTCGCCCCCTTTCCTTCGCATCCCACCATCGGCGCCCTCCCCCCTGCGTCATGCGTTACCCTCCGCGCCTCGTCCACGTTGCCCTCGCCCTCGTCGCCCACGCGCCTGCCTTTGCGGCGGAACCGCCTGTCACCCTCGCCCAAGTCGTCGTCACCCCCAGCAAGTTCGGCGTCGCCGCGGAGCGCACCCACGTCGGCGCCACGCTGACCAGCGCCGAACTCGAAACCCTCCCGCAGGTCGGCGACGATCTTTTCCGCTCCATCGCGCGTCTCCCCGGACTCGCCGCCGACGATTTCACCGCCCGTTTCTGGGTGCGCGGTGCACCCAACGGGCAGCTCCTCGCCCGGCTCGACGGCGTCGACCTCATCGAGCCGTTCCACCTCAAGGATGTCGACGGCGCGCTCTCCATTGTCGATCCCCAGACCATCAGCCGGCTCGATCTCACCACCGGCGGCTTCACCGCCGAATTTGGCAATCACCTCGCCGGCGTGCTGGTCATGGAAACCAAATCCGCGTCGACCGCGCACACGGCGCTCGGCCTCAGCCTGACCGGCATCGGCGGCAGCAACCAAGGCGTGTTACCCAACCGACATGGCCGCTGGCTCGCCTCCGTCCGCCGCGGCTATCCGGACGTGGCCCTCCGCGCCGCCGGCCGCGACGACGATGTGACGCCACGCTACTACGATGTGTCCGCGCAGGTGGAATACAAGGTGGCCCCCGGTCACACCGTTTCGCTCCACGCCCTGCACGCGGGCGACACCCTGACCTACCAACGCACCAACAATCCGTCCCTCGAAAGCAGCTACGACTCCGACTACGTCTGGGGCCGCTGGCTGGGCGGATTCGGTTCCGAACTCAAGAGCGAGGCCGTCCTTTCCTACACTCGCCTCGGTTGGAACCGCCGCGGCTTCGGATTGCTCGACGGATTTCCCTTTTCCCTCCGCGACCGGCGCCGGCTCACTGTCCTCGGCGCCCGCAACGACTGGTCGCTCGCCCTCGGTGACCGCACCCTCGTCCGCGCCGGCGTCGAGGCCAAATCCGGCGACAGCCGCTACGACTACGCCCTTTCCCGCCAACACACGGTCGTCAGCGCGGGCCGCCAAATCACCGTCACCGAGAGCGTGAACGCCGCCCTCCGCCCCGACGGCGATTCGTTCGGGGCCTTCGTCTCGGCGCGCCTGCAGCCCTTCGCCGCCCTCATCGTCGAGCCCGGCCTGCGCTTCGACCGCCAAAATTTCACGTCCGACTCTCAGGGCAGCCCGCGCCTCAACGCCGCGCTCACCCTCGGTCGCGCCACCGTGCGGGCCGCGTGGGGCGCCTATCGCCAACCGCAGGCTCTCCACGAACTCGCCGTCGCCGACGGGGACACGACCTTCCGCCGCGCCGAACTGGCCGAGCACCGCGTCCTCGGCATCGAGTATCCCCTCGCCCGCGACGTGAACCTCCGCGTCGAAGCCTACGAACGGCTCACCTCCCGCCTCCGGCCCCGCTGGGAAAATTTGGACAACGGCTACGACCTCTTCCCCGAAGCGCAATCCGACCGCGCCCGCCTCGATCCCAAAAGAGCGCGCGCCCGCGGAATCGAGTTCCTCCTCGCCGGACGCCCGGACCCGCGCCTGAGCTGGAACGCCTCCTACGCCCTCGCCCGCACGGAAGAATTGCTCGCCGGTCGCTGGACCCCGCGCTCCCGCGACCAACGCCACACCTTCTATGCCGACGTCACCTACGCGCCCAATCCGCGCTGGCAGTTCAGCACCTCCTGGCAATTCCACACCGGCTGGCCCGCGACCGACATCGTCTATTCGCTCGCGACCCTCACCAACGGCCGCCGCGTCCTCGTCTCCGCCAACACCGTCCCCTACACCCTGCGTCTCCCCGACTACCACCGGCTCGATCTCCGCGCCACCCGCCGCTTCAAACTCTCCCGCGGCGACCTCCGGGTGTTCATCGACGTGTTCAACGCCTATGATCGCACCAACTACGTCAGCTACGACCATCGCGTGACGGTGAACGGCACGCAGATCACCGACGTACGCAAACCCCGCGACCAACTCCCGCTCCTGCCGAGCGCCGGCGTGAGCTGGGAATTCTGACGATCCTGCCGGCCAAGAGATTCCGCCTAATATCTCGCAGCCGAGTGTTTCCAAAAGCCCGCTCACCCGTCTTGACTCGTTCCATGGCTTCTCCCCCTAAGAAAACCAAACCCGTCCAAGTCATCATCCGTCTCGTGATCACGTTGGCCGTACTGGGCGGGGCCCTTTGGGGCGGGCGGGCCCTGTGGAAGCAAATCGGCCCGGGGCTGTTTGGCACGAAGCGCGAAGCGAAAATTCCCACCTCGACTGTCAAGGTGGCCAACATCGCCGAGGAAATCGTGGCCGTCGGCCGCCTCCGTGCCGTTTTCTCCACCGAACTGCGCGCCGAAATCAACGGCCGCATCATGAAGATCTCCGTGACCGATGGCGAACCGGTCAAACGCGACCAGGAACTCCTGCGCCTCGACCAGCAGGATATTCTCACCCAGATCCAGGAGTCCGACCGCAACATCGAAGCGTCCAAACTGAAGGCGCAACGCGCGAAGCGCGAATTCGACCGGCAGAAGGACCTGAAATCCCGGGAGCTGGTCACGATGAAGGATTTTGAGGAAACCCGCACCACCCTGTCGTTGGCCGAAAACGAGGCGGCGGTCTACGAGGCCCGCGCCGCCAATTTGCGCGACAAACTCACCAAGACCGTCATCCGCGCCCCGCACGACGGCACGCTCCTCCTCCGCGACCTGACCGAAGGCCAGCTCATCACCAGTGCCGCAGCCCAAAACGGCGGCACCCTCCTCGGCGAAGTCGCCGACCTCAGCGCCCTCATGGTCCGCACCAACATCAACGAAATCGATGTCGCCCGCCTGAAAGTCGCCGATGTCGCCCGCGTCCGTGTCGATTCGTTGCGCAACATGATGCTCAATGGCGAAATCAAGCGCATCGCCACCATCGCCACCGAATCCGTCGGCGACCGCACCCGCGTCTTCCCGGTCGACGTCGTCGTCGACGAAACCGATCCGCGCCTCCGCCCCGGCATGTCCGCCACCGTCATGTTCACCCTCGCCCACGTCGAGAACGTGCCGGCCGTGCCGCTTTCCGCCGTGTTTACCAACGCCGACTCGGTCCGCTACGTCTTCGTCCGGAGCGGCGAAACCTTCGAGGTGCGCGGCATCGACATCGGCATCGTCGACACCCGGCGGGTCCAGATCGTTTCCGGCTTGGCGCTCGGCGACGAAGTCGCACTGATGCGCCCGCTCGAATACACGGGCGAAATCCCCATCGCCAAACCCACCGCGCCCGTGAAGGCCCGGACCAAACGCCGGACCGGCCCCTGACCCGCGCCGATGAGACTGTTAACCATGGGGATTGCCAGCGGCTGGAACGAAGTCCTGGCCCACAAGCTCCGATCCTTCCTCACCCTGTTCGGCATCGTCCTCGGCGCCGCCGCCCTCGTCGGCATGCTCGGCGTCGTCAAGGGCCTCCTCCGCGGCTGGGAGACGATGATCTACGAAACGGGCGGCATCGAACGCATCAGCGTGTGGTCGCGGCCCGCCCCCGAGGCCCAGCGCGAACTCGCCAAGCTTTCGCCCGGTCGCACCATGAACGACGTCGACGCCATCATCGCCGCCGTCCCCCTCGCCCAACGCGTCACGGCCGAAGTCACCATCCCGGGCGGCGGCCGCATCTATTATCAGGGCCGCGCCACCGGACAAAATGTCCGCGGCGTCCTGCCTGCCACGTTCATCATGGACCGGTTCGATGTCCAGATGGGCCGGTTGATCGGCGACCTCGACAACGAACTGCAGACCCAGGTCGTCGTGCTCGGCGCCTCGGTCGTCGACCAGCTTTTCCCCCGCGGCATCGACGCCCTCGACCGCGTGGTCACCATCAACAGCCAGCCGTTTACCGTCGTGGGCGTCCTGCGGGAATATCAAACCAACCTCGGCGGCGGGGGCGGCTACAGCTCCAAAAACTCCGCGGTCTTCATCCCGCTCACCACGCTGCAAACCCTGTTTCGCATCGATGAAAACGTCGACACCCTGAACGTGAAGGTCGCCGACGTCGCCGACATTCCGCTCGTGATGGACCAAATTGCCAACGTGCTCACGCATACGCACCGCGGCATTCAGGACATCCGCTTCGAAACCCGCGAAGATCTGCTCCAGCGCTACGAGGAAACCCGCCGCAGCTACGTCGTGTCGCTCGGCGGCGTCGCCATCATCGGCCTCATCGTCGGCGGGATCGGCATCATGAACGTCATGCTCGCCTCGATCAACGAGCGCGTCCGGGAAATCGGCGTCCGCCGCGCCCTCGGCGCCACCCGCCGCAACATCCTCGTGCAGATCCTCGCCGAAACCATCACCCTCGCCATCGCCGGCGGCATCATCGGCATGGTGGCGAGCATCGCCCTCATCAAACTCCTCCAACAGGTCGTGGTGGCGGCCAACCGCCCCGAACTTTCCCCCGCCGCCTTGGTCATCGGCGTCGTCTTCAGCGGCTTCGTCGGCATCGCCGCGGGCTTCTACCCGGCCCTCCGTGCCTCGCGCCTGAGTCCCGTCGAAGCCCTGCGTTCCGACTGATCCGGGCCCCGCCCACGGCGCCCCGCCCCACCCTCACACCAGGTTCACCGGATCGACATCGAGCACCTGCGTGATGTCGTCGGGCCACGCGAAACCCGCGCGGAGCTTCGCCAGTTCCGGCACCACCTTCGTCACAGCGTTCGTGAAATACCACAGCTGCCACCGGTATTCGTCTTTGATTTTCTCGATCGGCGAGGCCGACGGCCCGCGCAACTCGACGCGCTCGCCGAGCGTTTTCTCGACGAGCTTCGCCCATTGCTCCGCAAAAAACTTCAGTTTCTCCGGATTCGGTCCGCGAAAGAGGTGGTGGATCAGGTGCCGGTACGGCGGATAGCAAAAATCCTTCCGGATCTTGAGCTCCGAGGCGGCAAAGCCCGCGAAATCCGCGTGCCGGGAAAACTGGATCGCCTCCGCCTGCGGCGTGAACGTCTGCACCACCACCTCGCCCGCCCGGTCGCCGCGGCCCGCCCGGCCCGCCACCTGCACCAACAGTTGGAACGTGCGCTCGTTGGCGCGGAAATCCGGCACATGCATCGACATGTCCGCGTCGACGAGCCCCACGAGCGTGACATTTGGAAAATCGAGCCCCTTGCCGATCATCTGCGTACCGACCAGCACATCGATTTTCCCGGCGCGGAACTGCGCGAGCACTTCGCGAAAGCGGTTCTTCTTGGACATCGTGTCCGTGTCCATCCGCTCGATTGTCGCCCGCGGCAGCACCCGCCGCACCGCCTCCTCGATCCGCTGCGTGCCCAGCCCTTTCCACCGGATTTCCGGCGCCGCGCACTTCGGGCAGCGTAACGGCGCCGCCTTCTGCGCTCCGCACAGATGGCACCGCAGCGTCTCGTCCGAGCGATGGTAGGTCAGCGCAATGCTGCAATGGAGACACTCCTCGGAGTGCCCGCATTTCGTGCACAACATCGACGACGAATAGCCGCGGCGATTGATGAACAAAATGGTCTGCTCCCGCTTCGCGAACCGGGCCTGCATCGCGTTGACGAGCTTGCCCGACAACAACGGCAGCGAGCGCTGCTTCATCGCCTCGATCCGCAGATCCACGATGTCGATGTGGGGCAGCTTGCGCGCATCGACGCGCTGCTTCAGTTCGACCAGCCGGTATTTCCCCGTCTGTGCATTGAGAAAACTCTCGAGCGAGGGCGTCGCCGAACCGAGCAGACACACGGCGCGGTTGATCTTCGCCCGCATCACCGCGACGTCCCGCCCGTGGTAGCGCGGCGTCTCGTCCTGCTTGTAGGCCGGTTCGTGTTCCTCATCGACGACGATGAGCCGGAGGTTCTGCACGGGCGCGAATACCGCCGAGCGCGCCCCCACCACCACCTTCGCCTCCCCCGTGGCCAGCGCGAGCCAGCCGTCGAGCCGCTCGCCCTCGCTAAGATGGCTGTGCCACACCACACACCGCTGCCCCGGCGCGATGGCCTCCAGCCGCGACCGCAGACGCGCCACGGTTTGCGGCGTGAGCGCCACTTCCGGCACCAGAAACACCACCCCACCGCCCGCCTTCAACGCCGTGTCGATGGCCCGCAAATAGACCTCCGTTTTCCCCGAGCCGGTGATGCCGTGGAGCAGCGTCACGCCGAACTTCGTCTCGCCCAGCGTCGCCGTCATGGCGTCCACCGCGGCCTGCTGCTCGGGGTTGAGCGCGTGCGGCTGCGAGGCCACGAGTTCCCCGGACGAATGGTCGTCGTCGTAGGCGATGCGCTCGATCCGCTGCGTTTCCTCCCGCAGCACCCCGCGTTTCACCAGCGCCGCGGCGACCGCCGCCGTGACGTCGAGCCGCGCCAGCA
Source organism: Opitutaceae bacterium (assembly GCA_044358025.1). GTDB lineage: Bacteria > Verrucomicrobiota > Verrucomicrobiia > Opitutales > Opitutaceae > GAS368. The sequence continues at coordinate 29,243 of JBIKOK010000055.1, forward strand.
CGAGCGATTTTTTCTGCGGGCGAAACTGCTGTTCCATGAAGCGGTAAAGCCGCGCCTGCTGCGGCGCCCGTTTCTCCAACCCAGCCAGCTCCTCCGGCGCGAGCCGCTGCGCCAGCGCCAGCTGCTTCTCCTGCTTCAGTCCCGCGCCGTTGCGCACGGCGGCCGGAATCATCGTCTCAATGATACTGTCGAGCCCGCACGCGTAGTAACCGGACATCCACCGCGCAAGTTGGAGCAAGTCCGGCGGCAGCGCGGGAAAAGGATAGACGACCTGCGCCACCGCCTTCAGCCGCTCGACCGGAAAATCCACCGGCGCCCCCACCTCGCCCACGATCCCCAGCCGCAGCGTGGGGCCGATCGGCACGCGCACCAGCGAGCCCACCCCCACCGCACTGCCCAGCGTCTCCGGCACGCGGTAGTGCAGGACCTTGTCGAAACCGGCGAGGGGGTGAACACCAACAAACATCCGAACACTGTGCGCGGAGCGGTGACCCGCCCGCAACTCCGACTTTGCGTCTCCGCGGGGACGGGCGCGCGTGCCCGCGGGATTGACACCCCCGCTGCCCGCGGGAAACAGTCGCCCGTGAGCATCTCAGCGGCCCGCGAAAAATTCCGGAAATTTCTTGTCCAAAAAGGTCTCCGCGCGACCAGCCAGCGCCTCGCCATCTTCGACGCGGCTTTCACGCTGGAGGACCATTTCACGGCGGAGCAACTGCTCGACCACGCCCGCAAACTGGACGACTCCGTCTCGCGCGCCACCGTCTACCGGACCCTGCCGATCATGACCGACAGTGCCTTGCTCCGCGAGGTGGACATCGGTTCCGGCGAAAAATTTTACCGTCCGAACCGCGATGGCGGCACCACGCAGGTCGCGCAGGTCGTGTGTCTCGACTGCGACAAAATCTTCGAGATCAGCGCCCCGTTCATGGAATGGTATGGCAGCACGGTCTCGTCGAAAATCGGTCTCACCCCAGTCTCGCAACGCCTGCAGGTCAGCGCCCATTGCGACGCATTCCGCCTGACCGGCACCTGCCCGCGGCGCGGGTGAGGCCGAAGCAACCCATTTCTTCACCCGATGGCCAAGGAGCGCGCCCACGATCACCAATTTGAAATCCGCTTTTTCGAGTCGGTGCTCGGCCGTGCTCCGGGCTACACGGAAGTCGTCGAGATCCTGGGCAGCCTCTACACCCAACACGGCCGCATCGCGGACGGGCTGAAAATGGACCGCCGGCTGGTCAAGCTCCAGCCGGCGAACGCCACCGCGCACTACAACCTCGCGTGCAGCCTCGCCCTTTCGCGGCGCAAATCCGCCGCGCTGCGCTCCCTGCGCCACGCCATCGACCTCGGTTACCGCGATTTTGACTGGATGCAGCAGGACCCCGACCTCGAGGCGCTGAAGGCGCATCCCGAGTTCCTCTCGCTACTCGAGCAGCTCAAGCCCCAAAGCTGACGCCGCCACCGTCGTCGCTCACTTCAGCCCGAACAGCTGCTGCAGCACGGTTTCCAGATCCTTCCCGGCCGTCCATGCCCCGCGGCGGCTCACGGCCAGCGTCCGGCTGCGCTGACGTTTTTCGAGCTCCGCATTGACCTCGACCAAGCGCGGCTGCTCGAAGGGCAACCCGGCGGTCTCGGTCGCGTTGAGCGGTGTCCAGGCGAAGGGAATACCCGACCAGTTGAACTGGATCTCCCAACCCGCCACGAGTCCCAGCGGCGGCTCCTTCGTCAGTAGCGACGGGTAACGCAGCACAAAGTCCGGCGTGCGCCGCGTCGCGATCCGCACCTTCACCGCGGTCTCCATTTTCGAAAAATAATCCTGCACCGTGTTGATGCGCCGCAAACGCCACTGGCTGAAAAAATCGAGCGGATCGATGCCCATCAGGTTCATCCCGTTCCAGAGACCGTGGTCATTGCGGCTCCCAAATTTCCGGCGTTCATACCACGACTGAAAATCGCGGGTCACCATCACCCCCATCTCAAAATGCACGTGCGCCCGCACCAACGGAATCGGCGTCGCACCCGAGCTGTGTCCCATCGTGCCGAGCACCTGGCTGCGCGCCACGCGACCGCCCACCGTCAGCCCCGGCGCGATGCGCGCAAGGTGCGCGTAAAGGGAATAGATGCCCGGCGTCACGTCGGGATGCTCGAGCACAACGTAGCGTCCGTAGTTGCTGCTGCCGGCCTTGGCGCCGATGTACCGCACCACTCCCGCCATCGCCGCCATCACGTCGTCCGTCGGTTCGCCGCGGCGGTCCCGGGCGAGCGCCCGGATGTCGAGCCCTTCGTGAAACTGGACCCCGCCGTTGCGCACCCCGCCGAACGTTCCCGACACCGGGTCGCCCGAACCGGCGTGTTGGACAAAATCACCGACCGGCTTTCCGTCCGCCCACGCCGAACTTGGGGTCGGCCAGGCGAGATCGAGCCGGTCGGCACCGCGCGCGGACAGGGCCAGCGCCAGCAGCCCGAAAACGAGGAGCGCCCGCCGGTTCATTTTCGGGCGGCCGCCCGTTGCACGGCGGCGGAGGTTTTTTTGAGATTCTCGACGAGCGCGGGCAGGGCCGCGTCCGGCACCTCCACGAACATCAGCACCGCGCCCTCGGCCAGCGGTCCTTCCATCCGCCGCGCGCCCACGGGCAGGTTGTTCAAAAACAGCACCAACCGCCGGCCCTGATTCGAACCGCTGACGCGATACAGGTCACGCGCCGCCGCCGGCGTCAGCTGAAACATGAGACATTTTCCCAGCTCCACCTGCATCAGCTCCACGTTCACGATGTCACCCTCGGTCAGGACCGGCTTCGGCCCGACCATGACGCGCACACCGCTTTGCGGCAGCGTGGCACCGATCGTCCGGGCATCCGCCTCCTCCAGAAAAAAGCGCGCGAGCGTCGGCGTGTAGTCCACCTTCTCCGCAGTCTGACAGCCTGCGAACAGGAGGGCGAAACCGAGCAGGCTGACGGCTGTTTTGATCATGAATTCAGTTTTCCGAGACACACGCAGGACGCTGCACCGACCGCTCCGTCGCAGGCCTGCGCAAAAACACCCCCGACCGGCGCTAACACCACGCTCAGCAGACGGTTAAAATAATGCAACGGCGCACGCTCGCCCACGGCCCCGAACGTCCGCCCGTCCCTCGTCCCGTCGCTCTCGCACACCGCGGCCGGCGCCCCGGCCTTCGCACCGAAACCCGATTGCAGCCCGCGGGCCTGCTCCGGCGCCCGGGTATGCCCCGGCCCCGGCGCAACGCAGAGCAACCGTGTGAATTTTCTCATGCGACGGGCAACCCGGAGGAAAAAGCCTCCATCACTTCGGCTCCGACGGAATCGGCCAAGAGGCGCCCGCGGTCGGTCAGGCGCACCACCGGACCCGCCCGCGTCGCCAAACCCTCGTCCGCCAACCGACCCAGCAGCTCCTCCACCGCCGCCCAGGGCGCGTCCGGACAACGCGCCCGCCACGCCGCGACCTCCACGCCGTCGTTCGTGCGCAAACCAAAGATCAGGGCGTCCTCGGCGAGCAGCGCCGGCGTGAGCGCCACCCGGTCTTCGGTCACCCGCTCGCCGCGCGCGACGCGGATCTGCCATTGGTCCAAATCGGCGATGTTGGCTCCGCGCCAGCCACCGTGCTGCGAGGCGGCCGACGGCCCGAGGCCTACCCACTCGTTCATGCGCCACGTATTCAGATTGTGGCGGCAGGCATGGCCGGGGCGGGCAAAGTTGGAGACCTCGTATTGACCGTAGCCCGCCGCGGCGAGCTGCGCCCAGGTCTGCTCGTAGAGCCGCACCTCGTGCTCCGGATCCAGCTTCACCCGGCCCTGCGAGAGCTTCACCCAGAGTTTCGTGTCCTCCTCGAACGTGAGACAATACGTCGAGATGTGATCGGGCGCCCGCGCCACCGCCTCCCGCACATCCGCCGCCCACTCCGCCTCCGTTTGCCCGGGCAGGGCAAACATCAGGTCGAGGTTGACGCTCGGAAAACCCGCCGCCCGCACCCGCTCGTAAGCCCGGTCGATCTGCAACAGCGAGTGCTGCCGCCCGAGGGCGTCGAGGAGCGACGGCTGAAAACTCTGCACGCCCATCGACACCCGCGTGACCCCGGCCGCCCGCAACACCGCGAGCCGCTCGTTCGTCACCGACCCCGGCGCGAGTTCGACAGTCCACTCGGCCGGTACGCCCCCGCAACGGGCCCGGACCGTTTCGGCCAGTTTTTCCAAATCGCGCGCCGAGAGCATTCCCGGCGTGCCGCCGCCCCAAAAAACGGTCGTCACCGGCCGCGTCCACTCAACCAACGCCGCCTCCCGCGCGGTGCTCGCCAGATATTCGCCCACCCC
>JBIKOK010000414.1:0-2924 GCA_044358025.1 Opitutaceae bacterium
GCCCTGTAAATCCTTTCGGCTTCGATTCCGTCGATGGCCAGAATGTCCGCAATTCCAAGAAGCTCACCTTCTCTAGAATATCCGCTTAATTGGAATTTCATTTTCAGCCCGATAGTATTACTCAGTGTCAGCGCAAAACTTAATATGAATTTGGTTCATTTGCTGGAGTTGGGGCGCTAAGGAGCTCGAATTCAACACGCGAATTGAAGACTTGGGTTTTTACAGGTTGTGCCGCACGACGGCGAAAAACCAAGTTGGCGAGTGCGCTTCCTATTGTATTCTGTAGGCAGTGCGCGTGCGCTGGAGAATAGTTCAGTAGCCGGAGTCGCGCAGTTGCGTGCGGAGGGCGGCGAGGGCGGGGGCGACCTGGTTGGGGAGATCGGTCCAGTCGGCCTCGACGGTGAGGCGGCCGTGGTAGTTGGCGCGGCGCAGGGCGCGGAAGAAGCTGCGGAAGTTGTCCCCGTGGATGCCGGGGGCGGCGCGGTCCTTATTTTCCGCGACGTGCACGTGGCGGATCAGCGGAGCGACCTTGAGAATGTCGTCGGCGGACTCGCCGTTGCGCAGCATGTGGAAGATGTCGACGAGGAGTTGGACGCCGCGGGTGTTGGCGCGGCGGACGGCTTCGGCGCCTTCGAGGATGGTGTTGACGCAGTTGCACTCGCCGCGGTTGAGCGGCTCGACGAGCAGGGTGACGCCCTGTTCTTCGGCGAGCGGGCCGATCTGGCGGAGGACGTCGACGAATTGTTCGAACGCGGTGGCGGCGGAGAAACCGGGCGGAATCATGCGGGCGCCGGCGCTGCCGAAGACGACGAGCGTCATGTTGATTTCCTTCGCGCGGCGAAAGGTGGTCTCGGCGTAGCGGTCGAGGCGGGCGAGATCCACGTCGGGTCCGACGACTTTCAGGTCGGCCGGGAGGAAGCGGTTCGAGGCCGGGAGCGTGAAGCCGCGGGCCAGGAGGGCGTCGGCGGGCCGGGTGCGCGCGGTGTCGGGCGTCTCCGGTTGCAGGAGTTCCTGCGTGAAGCCCTCGAGGAAATCGAGGCCGGGCATGGGGGTGAGGAGGTTGAGGCCGGCGGTGTTGGCGCAGATTCCGAGTTGCATGGGAGGGGAAGGATCAACCACGGATTCCGCGGATGAGCACGGATAAAACTGCGGTGCGACGGCGCGGGGCGCATCCCCGTTTCCTGCCGGCGCCGCCCGAGGTGGGCCGTGCGGCGGCTGGCAACGAGAGGCGTGGCCGGCAGAGCCGCGCGCTGAGCGCACGGCCCACCCGGCGACACCGGACCCGGCACGCAACGGAGATGCGCGGGCCCGGCCGTCGCGGTGGAGGAGCGCAGCCATGGGGTCATGGGCAGCGGGGACCGGGACGGCGTGGCGCGGGCGCGCCGGGGCACGTCGCCGGCGCGCGGGTTTTGGGCGTGGCCCGGTCCCATAGTGCCCAGGCCGATGAGTGCGCGGCCGATTTTTCCGCGAACGGGGGCGGGTTGCGGAAGAGGGCAAGGGCCGGGAGATTTTCCGGAAGGACGGCGGGGCGGCGAGTGGGTGGGTCGGCGATTTTGGGGAATGGGAGGGGGCGTCCGGGGGTGTGCGGCGAAGGGATTTGGGGTGGGGGCGAAAAAGCGCTTGCTTACGTGGGCGGCATGGGGCTTGTTCGCCCTTCCTTGTTCGGGCTGTAGCGTAGCCTGGTAGCGCGCTTGCATGGGGTGCAAGAGGTCGTGAGTTCGAATCTCACCAGCCCGACCATTTTCCCCGTTGCGTTTAACGCAGGCCAGCGGTGCCGCGCGCGGGCGGATTTCGGATTGCGGAATCGGCTCCGCCGCGATGACTACGTTGATCGTGCCGCATACTTTGATGAAGCTTCGACGTGACTGGGTCTGGCCGCTGGCGGTGGCGGGGACGATTTACTGGGCGTCGAGCCGGGCGACGATGGCGACGCCGGAGTTTACCGACTGGATTCCGAGCTTCGACAAACTGGCCCATTTTTCGGTCTACGGCCTCCTGGGGACGCTCACGTTTCGGGCCCTGGGTCGCGGACGCTGGACGCCTTGGCTGGCGATCGCCGCGGTGTCCCTTTTCGGCGCGTCCGACGAATGGCATCAGAGCTTCGTGCCCGGGCGCGCGAGCGAGGTGAAGGACTGGGTGGCGGACACGCTTGGGGCGGCCCTGGCCGTCTCGCTGTATGCGGGGTGGGGACGCTACCGGCGGCTGCTGGAGACGTCGTTGCGGCGTTCGGCGCGGACCCTGAGTCCGGTTCAGCCGGTCCAATAGCCGTCCGGTCTCAATGTCCGTGCAGACGAAACGTCTTTCAGGGAAATCCGACCGGGCGGCGACGCCGGCGGTGCCACCGGCGGAAGGCGCGGGATCGGCGGCGCAGGTGCGCGTGATCGCGCTCGCGCTGTTGGTCGGCACGCTGCTGCTGTTCGCGCGGGCGGTCGGGCACGATTTCGTCAACTACGATGATCCGGACTATGTGACGGCGAACGCGCACGTGAAGGCGGGGCTGAGCGGCGAAACGCTGCGCTGGGCGCTGACGTCGGGGGAGGCGTCGAACTGGCACCCGCTCACGTGGGGGTCCCATTTGCTGGACGTTTCGCTGTTTGGCCTGAATCCGCACGGGCACCACGCGACGAGTGTGGGGTGGCATGCGTTGAACGCGGTGCTCGCCTTTCTCGCGATGCGGCGGCTGACGGGGGCGTTGTGGACGAGCGCGTTTTTCGCGGCGTTGTTTGCGTGGCATCCGTTGCGGGTGGAATCGGTGGCCTGGGTGGCGGAGCGGAAGGACGTGTTGAGCGGATTTTTTGGGTTCGCGGTGCTCTGGCTCTACGCAGGCTACGTCGAGCGGCGGCGGGCGGGGGCGGCGGGCGGTGGGGCGGGGCGGGCCTACGCGCTCCTGCTGGGGACGTTTGCGCTCGGGCTCATGGCGAAGC
>JBIKOK010000245.1:0-10092 GCA_044358025.1 Opitutaceae bacterium
GGGTCACGTCGAAGGCGGGGTTGGCGGCGCGGCTGCCGTCCGGGAGCAGGGCGACGGTGGCGACCGTGCCGTCGGGCAACCGGCCGGTGAGATGCGTGACTTCCCGGGCGGAGCGTTCTTCGATGGGGATGTCCCGCAGGCCGTCGTGCAGCGTCCAGTCGATGCTCGGCGACGGCGCCGCAACGTAAAACGGCACGCGGTTGTCGTGGGCCGCAAGCGCCTTCAGGTAGGTGCCGATCTTGTTGCACACGTCGCCCGTCGCGGTGGTGCGGTCGGTGCCGACGATGACGAGGTCGACCTGGCCGTGTTGCATGAGATGGCCGCCGGCATTATCGGCGATGACCGTGTGCGGCACGCCGTGGTTGAGCAGTTCCCACGCGGTGAGACTGGCGCCCTGGTTGCGGGGTCGGGTCTCGTCGACCCAAACGTGCAGTGAAATGCCGGCGTCGTGCGCGGCGTAGATCGCGGCGGTGGCAGTGCCGACGTCGACGGTGGCGAGCCAACCGGCGTTGCAGTGGGTGAGCACGTTGACGGGTTGGCCGGGCGGCTTTTGGGCGGCGATGGCGCGGATGAGGGGCAGGCCGGCGGCGGCGATGCCGCGGTTGAGGGCGACGTCTTCGTCGCAGATTTCTCGGGCCAGCCGGTGGGCGGCGTCGGCCCGGGCGGGCGGGGCGAGCGGGGCGACGTGGGCGCGCACGCGGTCGAGGGCCCAGCGGAGATTCACGGCGGTCGGGCGCGTCGCGAGGAGGGTGGCGTGAGCGTGGGTCAATCCGGCATCGGACGCATCGGCGCGGAGCGCGAGCCACAGGCCCCAGGCCGCGGTGGCGCCGATCAGCGGCGCGCCGCGCACGAGCATGGCGCGGATGGCGTGCGCGGCGTCGTCGAGGGTGGCGAGCCGGGCTGTGACGAACGCGTGGGGGAGGCGCGTTTGGTCGATGATTTCGACGGCGAGCCCGTCGGCGGACGGCCAGAGGGTGCGGGTGGGGCGGCCGGAGATATTCATGGCGAGGGGATTTGGCGTGAAGCCGCCGGTCGTGCAACGCGGCAGTGGTCATCGAATCCGACTTTCGGCCGGGCGTGCAACCGGCTCACGCCGTGAATTAGGGATTTTTTCGTTGCGGCGGAGGTTGGCGCACTGGGACGAAGCGACCCCAGCCGATCGGACCATGGATGGGGCGGCGGTCGGCGCGGGCGATGCGCGGGTTACACGGAGCCGCGCAGCACGGTGCCGTTGCAGAAAACGATTTCCGGATCGTCCGCATCGGTGGGCGCGGGAACCGCCCCGCCGGCCGGACGTGCTCGTGCTGACGCCGACTCCGCCGACGCCGCCGACGACGCCGTCGGAGATGCCGGAGTTGCTGACGCCGCCGACGCCGACGGAAAGCCCGGTGTTGCGGGGCAGGCCGGGCAACGCGTTGGACGAGTTCCGGTCGTTCCACACTTCCTCGGGGCCGTCCTGGCCGACGCGGGATTGGACTTCGGCGAGTTTGCCGAGGGCGACCTCGACCATCGCGGGCGTCATGCCGGGGATGACCGGTTGGCGGACGACGGCTTCCTGGATGTCGACCGGCCAGGTCTCGTAAACGGCGCGCTGGGCATCGAGGGGCAACATCGGCGAGGAAGAGCAGGCGCCGAGGAGCAACAGAGCTCCGGCCAAGGGCAGGAAAAAATGGCGGCGGAGTGGTTTCATGGGTGGCAACGCGGGAAGACGCGCAACGGGTGACGGGTCCTTTGCGACGATGGTTCCGGCGGCGCGACAGACGCCGGATGCAGGGGGCCTTACTCGGCCGCGTGGGTTCGAGGCGAATGAGGCGAACCCACACTCCGCGCTTTCCATGTCGTCGCGAACTGCTTTGCTCGGAGGCGATCCGATGCCTCACGACACGCTTCCGCTGACTCTGCTGTCAGCTCATTTTCCTGCATGACTCAGCCCGGCCAGGCCATTCGTGCTGCCGGAGGCGTCGAAGCGCCACGCCCCGCTGACGGCTTCACGGTGTTGCGGTTGTTGCTCGCCATGAGTGCGCTGGCCCTCGCGGCCTACATCGCGATCTCCGAGGTGGGCAGATACCGGGCTCGCGCCCAGCGCGATCAATTTGTCACCGATCTCCGCGAGATCGCGGCGGTGTTTCAGGCGCATAACGCCCAGAAGCGCACTTGGCCGCCGGCCACGAATCCCGACATCCGCACTCCGCTTGGCATGGAGTCTGCCCTCGCCGCTACGCGCTGGCTGGCCGGGCCGCCGTTTGGTGGCACCTACGAGTGGCAGCTCCCTCCGCGCCCGGTGCCCCCACCCCTCAGGCAGGATCTGGCGGACAAGCCGGCGATGGCGGATAAGCCGGCGCTGGCGGAGAAACCGGCGATGGCGGAGAAACCGGCGATGGCGGAGAAACCGGCGATGTCCGATCGGCCGGCGATCAGCGGGAACGTCACGGCCTCCCCGGCCCTCAGCCCCGCCGCCAACGCCGGCGGCATCATCGCCATCACGGCATTTTCGCCCAAGGCGCCCCTGGCACTCACTTCCAAGGATTTGCTCTATATCGATAGCAAGTTGGACGATGGCAACCTTGCCACCGGACGATTTCGCACGGGATTCAATGGCTGGCCCGTTTATCGGGTCGGGCCGAGCCCGTAATCACCGACGGGACCGTCGCCGCCCACGCCATCCTTCCGCCCGATGTTTTACGTCACCTGTGTAAATCTCACCGCCGACGCCCGCAAGGGCGACGCGGGCTCAGGCCCGCGCCGCACCGTTGAGATGTCGGCCGACCGACTTGTCGCGCTGCTGGAAGTCTTCGCCGAAATCGACGCCGGCGAAAACAACGCGGCGGATCCCGAGATTCGCATCGAGTCCCGGCGAAATCGTTTCATGATTCGGACGGCGCAGAAAAAACTTTTCCTGCACAATCCGCGCGACCTGACCCAGCCGACCTACGTGCTCTCGGCCCGCGAGATCATCGCGGAACTCGATGGCTCCGCAGCGGAAGGCCGCCGCACGGCGGCCCCCATGCCGCTGCCATCGGCGACCGAAGGGCGCACGACCGGCGAAGGCGAGTTTCTGAATGAATTCCCCGCGCGGGCGCCGGCCGATCCGCCGTCGTTTCCGTTTGGCCTCCTCGCGCTGGTGTGCGTGCTGGGCGGCTATATCGTTTACGGAGAATTCTTCGCTCGGCACGGCGACGAACCGCCGGCGCTCGTCCCGCTCTCCGCCCCTGAGCGCGTCGCCGAGGAATCGTCGCTGACCGGCGCCTACATGACTGGCACGGAGCCGGGACACCATGGCATCGTGATCTTGGCCAGCGGCAGACTGGAGCTTTTTCAAGTGAATGCGCGCGGCGGACCGGGGACTGTTTACGGCACCTACCGGTTAGGTCGGAAAGATGGCCAGCTCGTGCTGAGCCTCGATCAGCCGGGTGGTCTGATCAAAGTGAACGGTCGCGAGGCGCTGGAGTATTGCGGGGAGACCTACCGGCGGATCCTGGGGCGATAATCGCTCAGAGCTTCGAAAGCTCCGTGGCGTATTCCGCGGCGTTGCCGAGGTAGGTGAAATCGACGCGGCGATGGGAGATGACCTGGGGACAAATCGGCGGGAAGACGCCGTTCGAAAATGTCTTGTCGAAGCCCCACTGGCGGACGGGCGCGCTGTAGTAGCTGTTGGACCAAGGGCCGGTGGCGACCCGGGAATAATACATCGAGACCAGCGATCCACGGATGGCCACGGTTCTGGTGCCCCAGTTTTCGAGAAAGTGGGGCATGTTGTGCAAGCCGCCGCTATACTGCTGGGTCCCCGAACTGTTGGGGGAGGTCGGGTTGGTGCCCGAGATGAAGGCTGCGGCGATCTCCACGCTGCCCGCCACCGAGGGCGTCGTGTCGATGAGGCTTTTGGCGGCGGAGCTGGTCGTCGGGTTCTTGTTCGGGCTGCCGCTGGTGTAAGGCGCGAGATGGGTGCTGCTCGCGGTGCCGAAATAGTTGGCGGAAAGAATCGTGATCGCATCACCGGCCAGGGCGACCGGAGTCTGGACCGAGGGATTCGCGGCGCCACCCGAACGTCCGTCGTCGGGATAGAGGGCCGAATTGGTCGCGGCAGCCGTACTGATGACGCCATCGGCGTTGAAGTTGCCCAGCACATAAATGGGCGCGCCCGTGGCAATCGTCAGGCCCTCGACCCCGTTGGGTGCGAGGGCGTCGTTGGGGGTCAACGAGCTGCCCTTGGCCACCATGCCGTTGGCCAGTAGCACGCCGGTCAGGTTGCTGCTGGCCGACGTCACCTCGACATAGATTCCGCCGTTCCAGCCCGTCGAGCCGGACACAAAGGGATCGTAGCCCCCGACGGAGCCCTGGCCCCATTTGGTCTTATTGTCCGCGGCCAAAAGGTCGGTGTTCGTGGTCTTGCCGCTGCCCACCATGTTCGTCAGGGCGGTCTTCAATGTCGCCATATTGATCTGCACCAAATTGACCCCCTTATCTTGGTGCCGGTCATACATGCCGGTGGTCACAACCGCAGGGTTGCCTTTGCTGCTCGGCACATACGCATAGGGAATAAACTGGATCAGGTTGCTCGGCACCGCGCCCAGCTTGATTCCGTCGTTGGGCCCGAGGTTGGCGGCCGCAGTGCCCGCGGGCGCGGAACGCGGATCGCCGAACAGGGTGATCGTTGCGGCGTTGGCCGCCGAAACGACGACGCGAACGTAGAGCCCTGCCTTGTTGGCAAACTTCTGTTCCTCGATCGCCAGCTTGGCCGTCCGGTACGGGTCGCCCGCGGCCGGGCTGGCCAAGGGGGGCTCGATCAGCGAGTGCGGGCCGTAGCCGTGACCATAGCCCGCGCCAGTCCCGACGTTCGCCCCGTCGTCGGCGATGGGATCTGTCGCCAGAATGTCCGCGCCTGTGGCGGCAACGCGCCCGACGATTTCGGTGTAGCCCATCGGGTTGTACGGCTGGATTCCCATGGCGGCCGTCAGGAGTCTACCCTTCCACGTTTGCGAGGCATAGGTGACAAAACTCGCGGACCGTGCGGGCGTCACCAGCGCCAAAAGCGCTTCCAAGCCTTTCGTCGAGGAACTGGCGCCCATGGTGCTGTCATTCCAGACGCCGCCGGATGTCCTCATGTTGGCCACGGTGGTGCCGGTCGATTCGGTGGCGAAATTGACGGCCGTGCTCGCCGAGATGGTCGAGCCGCCTTGTTGCGCCGTGCTTGAGGTGCCGCGCCAGGAGTGAAACACGTGACCCGCCACCGTGACCGGTCCGTAAAAGGTCAGGGCCCCGGAACCCGTCGGGCCGGGGAACAGATTGCCGTTCACATGGACCGGGCCGTAAATGTCCATTTTCGGCGAAGCGTTTATTTCGAGGTCATTGCAGCTGTAAAATACCGCATAGGCGAACAGCGGCGCCCCGCGCATGGACACCTTTTCCTTCACATACGCGCTGATGGGCGGGCCGCCGCCGGTCGGCGTGACCGTGACTTTGGCCAAGATGACCACATCGCGGCGAAACACGTAGCGGCCGACCATGGGATCGAACGTGTTGTTCGGATCGTTGGGATCAATGTAGTACAGCGCCGAGGTGGGCACCTGCTGGACTCCCCCCGCGCGCAGCGAAATGCTGCTGGGGTCCACGTGACTGCCGGTGAAAAAACTCTCCGCGATGGCCGTCGGAAAGGCTACGGGCGTCTGCCCTCCCACCTCGAACGTCGGGTTCATCCGGGAGTTAAACGCCGCCACCACCTGAAAGGCCCCGTATTCCGCCACGGCCTCGGCGGCGTTGCGGGCCTCGATCAGGGCGGCGTTGCGGTCGTTGAGCCCGCGCTCGGTGGCCGACCAACGCATCAGCGACCCGATCAGCGTAAACAATAGGAAGCAAAAAAGCAGGACGGTCACGAGGGCCGAGCCCCGTTCCCGGGTGAAAACAAATTTTCCGACGAATGAGTTCATAAGTCGCAACTAGCCGCGCGGTGAGATCGTGAAATTGTAGGTGTTGCCCGTCTGCGCGGACACGCCCTTCTCGGTCAACGAGGCGGAAATCTGCGCCGATATCATCACGCTTCGGTTGAGCAGATTGTAGAAGAGCGGCGGCGTCACCACCGTCTGGGTCGCGGTGTTGGTCGCCAGCCCCTGTGCCAGCTGCGAGATCGCCGGATAGGAGGAAATACCCCCGGTGACGTAGGTGTTGAGGACCTCAAACATCGGGGTGGACTTGGCGTCCACTGGCGTAGACAGCGGAATCTCAAAGCGTCGGACCGGACCGTTGTTTAGGGTGCTATCCGTCACTTCCCGGTAATATCCGACGAGCTTGGTGATCATGCTCGTGCCGGTGCTGGCTTGCGCCGGATCGACATAAACCAAGACCAGAAAGTCACCGACCTGCCCGTCGACCAAGCTGCCGTCGACCACGACCCCACCCGCGACCGCGGTGCGAGTGCTGAAGCTTGGATAAAGGCAGAAGTAATTAGCCGTCACGGCATCCGAGGCAAACCGTCCCGTGATGGCCCGGATGTCCCGGTTAATCGAGTGCTCCGCGCGCACGGAATAATAGACCATCAAGGACTGCCGGAGGAAAGTCACGATGCCGACCGTCACCAACCCGGTCAAAGTGACCGCGATCAGGAGTTCCACGAGGGTGAATCCGGGGCGGCGGCCGCGAGCGTGGGAAGTCAGGCGATGCATGGCCGGTCAATAAGTCTGCACGACGGAGCGCATCGTGCGGACGGAATCCATGCGGTATTTGATGACGCCCCCGTCCAGATGCTGCCAGGTATAGACGATCACGACGCCGTAAACTTTGGTCTGCGCGGCCGAGGTCGGAGACAAATCGCTGATCTGGACCCAGAAATTCATCCGGAGGTCGGTCTTGCCGGGCACCGTCGTCGGATACGCGGTCAGGCTCGCATTGGCTCCGGGCCAGACCGTCGCCCACGTCGCCGTGCCGGGAATCAGCCGGCTGTCCATATCGAAGGACTGCAGATTGTCCACGACCCCGGTGGGGGTCACCCCGGGCCTCGCACCGGTCAGCGTGGACAGTGCCACGGTTGAAGGCGTCGTGCGCAACTGGACCAACAACGCCGATTGATCCTTCCTCGTGGGCAGGGCGAAGGAAACGGTCAGCCGGGGATTATTCTGCTGGTCGAACGGATCCGAGTTCACGAACTGCTGCAAAGGGATGTTCTTTATCTGCTCGATGTAACCCTGGACAATGGTCAGCGCGGAATTCTGCGCGACACTGGCGGCGGCCTGTCGGCGCATTTGGACGAGCGAGCTCAAGATTCCCCCCAGCATCAGCGCGAGCACGCCGACCGCCACGATCACTTCGACCAGGGTCAGAGCGGCACGGCGGGAACGGGGAAATAGGAGCGCAGACGGGATCAATGTGTGATTCGGCTGGACCGACTAGAACAGCCATGCCCCCAACTTCCAAGCAGGGGAACTACCCATCAGGCTGCATTACGAAGGAATCCGGTCTCGGAGTTTGCTACCGAGCTTCGGGGTGTGCCCGACCGGGGACGAACGGTCGGCGCGAAAGTCGTCAAGGCAGGGGATCAACCGGAAAACGATTGATGAGGATGGAAGCAACCCCGGTGCAGCGACAGGCCAGCCGTCGAGGCGAGGGGACGAGCGGGGCTGTGGTCGTCGAGCGCCGAGGGGCTGAAGTCGCCGATGGGTGGAACGGGAGGAGATCAGGACCCGCGGGCCGGGCGCAAAAAAAAACGCCGCCCGGCGAGGGGCGGCGTCGAACGGAAGCCGTGGTCGGGCGTTTAGGTCAGCGTGACACCCATCGCCTTCGCCGAGCGGAGGAGGGCGTCGGCCATGTCGGAGGGGGTCTCGGCGACCTCGATGCCGCATTCCTTGAAGACGGCGATCTTGGCGGCGGCGGTGTCCTCGGCGCCGCCGACGATCGCGCCGGCGTGGCCCATGCGGCGGCCGGCGGGGGCGGTCGCCCCGGCGATGAAACCGGCGACCGGTTTCTTGCAGTTGGCCTTGATCCAGCGGGCGGCCTCGACCTCGGCGTTGCCGCCGATCTCACCGATCAAAATGATCCCGTGGGTCTCGGGGTCGGCGTTGAAGAGTTTGACGATGTCGAGGTGCGAGGTGCCGTTGACGGGGTCGCCGCCGATGCCGACGCAGGTGGTCTGTCCGATGTTCTTCGAAGTGAGTTGGAAGACGGCCTCGTAGGTGAGGGTGCCGGAGCGGGAGACGACGCCGACGTGGCCCTGTTTGTGAATGTAACCGGGGGCGATGCCGATGCGGCAGCCGCCGGACGAATCCTGGCCGGTGCCCGGAGTGACGATGCCGGGGCAGTTGGGGCCGAGGAGCCGCGTGGGCTTGCCCTGCATGGCGCGCTTCACGCGGATCATATCCTTGACCGGGATGCCCTCGGTGATGGCGACGACGAGGTCGAGGCCGGCGTCGACGCCCTCGAGGATGGCGTCGGCGGCGAAGGGCGGCGGGACGAAGACGGCGGAGACGGTGGCGCCGGTGGCTTTGACGGCGTCGGCGACGGAGTTGAAGATCGGGACCTTGTGGGCGCCGTGCTCGAAGAAGAGGCCGCCCTTGCCGGGGGTGACGCCGGCGACGACCTGGGTGCCGTAGTCGAGGGAGAGCTTGGCGTGGCGTCCGCCGAAATCGCCGGTGATGCCTTGGACGAGAATCTTGGTGGAGGGAGTGATGAGAATGGCCATGGTGATGCCGCGCGGCGCGCGGTGAGTTTAAATGGGAAGGTTAAGTTAAAGAGAGGAGGGCGGGAGAGGCGGGGAGAGGGTGAGTGAACCCCAACTTCCTGCTTCACCTGCGCCGGAGGCGCTCAGGCCACGAGTTTGACGATTTTTTGGGCGGCGTCGGCCATGGTGCTGCCGGAGACGAGGGCGAGGCCGGAGGCGTCGAGGGTGGCCTTGCCGGCGAGGACGTTGTTGCCCTCGAGGCGGACGACGAGGGGGAGTTTGAGGCCGACTTCCTTGACGGCTTCGACGATGCCCTGGGCGATGACATTGCAGTCCATGATGCCGCCGAAAATATTGACGAGGATGCCCTTCACGTTCGGGTCGCCGAGGATGATTTTGAAGGCGGCGATGACCTGGGCCTTGGTCGCGCCGCCGCCGACGTCGAGGAAGTTGGCGGGGGTGCCGCCGAAGTGCTGGATGATGTCCATCGTGCTCATCGCGAGGCCGGCGCCGTTGACGAGGCAGGCGATGTTGCCGTCGAGAGCGATGTAGCTGAGGGAGTGTTTCGAGGCTTCGATTTCCTTGGAGTCTTCCTCGTTGAGGTCGCGGAGGGAAACGATCTCGGGGTGGCGGAAGAGGGCGTTGTCGTCGAAGGAGACCTTGGCGTCGAGGGCGAGGACCTCGCCGGTGGGCGTGGTGATGAGGGGGTTGACCTCGAGCATGGCGGCGTCGGTCTCCCAGTAGCAGGTGTAGAGGTTGCGGATGAGCTTGGCGGCGTTCTTGGCTTCGGCGCCGGTTAAGCCGAGCTTGAAGATGAGCTCGCGGACCTGGAAATCGGCGAGGCCGTAGGCGGGGTCGACGATGATCTTGAAGAGTTTTTCCGGGGTGTCGTGGGCGACTTTCTCGATGTCCATGCCGCCTTCGGTGGAGGCGACGATGACGGGTTTGGCGGAGTTTCGGTCGAGGAGGATGGCGAGGTAGTATTCCTTTTTGATTTCGCTCGCGACGGTGAAGTAGATGGTCTGGACCTTGCGGCCGGCGGGGCCGGTCTGGGCGGTGACGAGGGTGTTGCCGAGCATCTTGGCGGCCATCTCGCGGGCGTCGTGCTTGGTCTTGCAGAATTTGACGCCGCCCTTGAAGCCGTCGGTGAAGGTGCCTTTGCCGCGGCCGCCGGCGTGGATCTGCGATTTCACCATGGTGGGGCCCTCGGGGAGGTCGGCGAGGGCGGTGATGAAGGCCTCGGGTGTCGTGGCGGTCGTGCCCTTGGGCACGGCGATACCGAATTTTTCAAAGAGGGCTTTGGCCTGATACTCGTGGATATTCATGTGAAAGGGAGAGGGAGAAACGGGCAGTTAGTCAGAGTCGGGGTGGGGGACGCACGAAAAAAAAGCGACGAAGGCGAAGGGCGGGCGTGGCGGGGACGGCGCGGGCCCACCGGGGAGGCGGCA
>JBIKOK010000056.1:0-33357 GCA_044358025.1 Opitutaceae bacterium
TCGTGGTCGCACGATTTCTTCGCGCCGCCCAAAGCCCGCTCCCTCTTTCCTTCGCCCCCGCTCGCATTACCCTCCCCATGAAAGCGTTTCTCCTGTGCTTCGCCCTGCTTTCCGCCCTCCCCCTCTCGCACGCCGCCGAAACCGGCGTCCGCATCCGCTTTGGCCTTACCGACCAAGGCAACACCCAGTGGGACGGCAGCGTCACCGTCGCCCCCGGCCGCGTCGACAGCATCAGCGGCTGGCGCTTTCAACTGAGCGACGCCTGAACGGCACCACCGTCTGGAAAGCCGACACCCGCCCGCTCACCGTCCGCCGCTCGAACGCCCAGAAACAGAAACAGGCCACCGGCGGCGCGAGGAAGAAGGGCAAAGCCGCGGCGGCCGCTGCCGGCCCCATCGCCGACAACGGCGTCATCCTCCGCCTGGTCGACGTCACCGAGGACTCCGTCGTCAGCGTCACCGAGGACTCCGTCGTCAGCGTCACCACCGCTCAGGGCAAATTCAGTTTCACTCTCGCCAACCTCCCCTACGGCAAAGTCGTCGAACCGCTCAACGGCGCCGTCGGCCTCGAGCGCGCCGCCGCCACCCAGTCGCTCACCAAAACGCGCGCCGACGATGATTTCCCCGCGGTCGCCGTCGCCCCCGATGGTACGACCGACATCGCCCACGTCAGCGACACGCCCGGCCTCGACCGCGACGAACGCGCCCGGCCGTGGACAAAAGCGCCCACCAATTTCGCGTTTCTCGCAACTCCGCCCGGCGGCGATCAGATTTTTTTCCGCACGGCGAAAAATGGTCAACCCGGAGAATCCGTCGCCATGCCTTTCTGAAGCCGCCGCGGGCTGTCTGCTTCGTCGCCGACGGCGCCGGTCGACGGATGAATCGCACCGCGTTCGACGTAGACGAACCGGAAACCGTGGTGTTGGTTGAAGGCATGACGCCCCCTCCCGCACCGTCTGCGATTCGCACCGTGCAAGCCGACTTGCAGCAACCCGATCACCAGGCGGCGGTGCTCACGTTGGTCGACGCCTACTCGCGCGATCCGATGGGCGACGGCGCGCCCCTCTCGGCCGCGGCACGCGCGCGCCTGATCCCCGGATTGCGTCAGCATCCCACGACGCTCGTCTTTCTCGCGTACGACGGTGACACCCCCGTGGGCGTGGCCGTCTGCTTCGTGGGTTTCTCCACCTTCGCCGCCCGGCCGCTCGTGAACCTGCACGACGTCGCCGTTCTCCCCTCCCACCGCGGCCGCGGGGTCGGTCGCGCGCTGCTCGCCGCCGTCGAAGCCCAGGCCCGCGAACTTGGCTGCTGCAAACTCACCCTCGAAGTCCTCGATCAAAACCACCGCGCCCTCCGCACCTACGCCGCCGCCGGCTTCAAGCGCTACGCCCTCCAGCCCGGCACCGGCGAAGCGATTTTTCTCACGAAGCCGTTGCCGTGACGGCGCGGGCACGCCCGGGCGCACGCCCACCCGGCCCGGTATGCGCGCGGTCGGCCCGGTGCGCGCGCGATCGGCGAACCGGTCCTCGCCTGGGCGGCTTCCGCCTCACAGGAGCCGCTTTCAATCGGGGCCGCGGGCGCCAGCCCCGCGCGCGGGGCGAACGTCGCCGCGTTCCCCGCGCGCAAGGCCTCCGGAGCCCCGGCTTGCACTCCGGCCGCCGCCAGCGGGATGGTGAAGCGTGAACTCCGCCGAACAACTCTGCCTTGCCTGCGGCCTCTGCTGCGACGGCACCCTCTTCGACAACGTCCAGCTCGGCCCGCGCGACGACGCGCCCGCCCTGAAGGCGCTCGGCCTGCCGGTTGAAGTCACCCGCGGCCGGACGCCGGTCACCCTCTTTCGCCAACCGTGCGCGGCCTTGTGCGCGGACCGCACCTGCCGGGTCTACGCGGACCGGCCGGGACAATGCCGGGCGTTCGAATGCGGCGTGTTCAAAGACGCGCAGGCCGGCCGGATCGCTTTCCCCGCGGCGCGGCGCACCGTGCAGCACGCCCGACGCAAGGCGGACACTCTCCGCCGGCTGCTCCGCCAACTCGGCGACACCGACGAACACCGCTCCTTGGGCGACCGTTTCCGCCGCACGCAACGGCGACTCGAATCGGGTGACGCCGACGCCGCCGCGGCCGCCGCGTTCGCGAAACTCGGGTTGGCCGTGCATCAGTTCAACCTGCTCGCGCACGAAAAATTTCACACCCGGCCCGACGCCCCCTGAGCGCCGCCCGGGGTCCCGACGCGGCCCGACTAGATCGCGCTCGAACGACCAAAGCGTGGGTCACAGCGGCCACCGAGCCCGACCACGGAGTCCATGAAGCAGCCACGATGTTTTCGCCCGTGCCCGCTGGATCGGAACTCGATGAGCTCGGGTGGGCCGTGCGCTCCGCGTGCGGCTCCGCCACTCACGCCTCTCTCGACCCTCCGCCGTCCGCGGAGCGGCCGGCCCACCTCAGACCGCGCCCGCTGGAAAATGAGCCGCACCGGCACGTCCCCGGGCCCGCCACCCGTCCGCTACTCCGCGTCCTCGTCGAGTTCCGGTGGCTTGATGGGCGTGAGCAGGCGCTCGAGTTCCGCCGCGGTCGGATTGCGGATCGCGCGCACGATTAAGACGGCTTCGCCCGCGGGGAGCGTCACGTTGGTTGCTGCGTCGGTCGTCAGTCCCAACACCGCGGCGGCGAGGGGAGCATTGTGCGGCAGGCATTCGATCCCCGACTCAGGGTCGCTCGCGGTCTCGCCGTGCGTCGTCACCAGAAAGGTGAAGCGGTGCTTTCGCTTCGTGCCGACATCCTCTTTTTCGAGGGTGATCACGTGCCCGAGTTGCACGGTGGCAGTCGGTTTGGTGAGCCAGGTGGCGGGGTCGACTTCGGTGAACGCGTTGCGGGCGACGAACCGGTCGAGCGCGGTCATCTTGCGGTCCACGGCGCGGATCGCGTCCTTGGCGGCCTTGAAGCCGAAGTTCTCGCGCAGGTCGCCCTGGCTGTGGGCCTCGACCTTGTCTTTGACGAGCGCGACGCGCTTGACCTTGAGCGCCTCGAACTCCTCGGCGAGCACGCGGTTGTAGCCCGGCCGCACGTAGATTGTCGTCGGGGCCGGAGCGGGCAGGCGGAAGATGCGTTTGCGGGCGAGAGGCATGCGGCGCGGTGCGAGCCAGGCTCCGCCGAAAGAGAAAGGCAATCCGCGGGTGCCGGGGCGCTGGCGGAAAAGACCCCACGCCTCTGATTCGGCGTTGTGGGTGTGCAGGAACCCGCCCCGGCAGGTCATTGGACGGAGCGCAACGACCACGTCTTCCAGACACCGGCCCTGAGTCCCGGCTTGCCGCTGACCACCGGTTGCGGCCATGCCTCTTCCCCGATGCCGATGATCGCTCTGCCCACCTCCGCACTCTGGCGACGTTGCCGCGCCGCGGGGCTCTTCCTCGGACTGGTGGTGCTGGCCGCCCGGCTGACCGCCGCGCCGCAGTTCGTCAGCGAAACCGAACTCGTCGACCGCGTGATCGAGCTGATCGACCGGCGTCTCGCGCTGATGCCCGAAGTCGCGGCAGTGAAATTTCGCCAACAGCAGCCGATTGCCGATCCCGGGCGCGAAGGCGTCGTGCTGGAGCAGTCCGTCGCCGACGCGCGGGCGATGAAGCTGGAGGGCGAAGCGGCGCGCGCGTTCTTCTCCGTCCAGATCCGGCTGGCGCGCGCCGTGCAGGAACACTGCTTCGAGCGCTGGCGCACCCGCGCCGTATCCCCGCCGACGGCCCGCGATCTCGTCGCGGTGCTGCGGCCCGAACTCGATGCCCTCGGCCGGGAGATCCTGCCGGCCGTGTACCTGGCCTCCCCGGCGCTGGCGGAGCTGCCGGCCGCGACGTTGCGTCCGCGCCTCGCCCCACTCCTGCGCCAGCCGGGCGTAACGGATGCCTTGCTCGCCGAACTCGCCGCGGCCCTCGGCGCCCTGCGTATCACGACCACCCCGACGTGGGCCACCTTGCAGCGCGTCGGCGTCCTGCGCGTCGGCACCACCGGCGACTACGCGCCCTTTTCCGAAGAGCGCGGCGGCGAACTGCGGGGCCTCGACATCGCGCTGGCGCAAGCCCTCGCCCGGGCGTGGGACGTGCGCGTCGTGTTTGTGCGGACGAGCTGGCCGACGCTGATGGCCGATCTGGGCCGGCGGCGGTTCGACCTCGCGGCCTCCGGCATCAGCGTCACCCCGGAGCGGCAGCGGGCGGCGGATTTTTCCGCGGCGTATCTCTTCGACGGCAAGACCCCGATCGCGCGACGGGCGGAAGCGGCGCGCTTCTCGTCGCTGGAGAAAATCGACCGACCGGGCGTGCGCGTGATCGTGAACCCGGGCGGCACCAACGAGCGGTTCGCGCGAGAGCATATCACGCAGGCGACCATCGTGCTGCATCCCGACAACCGCACCATTTTCCCGGAAATCACCGCCGGTCGCGCGGATGTCATGATCACCGATGGCCTCGAAGTGCGGCTGCAGACGCGGCTTCACCCGGAATTATCCGCCACCATGGCCGAGCCGTTCACTCGCGCCGGCAAAGCCATTTTGCTGCCCCTCGGCTCGGAGCTCACCGCGCGCGTCGACGCGTGGCTGGTGCCGCAAATCGACCGCGGTCAAATCGTGGAGCAACTGGAGCAGGCGCTGACCGGAACACGGTAATCCACCGAATTCGCCCGCGGACGGGCATGGACCGAAACGCCGGGATTTTTCACCGTAATTTTCGCGGTTCAACTCGGATTAAGCCAGGGATTGAATCCGGGCCGATTCGCGTGATCGGCAGTCACCTTCCGCCAAAGGGTCGCCGGGTTCTTCTCGGGCCGACAGCTTCCCGGACCGGATCACACCAAGCCCACAGCGTGCTTGGCTCTGCGGCCTCCGGTTTGGATTTCGGTGCGCTCGGTGAAAATCTTCCCGCGAGCCTGCGGCCTGCACGCCCGGGCGGGATTCAAAATCGATGGGCCTGACCCGTCCTTGCCAGCTCTGGGCCACAGGATTCAACTCTCGCCACCCTCTCTCATGAACTCCGTCGCCGCTTCCGCCCCGGTCTCCAACGCCGCCCTTCTGCGTGCCCAAACTTTGATGACGCCGGCCCTCGTACCGTCGATTTCCACCGAGCTGTTGACCACGGCCGACGGCGAACTGAACCGCGAACTGCACCATTTTCTGTTCGATCCGCCGGCGAACCCGCTCCTGCTGAAAGGAAAAACGATCGCCATTTGCTGCACCAACGGCGTTGAGGAAGTGGAAATCACGGGCTCGCTCCGCTGGCTCACCGAACATGGCGCCACCGTGCACGTCGTATCGCCGCGCATCGGCGAATTTCATCCGACGCTCGGCCTGCGTTTTCCCGCGCAATGCGCGACCCACGTCCTCGCGATCCGCCTCATGGAGAATGCCGGTTGGCTCAAAATCGACCGCTTCCTCGATGAGGCAAAGGCGGCCGACTACGACGCCTGTATTTTCCCGGGCGGCTGCTGGAATCCCGACGCCCTGCGCGCCGATCCGTTGGCTCAGGCGTTTGTTCGCGACATGTGGAAATCCGGCAAGCCCACCTGCGCCATCTGCCACGGCCAGTGGGTAATGGTGAGCGCGGGCATCCTCCGGGGGCGCAAGGCCACCGCGGTTTGGAATATCCACCCCGACCTCGCCAACGCGGGCGCCACGGTCCTCGACGAGCCGTGCGTGGTCGACGGCAATTTGATCACCGCGCGTTTCCCCTACGACCTCCCGCGCATGATCCACGCGATGGTGAAACAGCTGCTGGGGTAAACCGAGCGGCCGCGGCGGCGTCCGCGGGGTCTGCCACGCCTCCGCTCGCCGCGCCGGTCACGAGCCGGGCCCGCCCCCCCTGCGCCGCCGGTTGCGGCGCTTCCCGCCCGCGCGGGCCGCGGCGGGCGGGAGCGCGGAGGCGCGGCAAAACGGCGGCGCCCACGCGGCCTCCCCGGGCTTCGCGATGGAGCGTCCGCCGATCACCGCGAAAACGCCGTCGACCGCCAGAGCGGCGACCGCAGACCACCGCGCCCAACCATCGCCCAAAGGCGCCGCAACAACACCGCCCGGCGCGGCCTTCTCCCTGCTTGGGCCGCCCGGCTTAACGCTGTCTGGTGGCCGCTGATCGCGGCACCCGCTGCGGCAGTTCTTTTACCGCATCTATAAAAGCAGGATTGCTGGAGTGCGCGCGGCCGAGTTACTCGAAGCTCTCGCGCGCCTCATACGTGAGCCAGACGGTCGCAGCTGCCCCACGCGTTTCGACATCAAGTTTGCGAAGAATACTTTCGACCTGCGTGTTCACGGTAAAAACCGAGGTACCAAGGATGACGCCAATCTCTCGGTTGCGCTTACCTTGAGAAACCCACTGCAAAACTTCCCGTTCCCTCGGCGAGAGGGAATCGATTGATTTGCGGTCATGGGCAGCGGAGGACCCAGCCTGGGAGGCGCGGCTGCGGTGAACGTCGGCTTTAAATTCTTCCGCCTCAGACGAGTGGCGCCACGCCCGTAAAAAATGCGGATGCAGTGCCCGAAGAAGCCCCTGCTCATCGTCTCGGAATAAACCATCACGCTTTATACTCAATCCGCCAACGTGGCTCTTTCCCCACACGCGCAGCCCAACTTGGTGGGTAACATCGAAGGGCTTCCAGCATTCGTGATAGAGCGCTGAGCCTCGAAGCTGCAAATCCGATACGAGGTCCTGAGTGGCGATCACGGGATCGGTGCCGCCGCGAAGGTAATATTGGACGACTGGACTGCTCATCGCGTGCTTCCGCCACGCGCGCTGGAGTTGGTCGTCGGCGCGGGCGTCGTGACAGCGGTGCACTTCACGACCGCCTAAATTCTCCTTCACGTCGTGATAAGCGATGACGGCGGAGGGATAACACCTCTTCGCCAAGCCAATAGCACGATCAACAAAATCGTCTTTCGACTGACTGCCGTAGAGCCAGTCAACCGCATCCAAGACTGAGGCCGAGATCTTCATCTCGAAACTTTACAGGCAAGTATTGTGCTCACATCAAACCTTCTCTGCCGAAACAGACGGGAGCACCGGTCAAATTTCCGGCGCACCGCCACTCCGCTGACCGGTGATATTGCGACAAACGCCGCCGAGCGGACGAGTGAAGCGAAGCTCCATGCGCGGGGAAGCACGTGACGGATGGTCATGCGCAAAGGGAAGCGATCCTCTCGGCGTCAGTTTCGGCCCGGGGGTTTTCGGGAGATTCTCCTTTCCTCTCGGGAGAAAATCCCGGGTTTTAAGGATGCGCCCCGTGGTCGGCTGGTTGGATATAAGAAACTTCGCCGAACTTCCCCTGCCTGGGCCGCAACCTCTTGGGCGAAGCTTTGGGCGATTTACCCGCCCCCTTCGCGAGATGAGTTGGGTCGGGCGCTGGACCGAGGGGCGAAGTACGGAGTCCTCCGTATGGGCTGATCGCCGCAGGTATGTTACGATTAAACCCGATGTCGATATCCCGCAAAACCGCTGTCCGGAATCGGGCTTTTCGCCGCTTCCCATCCCGGCCGCAACCGGGACTTTTTGCAGGCTCTATTGGGCTTTTGCTCAGGTGAAGCGCCTGGGTATTCCGGTGGCCGTTTTTCGCGAAAGTAACCGCGCGACTGCCTCTTCGCCTTCGAGCGGTGAGCCGGATGAGATGACACCGTGCCCGCCGGCAAAGGGATCGGCCGCGTGCGAACGCGCCCACCCGAACTCGCCGGCAAAAACGACGTCGGCACCATCCGCAGACGCCGGCCGCTCCGCCAGGCTCCGCGCCGCCGCGAGAAGTGCCGCCTCCCGCCTCTCGCCCCGCGCGCGTGACAGCTTGCGCGGTACCGCGCGCGGCGAGGCGATCAAATCCTGCACCGATCGTTTGCGCCTAATTTTGAAATCCTTCCATGACCGGCACCGCCATCTGAAAGAAAATCTCGGCCTTGACGATCCCCGCTCCCTCGTGCGCTGCGCCTGTTATCCCGGGCGGGCGGATGATTCCAGGCCGATCCTCCCGCTAAACACCCCATGATTCCCGATCTTCTCGGTGTCGGCGCGGTCACCGCGTTTCCCGGCGACCTCGCCCGTTCCCACGAGCTGGATTGGCTGCGGGCCAACCAGGATCTCGTCTGGTTTGCCGCCTTGCTCGGCTGGAGTTTTGCCCTGGTGCTCTGGCGCTGGAACTCACCGCGCGGCCGCGCGATCGCCTGGCTGCCCTGGGCCGCCGCCGCCGGGGTGGCGGGCGCCACCGTTCAATTCGGTCTCTACCATCCGCCTTTCGGCATTTTCTTCGCCCGCCTCGTCCCGGGTACGACCTCCACCTACGCGCCAGCGTGGGTCGAGCCCAACGTGGCCGGCTTCCACCTCCTCGTCGCGACGACCGCCCTCCTGTGCACCGCGTGGGGCTGGCAACTGATCGAGGTTCGCCGGCGGTCCACCCTGCGCTGGTTCACGCCGCTTCCGCCGCTCGCCGTGGCCGCCCTCCACCATGCGTACCCGCTCGTCGGCGCCAGCGTGCTGGCCCTCGGCGCCGTCGCCCTCGCCTACGTGCTCGGGCGTCGTTCGGGCACCCCGCCACCGGCGCGATGGGCCATCGCGGCGGTCGGATTGGCGCCCTGCTTTTCAACTTATGGCCCGCTCGCCGCCGCCACCGACAGCCTCCATCGTTCGGGCCCCCCGACCCCCCTCGGCTTGCTGGCCGCCTTCTGGCAGGTCGGTTCCGCCCTTCTGGCTCTCCTCGTCCTGCTCCGGCGGCGCGCAGCCACCGGCGACCCGGAAGAGCCGCTCGGACGACCGACCGGGGCCCGGCCCTACCTGCTGGCGGCCACGGCCTGGTGCATCGTCGGGCTGGCCTTCAGCCTGCGCAGCGCCTCGGACCAACGCGAGGAACTGCTGCAAAACCGGCTGCGCCGCGCCGCCGCATCCGCCAAGGCGCTTGAACCCGCCCTGCTGGCTCCGCTGGCCGCGGCGGAATTTCACCTGCCCGCGCCCTCGGCCGCTCCTGCCTCCGCCCGGCCGACCACCACCCTCGTCGCCGGTCTTCCCAACGGGCCAGCCGATCCGCTCGTGCGCGAACTCGCCCGCATCGTCCGCACGACGCCCTATCTCTCGGTGGCCCGCATCGTGGTCCTGCGCGACGGCTGGCTTGTCGCCGCCGCCTCCAATCAGCCGGCCGGCCCCCCGGGCACTGTGCAGTTGCTCCGCCCCGCCACCGCGGCGGATCGCGCTCACGCGGAGGCCCGCGCATCGTACGTCGAATCCGCCGCCGTCCCGGATTTTGACCGCCCGTTTTATTGCCGCGGTGCCGTCACCGGGGCCGACGGCCGGCTGTTCGCCTGGCTCGAATTCACCCAGACCGAATCCTACATGAGCAGCCTGCGCCGTTTCCGCGCCGCCCCGCTGTTGATCACGGCCCTCGGGCTGACGTTGATCGCCGGGGCCTTCCTGCAACGCCGCCAGAGTCGCGCGCACGAGGCCGCGCTCCGCGCCGCCGCCGTCGCCGCCGAGACCAACCGCCTCAAGACCGAACTGCTCGCCAAAGTCAGCCACGAGTTGCGCACCCCTTTGCAGGGCCTGCTCAGTTACGCCGAGCTCCTGGAAGACGAGGTCGTCTCCGCCGGCGGCCGCACCCGCGTCGCGACCCTCCGCCAGATCGGCCATTCCATGCTGCGCCTCGTGAACGATCTGATCGACCTCAGCGCCCTGGAGGCAGGCGGGTTTCGTTTCGTCGAAAAACCGGCCGCCGTATCCATCCTCGTGCGCGACACGGTCGAAAGCCTGCGCCCGCTGGCCGCGGCCAAAGGCCTGGCCCTCTCCTGCACCGTCGCCCCGGATTTCCCCCCGTGGCTCACGCTCGACGGCGAGCGCTTCCGCCAAGTTTTGCTCAATCTCGCCGGCAACGCCGTCAAGTTTACCGACCGCGGCCATGTCGCGGTCTCCCTCGCCGCGCGCGCCACCGACCCCGCCGACGGCTACCTGCTCGAACTGGCCGTGCGCGACACCGGTCCGGGCATCGCGCCCGCCGATCAGGCGCGACTTTTCCAACCGTTCTCCCGCCTCGATTCCACCGCCCAAAAAGAAGGCTCCGGCCTCGGCCTCGCCCTCGCCGCCGGCCTCTGCCGCCGAGCCGGCGGTGCACTCTCCCTCGAGAGCGACGGTCGTACCGGCTCGCTGTTCCGCGCCACGTTCCGCACGCGACTCGCCTCGCCGCCCCCCCCACGGGCCGGCTCGCGCCCGCCACCCTCCTTGCTCGGCCATCGCCTCCTCATCGTCGACGACAACGCCCTCGTGCGCGATCTCTTCGCCGCCGGGCTCTCCCGCCTCGGCGCCTCCTGCGTGCTCGCCGCCGACGGGGAGGAGGCGATCAAGCGCGCCCGGACCGGCCATTTCGCCGCCGTGGTGCTCGATCTCTCGATGCCCCGCCTCGACGGCCTCGCCGTCACCCGCCGCCTGCGCGCCGCCGGCCGCACCACGCGCATCGTCGGCGTCAGCGCCCATGCTTCGGATGCCGACCGCACGATCGCACGGGCCGCCGGCATGGACGCCTTTCTCACCAAGCCCGTCGAACTCGCCGACCTCGCCGCCGCCCTGGCCCCGGCCGACGCTCCGGCCGACGCCGCTCCGCCCGCCCGCGTCTTCGACGACGCCCCCCTGCTCGCCAGCCTCACCGCGCGCTTCCGCACCCAGGTCCCCGACGATGTCGCGCGGCTGCGCGCCGCCTGGCAGGCGCGCGATTGGCCCTCGCTCCGCTTCCAGGCCCATTACCTGCGCAGCAGTGCCGGGGCGATCGGCGATCTGCGCCTCTACGACCTCTGCGGAGGACTCGAGCAAGCCGCCAAGGCCCACGATGCCGGCGCGGCCCAATCCGCCTGGGCCGACTGCGAAGCCGCCCTCGCCCCCTGGCTGACCTGACCGCCCTCGATCTGCACCGCCGGCGGGCGGCGCCGGGGCCGGGCGCTACCCCTTCTTGTCCGTCAATTCGTCATACGCCACCGCCAGATTTGCGCTCAGGCGGTTCGGCAGCGGCGAGTGAAAATCGTCGAACCCCGGCAGGTTTTCCCGGGCCATGATCTTTTCCTTCGCGTCGCCGGCGGCGATTTTCTTCGCCGTATAGTCGAGCAGACCGCTCAGGTAATCGCGTAACACCAGCAGGTCCCCGCGCGTGCCCGTCGGCCCGAACTTCGCCTGGCCGTGGCCGAAAATATAGATCGCGTCGGCCGGATAATTTTTCGCCGCCTCCTCCAGCACCGCGATCCAGCCCTTGATCCGCCCGCCCGAGATGCGGTCAATCACCGGATACATCCGGTTGAACATCAGGTCGCCCATGTGCACCACGTTCGCCTTTTCAAACAGCACGATCACGTCGCCGCTCGTGTGCGCCGCCCCGTGGTATTGCGCCAGCACCACCTCGCCGCCGAGCTCCCGGCGCCACACGTCCGGAAACGTCGCGTCGGCGTAGACCTGCTTGTCGACCGTGTTGGCTTTCTCGGCCGCGGCAAACTGCAGCTTCGGCACATTCGCCTGCGCCACGATCGTCTTCGCGATCGGCTTGAGCACGGGATTGCCGCCGGTGTGGTCACCGTGGTGGTGCGTGTTGATCACCACATCGAACATCCGCCTGCCCCGTCCGGGCACCCCCATCGCAAACGTCGCCGCCGTATCCGGAAACTGCGTATCGACCGCGACCAGCGCCTCCTGGTTCGCGAGCCAGCCGATGCTGCCACCCCGCCCGGTGAAAATCCCCACGTCGCGCCGCAACGCCTTGAACTCCGTGACCGTCGGCGCGGGCGCCATCGCCGGCCGCGGGGCGGCTCCGGGGGCGGCCGATTTGGCGGGCGCCTGGGCCGCCAGGGTCCCGCGACCCATCAGCCCGGCGGATGCGAACAACGAGGAGCGAACGAGGAAATCGCGGCGGTTCATCCCGTCCTTGAACCACGAACCACGCCCGATGAACACCACGAAAAAATCCTGTAACCATCCTCCCCCGGTCGGGTTCTCCTCGGCACCACCCACCATGTCCCGCTGCCGCCGTGATCGCCGCCGACCCAGAAATCCGTGTTCATCCCCGTCCCGCCGTGGTTGAAACCGGTCGCACCCGCGCCGCCCTCCCTGTGGACCCCGCCCCCGAACCCCGCTCCGACCACGCTCTCATGCTCGCCGTCCGCGACGGCGAACTCGACGCGCTCGGCGAACTCTTCGAGCGCCACCACGGACCCCTCTTCGGTTTTCTCGTGAAACACACCGGTCAGCACACCGCCGCCGAAGACATCGCGCAGACCGTCTTCCAGCGGATGCTCAAATACCGCCACACCTACCGCGACGACGGCCGTTTCGCCGCGTGGATGTATTACCTCGCCCGCCGCTGCGCCGCCGACCACTTCCGCAAAGCCCACGCCGCGCCTCACGCCACCGACCCCGTCGTCCTGCAGGACCACGCCGACGATGCGCCCGACGCCGGCGCCCGCGCCGCCCTCCGCGACGACCACGCCCTCCTCCACATCGCGCTCGCCCGCCTCGACCGCGGCGACCGCGAAGTCCTCCTCCTCGCACGTTTCCAGGAACTCTCTTTCGCCGAAATTTCCGGCATCCTCGAGTGCTCCGTCGGCGCCGCCAAAGTCCGCGCCCACCGCGCCCTCCGAGCGCTGCGCACCGTCTATTTCAAACTCCAACACACCCGCTCCGTCTAAGCGACCGGCACCTTTCCTCACCCCGGCTCTTCGCTCCCCTTTCGACCTCGCTCCGTCCATGAATTGCACCACCGCCCGCGCCCTTTTCCCCGAGCTCCTCGACGCCCGCACCCCCGCCGGCGCCCACGCGGACGCCCGCGCCCACCTCGCCTCGTGCCCGGCGTGCCAGCGCGAATTCTCCGCGCTCAACCAAACCCTCGCCGCCCTCGACGCCCTGCCCACCCCTGCGCCCACCCCGCGTCTCCGGACCAATTTTTACGCGATGCTGGAGGAGGAAAAGCATTCCGCCCCCAGTCTCCGCCGCGCCGCCCTCCCCCAACCCCGCACCCGCCGCGCCTCGCTCTTCGCCTGGATTCTCTCGCCGCTCGCCGCCTGCGCACTCGTCGCCCTCGGCTTTCTCGCCGGCGCCCGCCCCGCCCCGACCGTGTCGCCCGCCGGCGAAGACGCCACCGCGCGCAAGTTCGCCCAGCTGGAGAAACAGCTCGCCGATATGAAAAAACTCATGGCGATCTCCATCATCCAACAGCAGCAGACCAGCCCGACCAACGAACGCCTCCGGGAAGTCCTCTTCGCCGCCCGCACCGAAAACGCATCCGAAAAGGTCCTCAACGACCTCCTCGCCGCCCTCGCCTTCGACCCCAGCGCCAATGTCCGCCTCCGCGCCCTCGAAGCGCTTTACCCCCACGCCGACCACCAGGCCGTGCGCGAGGGCCTCCTCGCCACCCTTCCGCGCGAGCAAAACCCGCTCGTCCAACTGGAGATGATCGACTTCGTCGCCGCCGCCCACGATCGCGCCGCCGCCCCGGCGCTCGAAAAGATCGCCCAAAACGCCGCCATCGACCGCAGCGTCCGCGACGCCGCCCGCCGCGCCCTCGCCCAGCTCTGAAATCACTTTCCCCCACCACCCCGCCGCGCCCTCCGCACGCGTATCCTCTCCTCACGTTCAACCCTCCCGTCCAAATCTCATGAAGTCCCGTCTCTTCCCCGCCTTCCTCGTCGCCACCGTGCTCACGATGCTGCTCCTCTCCGCCGCCCGCGGCGCCGAGGACGCCACCACCATCCAGTTCTCCGACCCCACGAAGCCCGGCACAATCAAGGTTTCCCTTGCCCGCGGCAGCCTCCGCGTCACCGGCGCCGAGGTCGCCGAGATCACCGTCAAATCCGACGCGAAACCCGTCACCTCGAAACCCGTGCGCAAAGACGGCCTCCGCGTCCTCACCGCCGCCTCCAGTTTCGCCCTCTCGGAAAAGGACAACGTCGTCACCCTCGACGCCGCCGGCGACGGCCCGCACGGCGCCGGCAGCGATTTTACCCTCACGACCCCGCGCAACACCACCGTCGTCGTCACCAACGCCTGGGGCGGCGACATCCACTGCTCCAACCTCGGCGGCGACATCGAGGTCCGCAGCGTAAACGGCTCGATTCGCCTTGAGGACGTCTCCGGTGGCGTCGTCGTCGAGACGATGAACGGCGAGATCAGCGCCAGCATCCGCGAACTCCACGACAACAAACCCCTCAGTTTCCAATCCACCAACGGCGAGGTCGTCATCCGCCTCCCCGCCGACGCCAAGGCCAACGTCCGCCTCCGCACGCAAAACGGCTCCGTCCTCACCGATTTCGACGATGCCGCCCTCGTCACCAAGACCGAATCCGCCCCGCGCACCTCCTCGCGCCGCACGACGCGCCCGGCCAAGGCGGCGCCCGCCGCTCCGGCCCCACCCGAAGAGCCCCGCCCCGCCACCGCGCCCAAAGCCCCTCCGACCCCCGCCACCCCCAAGGCCGGCCTCGACGATGCGGACAAAGAGGAAATCCGCGTGGCCGTCCGCGACAGCGTTCGCGCCGGAGCCGAAGCCGCCCGCGAAGCCATGGTCTTCGCCCGCGACGCCCTCAAAGCCGCCCACGACGGCATGACCGACGCCGGCCTCTCCCTCCGTCTGCCCAACCTCTCCATCCCGACCCTCACCGGCGGCAAACTCGTCACCGGCACCCTCAACGGCGGCGGCCCCGAAATCAGCGTCGCCACCATGAACGGCGACGTGACGCTCCGGCAGCTCGCGAAAAAGTAGGCGGCCTTCGCCGGTGCGGGCGGGACCAACCGGCCCCGCCTGGTTCGTCGGCGCAACGCCACGGTTCCCCCTGTTTCGCCCGGCATAATTCCAACGTCCGGTGGTTTTTAGACGGTAGGCCCGGCCCGTGGCCGGGTTGCCCGCCCGCCGGGTGGGCCGACAACGGGAAAGTCTGAACCATACGGGCCGTGGGTATAACCCCCAGCCGGCGCCTCGCGGAATCGATGATTGCCCCCTCCCGACCGCCAACCGCCGACCGCGGTATCCAGCATAGGCCCACCAACGTGTTCCCTTTTCCCCGAAACACTCTCCTCTCTTCCGTTTCGCCGAGACCGACCACCACCACGCCATGCTGCCCGCTGTCATTGTCCTCCTCCTTTTAAGCGCCCTCGTGGCCACGGATTCCGGCGCGTCCGGCCCCGACGAAAAGTGAGGCGATCGTTGATTTGGCGGGGACGGGAGTCCGGCCCGGGCGCCGGCCCGTGCGGCCCGTGCCACGGGTGCGACCACCCCAAAAAAGCAGGGGCGCCCCCGCGAACGAGAGCGCCCCTGGTGATTTCCTGATTTATTTTCTAACGTCCGCTTCAGCGGGTCCCGGCCAGCGAATCGTCCACAATGCGGATCGGCAGCGACACTTTGGTCGCCACCGCCACACCGTGGCTCATCGCCGGCGAGAACCGCCACTGTTTCACCGCATCCGTCACGGCCGCCGCCAACGTGACGTCCGTGTCGGACTTCACGCTGAAATGGGCGGGTTTGCCCGTCACATCCACGATGAACTCGAGCTGCACGGTGCTCCCGGCGTAGTCCGGACTGACGCTGGGTACAACCACAGCGACGGGCACGGGAACTCCGGGATCCTTGCGGCACGAGTCGAGATAGGTCTGCTCTTCCGTCTTCGCCGAGGCGGAGACGGAGCTGAGCGCGACCAGACTGAACAGGACGGCGAGTTGATTGACTGCTTTCATGGGATTAAACTCCGCGGATAAGGCGGAGAGTTTGGTTTTCTTCGTAACAGCTGTCGGGTTGAACGCCTCCGCGTCCGCGGCGCGATGAAACGCCGCTGACCCTCGGGCGGTTTCGACGGTCCGACGCTCGCGCGCCAGACCGCCAAAGGATTGGTCTTGGGGAACCGGAAAACCGCGGGCCGCGTGAAACTCGCCCCACGCGGCACCGCAACAGGCAGCGTCCGCCCCGCCAGGCTGCAGGGTCGGACGAAATTCAAAGAACGGTTGAGGTCCTAAGAAAGCGAAGCGCAGAGAGCAGCCCCCGTGCCACGCCGTCAACCGGCATCCGGCCCCGACACCGAGACGTAACGACTCTGGAATCACCCCAGCGCTTTCCTCAAACCGCGCCTTGCACGCGGCGCCTTCCTCGTGTCCCTTCCACGCCTCACTTTTCGCATGTCTGTCTCCGCCCATTCGCCCTCACCCGCACCCGTCTCCGCGTTTCGCCGCGCCTCGACCGCCCTCAGCCAATGGATCGACTCGGACTACTGTCCGGACGGCGCCGACAAGATGCGCGCCGAGCCCGACAAGGTCGACTGGGTCCGCGTCATGCCCTTCGTGTTCCTCCACGCCGGCTGCCTCGCGGCGTTTTGGGTCGGCGTCAGCCCCGTCGCCATCGGCACCGCCATCGCCCTCTACTTCATCCGGATGTTCGCCGTGACCGGGGTCCACCACCGCTACTTCTCCCACAAAACCTACAGCACCTCGCGCCTCGGCCAGTTCCTGCTCGCCCTCTTCGCCGGCACCACGGTCCAACGCGGCTCCCTCTGGTGGGCCTACCACCACCGCCATCACCACCTCCACTCCGACGATCCCGAGGACGCCCACTCCCCCCACGTCCACGGTTTCTGGTGGTCGCACATCGGCTGGATCACGAGTCGCCGCAACTTTCCGACCGATTACTCCAAGATCAAGGACCTCGCGAAATTTCCCGAGCTCGTCTGGCTCAACCGCTTTGACCTCGTCGTGCCGGTGCTCTTCGCGCTCTCCCTCTTCGGCAGCGGCTGGCTCCTCGAACTCTACGCCCCGGCTCTCGGCACCACACGCTGGCAAATGCTGGTCTGGGGCTTCTTCATCAGCACCACCGTCCTCTTCCACGGCACCGGTTGCATCAATTCCATGGCCCACCTCATGGGCAAGCGCCGCTTCAAAACCGACGACGATTCGCGCAACAGCGCCATCCTCGCCTTCATCACGCTCGGCGAAGGCTGGCACAACAACCACCACCGCTACCAGAGCAGCACACGCAACGGATTCTATTGGTGGGAAATCGATCCGACCTACTACGGCCTGAAGCTCCTCTCCTACACCGGATTCATCTGGGGCCTCAAACCCGTCCCCCAATCCGTCCTCGACGAGGGCACCCGCGCCGAACACGTCGCTTCCGTCGCCGCCGCCCAACGCGCCGCGCTCGCCCACCCCGAGTTCGCCTCCCTCAAAAAAGTCGTCCCCGCCGCCGCCGCCTTCGCCGTCGCGACCGCCGCCGCCGCCCAGACCACCGTCCCCCCAAAAGCCGACGGTCCCGCCATCCACCGCGACGTGACCGAGGAAACCCACCACCTGGCGAAAAAAGATCCGCCGCCGGCCTCCGCCGAAAAATAGGAACCGCGCTTCGCCATCGTCGCACCGGGCCGGTCTCTCCGACCGGCCCTTTTTTATTCGTCCGCCCGCGCGCCCCGGGCGTAAGACCCCTGCAACCATCGTCCCGTCCCTCCGTCTCTCCTTTTCCCGGCCTCCCTCTTTTCCGCCTCATGTCCTCTCTCGCCATCATCGGCACCGGTATCGCCGGACTCGGCTGCGCCCATTTTCTCCGGCCGCATTTCGAGCTCACGCTCTTCGAGCAAAACGACTACGCCGGCGGCCACACCAACACCGTCACCGCCGCCGAACCCGGCACCGGCCGCTCCGTGCCCATCGACACCGGCTTTATGGTGTTCAACCAGGTGACCTATCCGCACCTCACGCGCCTCTTCACCCAGCTCGCCGTCCCGATCAAAAAAACCGACATGTCGTTCAGCGTGCGTCACGCCGACACCGGCCTCGAGTTCGCCGGCTCGTCGCTCAACCACCTCTTCGCCCAGCGCCGCAATCTCTTCCGTCCGCGTTTCTACCGGATGCTCGCCGCGATCAACCGCTTCAACACCGAAGCCGTCGCCGCCCTCGACGACCCCGCCACCCAAAACGAAACCCTCGGCGACTACGTGAAGCGCCGCGCCTACGGCGACGATTTTTTCCAGCTCTACCTGGTGCCGATGAGTTCCGCCGTCTGGAGCACCCCGCCCGACCAGATGCTCGCGTTCCCCGCCACGTCGCTCCTCCGGTTCTTCCACAACCACGGCTTCCTCGGCCTCTCCACCCAGCACCAATGGTGGACCGTCGACGGCGGCGCCAAAACCTACGTCGAAAAAATCACGGTCCCCTTCCAGGACCGCCTCCGCCTCCGCCAGGCCGCCACCCGCATCATCCGCACGCCCCGGGGCGTCACGGTGATGACCTCCACCGGCGAAGCGCAGAATTTCGACCACGGCATCCTCGCCTGCCACGGCGACCAAGCCCTCCGCCTCCTCGTCAACCCCACGCCCGACGAGTCGCGCCTCCTCGCCGAATTCCAGTACCAGCCCAACGTCGCGACGCTCCACACCGACGCCTCCGTCATGCCGCGCACCAAACTCGCCTGGTCCGCCTGGAACTACGAAATCGCCCGCGGCAGCGGGGCGCGTGCCCCGGGTTCACCCCCACCGGACGAGGCCTCCGCGCCCATCTCCACCGCGACCCACTACTGGATGAACAAACTCCAGGGCGTCTCCGACCGCCAAAACTACTTCGTGACGATCAACCGGCCCGAGTCCATCGCCCCGCAGCACGTGCTCCGCCGCATCCACTACGAACATCCGCTCTTCAGTTTGGGCGCCGTCCGGGCCCAAGCCGAAATTCCCGCGCTCAACAAAAACGCCCGCAGCACGACCCACACCTATTTCGCCGGTGCCTGGCAGCGCTACGGCTTCCACGAGGACGGTCTCCTCAGCGCCGTCCGCCTCAGCGAACAACTCCTCGGCCGCGATCCGTGGGCCGCGTAGCGCGCCCACCGGCCCGACCCCGCTGACCGCAGCCTTGGTCGCAATCCGTCCGGCCGCTCCGCCCGCGTGCGCGCCCGCGAGCTGATTGATTCGCAGGCGTTGCGCAGCGCGCGCACGTCCCGCCCGCGAGCTTGCTCCGCGCCCGCCAACCTGAGTTGCTTACCGCGATGTCCGTCCGCCCCGAATCCGAACGCCGCGCGCCCTCCGGATGGCCCGCACCGCGCGCCCGCCGCGCCGCTCCCCCGCGTGGTTCTCCGGCATCCACCCCGCCGCCCCGAACGTAGCACTCAATTCGCCCGCCTTTTTCCGGCCCAATGAACTCCTGTCTCTACGAATGCTCCGTCCTGCACGCGCGATTTTCGCCGCGGCAGCACCGCTTTCTCTACCGGATCTTCCTTTTCGCCATCGACCTCGACGAACTCGAGACCCTGCACCGCCGCCTCCGCCTCTTTTCGTTCAATCGCGCCAACCTCTACAGCTTCCGCGACGCCGATTTCCTGCCCACCGGTGAACCGTTCCACAACGCCCCCACCCCCGCCGCCCCGCCCCCGCCCCGCCCGTCCTCCCTCAAAGCCCGCGTCGTCGCCCACCTCGCCACGCACGGGACCGACCTCACCGGCGGCCGCGTCGTCCTCGTCACCCTCCCGCGCGTCTTCGGCTACCTCTTCAACCCCGTTTCATTTTATTTCTGCTACGACCGCGCCGGCACCCCCGTCGCCGCCCTCGCCGAGGTGACCAACACCTTCAAGGAAATGAAACCCTACTTCCTCGGCCCCGCGACGCGCACCGCCGCGCCCCTCCCGCCTACTCCTTCCCCGTCCGACTTGCCGACTTCCACGGGCGATGGTCGCCCCGCCGGCGCGACCTTCACCCTCCGCACCCCCAAGCACTTTTACGTCTCCCCCTTTTCCGACGTCGACGTCGCCTTCGATTTCACCCTCCGCACCCCCGCCGAAAATCTTTCGATCCAGATCGACGACTACGTCGGCGCCGAGCGCACGCTCACCAGCACGCTCACCGGCCCGCGGCGCGCGCTCACCGGCACACGGTTGGCGTGGTTCACGCTAAAGTATCCGCTCCTCACTCTCCGCATCATCGGCCTCATTCACGGCCACGCCTTCGTTCTCTGGTTGAAACGCGTGCCCTGGTTTGCCAAATCCGCCCGCGCCGCCGACCAACGCGCCCTTTACCGCCCCCACTCCTCCATCGCCCGTTCCCCCGCCGTTCCCGCCCTCTCCACGCCCCACCCTTCCGACGCCGTATGAGTTCCGAGCCCTCCGCCCCGTCCACCGCGAGCACCCCCGCCGATTTCGCCGGGCGCGCCAAACCCGGTTTCTACCGCGCCGCCCTCCTCCGCGCCTTTGCCGGCATGACCCGCGGCCACCTCCGGATGGAGCTCCCCGACGGCACCACGCATGAAATCGGCTCCCACCCCGACGCCCTCTCCCGCACGCTGCCCCTCGGCCTCCCCGCCGCCGCCCATATCCGCGTGAAGCGCGACGCCTTTTTCAAAAAATGCGTGCTCTCCGGCGACATCGGTTTCGCCGAATCCTACATCGACGGCGACTGGGAAACCCCTCACCTCGCCGCCGTCATCGCCTGGTTCCTCCTCAACGTCGACGACGCGCCCACCCTCTCCGGCTCGGCCAAAAAACACGCCCAGTCGCTTGTCCTCAATCTCCTCCGCCACACCAACCGCCTCGGCCACCTCCTGCGCCCCAACACCCGCGAAACCGCCCGCCGTAACATCTCCGAGCACTACGATCTTTCGAACGACTTCTTCGCGCTCTTCCTCGACCCGTCGATGATGTATTCCTCCGCGAAGTGGCCCGCCGGTTCGCCGCACCTCTCCCTCGAAGACGCCCAGCGCGAGAAAAACGACGCCCTCTGCCGCGCCCTCCGTCTCGTCCCCTCCGACCGCGTCCTGGAGATCGGCACCGGCTGGGGCGGCTGGTCCCTCCACGCCGCCCAAACCTACGGCTGCCGCGTCACCACCGTCACCATTTCCCAACAACAATACGACCTCGCCCGTTCCCGCATCGCCGCCGCCGGCCTCGCCGACCGCGTCGAGGTCCAGCTCCGCGACTACCGCGACCTCGACGGCACCTACGACAAGGTCGTCTCCATCGAGATGATGGAGGCGATCGGCCACCGCTTCCTCCCCGAGTTCACCGCCGTGCTCGACCGCGTCCTCAAGCCCGACGGCCTCCTCGCCCTCCAGTTCATCACGTGTCCGGATTCCCGTTACGACGAATTCCGCCGCGGCGTCGACTTCATCCAGAAACACATCTTCCCCGGCTCGCTCCTCCTCTCGCTCAACCGCGTCAACGACCTCCTCGCCCGCACCGGCGGCTTCGTCCTCCACCACGTCGACGACCTTGGCCACGACTACGCTCGCACCCTCCGCCTCTGGCACGACAACTTCCGCCACCGCACCGAGCAGATCCGCGCCCTCGGCTTCGACGACCGCTTCATGCGCAAATGGACCTACTACCTCGCCTATTGCGAATCCGCCTTTGCGATGCGGAACATCTCCGTCGTCCACACCCTCCACACCCGCGCCAACAACCTCTCGCTGTAGGAGCCCGCTTGCGGGCGATTTCCTCACTTCCGCCATGATCCTCTTCCTCCGCGCCCTCTTCCTCGTCGTCTTCGCCTCCATGATCGGCGTGACCACCTGGGCGAGCCTGCACCAGCCCCTCGGTGATTTCGCCCGGGGCGCCGTCATCCGCGATCCCTGGGTCATCGCCACCCTCTTCGACGCCTACTGGGCCTTCGTCGCCTTCTTCGTCTGGGTCGCCTGGAAAGAGCAATCCCTCGCCGCCCGCGTCCTCTGGTTCCTGTCCCTCATCGCCCTCGGCAATCTCGCCATCGCCGCCTACATGCTCGCCCAACTTTTCCGCGTCTCCGCCGCCGCCCCCGACGCCCTCACCACCGTCTTCACCGCCCGCCAACCCGGCCGCCTCGCCCTCCCCGGCACGCTCACCGCCCTGTCCGTCGCGACCTACCTGCTCGCCTGACCCCGGACCTCGTTCCCGCCCCCCAACCGTCCCCCCGCGTCAGCGCCCGCCGCATGTCCGCCCCGCTCCTCCTCCTCCTCGCCCTCGCCGCGCTCTGCGCCGCCTTCGCCCTCCTCTATCTCGTCGCGCGGCGCCTCGACAACTACGGCATCGTGGACGTCGCCTGGTCTTACGCATTCGGCGCCCTCGCCGCCTTCTACGCCTTGGCCGGGCCGGGCTGGCCCGTGCGCCGCGCCCTCATCGCCGCCCTCGCCGTCGTCTGGAGCCTCCGCCTCGGCACCCACCTCGCCATCCGCGTCATCGGCCATCATCCCACCGAGGACGGCCGCTACCTCCAACTCCGCCGGGACTGGGCCGCCAACTTCGTCGCCAAAATGTTTTGGTTTTTTCAGATGCAGGCCGCCTCCGTCGTCCTCCTCGCCGCCGCCTTTCTCCTCGCCTCGCTCAATCCCACCCCGTCCCTCCACCCGCTCGAGTACGCCGGCGCCGCCCTCTGGCTCCTCGCCCTCTGCGGCGAAGCCCTCGCCGACGCCCAACTCGCCGCCTTCAAGAAAAACCCCGCGAACCAAGGCCAGGTCTGCGCCGTCGGCCTCTGGCGCTACAGTCGTCACCCGAACTATTTCTTCGAATGGCTCATCTGGGTGGCCTTCTTCGTCTTCGCCCTCGGTTCCCCCTACGGCTGGATCGCGATCGTCGGCCCCGCGAGCATCCTCTATCTCCTCCTGCGCGTCACCGGCATCCCGATGACCGAAGAGCAAAGCCTCCGCAGCCGCGGCGACGCCTACCGGCGCTACCAACAAACCACGAGCGCCTTCGTCCCGTGGTTTCCCAAGCGCTAGCGCGCGCGATGGTTCCGGACCCTCCTCTCTCACCTCTCCACTCTCCGCTTTCGCCCGTCCGATGATCGACTCTCTCCTCGAAAAAAACCTCCTCCCCGACTGGCTCCTCCGCGTCGGCATCCGCCGCCTGCTCGCCCAGCGCCTCCGCGACGAGTCCGCCGTCTACGACCGCGCCGCCTACGTCGCCGACCTCAAGACCCGCCCGCTCGCCGAGCAGACCGCCGCCGCCAACGAGCAGCACTACGAAGTGCCCACCCGCTTCTATCAGCTCTGCCTCGGCAAAAACCTCAAATACTCCGGCTGCCTCTATCCCACCGGCCGCGAGACCCTCGACCAGGCCGAGGACGCCATGCTCGCCCTCTATGCCGAGCGCGCGCAACTCGCCGACGGCCAGACGATCCTCGAACTCGGCTGCGGCTGGGGCTCCCTCTGCCTCTACAACGCCGCCCGCTTCCCCCGCGCCCGCATCACCGCCATCTCCAACTCCCGCACCCAAAAGGAGCACATCGACGCCGAAGCGAAGCGCCGCGGCCTCACCAACCTCACCATCGTCACCTGCGACATCAACGTCTTCGATACCGCCCCGGCGCAATTCGACCGCGTCGTGTCGGTCGAGATGTTCGAGCACCTCAAAAATTACCAACGGCTCTTCGCCAACATCGCACGCTGGCTCAAACCCGGCGGGATGCTCTTCACCCACATCTTTACCCACCACCGCCTCAGCTACCACTTCGTCGCCCGCGACGCCTCCGACTGGATGAGCCGCTATTTCTTCACCGGCGGCCAGATCCCCGCGCACGACCTCTTCCTCCAGTTCCAGGACGACCTCAAAATCGTCTCCGACTGGAAGGTCAACGGCCGCCACTACCAGCAAACCGCCGAGCATTGGCTCCAGCACATGGATGCGCACCGCGCCGAAATCATGCCCCTCTTCGTCCAAAC
This sequence comes from Opitutaceae bacterium, assembly GCA_044358025.1. Taxonomy (GTDB): domain Bacteria; phylum Verrucomicrobiota; class Verrucomicrobiia; order Opitutales; family Opitutaceae; genus GAS368. Next base: position 23,600 of record JBIKOK010000056.1, read on the forward strand.
CTACGGCGCCGAACACGCGACCAAGTGGTGGGCGTATTGGCGCGTCTTCTACCTGAGCTGCGCCGAACTCTGGGGCTACCGCGGCGGCGAGGAATGGCTCGTCAGCCACTACCTCTTCCGCAAACCGTGACCTTCCTGCGCCTCGCGGTCCTTGCCGCTGTCTTCGCCTGGCTCGCCCCGGCCCGCGCGGCCGTCGAATCCGATCCCGTCGTCCGCGAAGCCCTTGCCGCCGAGGCCCGCTTTGATTCCACCACCGCCCTCACCCGCTTTCTCCAGGCCGACGCCGCCCACCCCAACGATCCGTTCATTTTGCAGAAAATCGCGCGGCAATACTCCGACCTCGACTTCGACACGCCCGACCTCGCCGAGAAAAAACGCCTCTGCACCACGGCCCTCGCCTTCGCCCAACGTTCCGTGGCCCTCGCTCCCACGAATGCCGTGAACGTGCTCTCGCTCGCCATCTGCTACGGCAAACTCGGGTCCTATTCCGACACCCGCACGAAAATCGAATACTCCCGGCTCGTGAAAGACCACGCCGAGCGCGCCCTCGCCCTCGATCCCGCCTACGACTACGCCCACCACGTCCTCGGCCGCTGGCACTACGAAGTCGCCTCGCTGGGTGGCGCCACCCGCTTTCTCGTCCGCCTCGTTTATGGCGGCCTGCCCGCCGCCTCGACCGCCGACGCCGTGCGCTTTCTGCGCCGCGCCACCGAACTCGCCCCGGCGCTGCCCGCCCATCGCGTTGAACTCGGTTTCGCCCTGCTCGCTGACGGCCAAACCGCCGCCGCGAAAAAATCCTTCGAACAATCCCTCGTCATGCCCCAGCGGGAAAAATATGACGACGAAGCCCGTCGCCGCGCCCGCGCCGCTCTGGCGAAAATCCGCTAATCCGGCTTTTTGGCGATCGGCATCGGCGGCCGCGACGGTGCCTTCACCTGCGCCGCCGTCTTGAATTCGATCCGCCGCCCGTCCGGATCGCGCACAAACAGACTGCGGCCGCCGTGAATCCACTTCGCATCCCGGTCGATTTCCACCCCGCGCTTGACCAGCCATTTCTTCCACGCCTCATACCCGTCGTCCTCGACCAAAAAAGTCAGCGCTTTCGCCGTCCCCGCCGTCCCCTGGGTCGCCAGCGGCGCGAGGGTGCCCTCGCGGTTCACGAGCAGCAGCGCCCCGCCGTCGCCCGAATCAAATTCCGCATACCGGTCCGTGTCCCCATCCTTCAAATCCAGCCGCAGCTGGTCCCGGTAAAACACGACCGACCGCGCCACCTCTTCCACCAAAAGAATGGTTTGCGGTCCGCCATCGAGCCGGGGGATTGCTGGGCGCTTTTTCATGGGAAGCCGGGACGCTAGGCACGTTTCTCGGGTTTGCACCTTGAAATCGGCGTTGGTGCACCGCTGTTCGCAGCCGGCCCCCCGCGGCGCACCGTCCGCGCCGTCAACGCCCGCCGCGTCGCCCGCGTGGCGCCTCACCGCCCCTTGAGCGCCGCGCGGATCACCGGCTCCATCACATCCGCCTGCCGCACAAACCCCAAGTCATTCGGATGCGATCCGTCCGTCGCGCCCTCGGCATCGTGACCGAGCAGGTCGTCCCCGAAAACATAGGACAGCCCTTTCACGCCTTCCGCTTTCAATTGCTCGAAACACTCGCGCAGCGCCGCGTGATTGTCCGTATGATGCTGGTTCCGCTTGGGCAAAATCCACGAATTCGTATTCCGCCGGTCCTCCACCAGCACGATCGGTGTGTCCGGCCGCGCGGCGCGGAGCTGCTTCACCAGCGGGATGCACTTCGCGCGCACCGCCGCCGCATCCATGTTCGGCAGACAATCGATCACGTAGACCGCCGCGTCGACCTTCACCAGCAACTCGCCGACCGCCGCGTCCATGCGGCCGTTGCCGGAGAAACCGAGATTCACCACCGGGCGGTCAAAGCGCCGGCCGAGAATCGCCGTGTGCACCATGCCGGGCCGCGACGCACTCGCGCCGTGCGTGATCGAGGTGCCGTAGAACACGATCGGCTTCTCCGGGCGCGGCGCGAGCGCCTCGAACTTTGCGTCAGGCGGGACGCCGAGGGAAAGCTTCTCGACCCCGTTGTAGAGCGGCAGGTAGACGGCGTATTCACGCAATCCCGGCGCCAGCCCCCCGATGATTTCCTGCCGCGTGGTTTTCTTGTCGGGCCGCGAAACGCCGACCCAGCGCCAGACCCCGTTCTCATCGCGCGCGTAGAGATCGAGCCCGCTCGCGCCGATCGGCGTCATGTTGGCCCCGTTGAGCTTTTCCTTGAGCACCGTCGCGTCGGCCCAGATCAGCGCCGCGTCCGTCTTGAAGCGCACCATCATCCCCGCGCTGTCCCGGCTGAGATTCCACACCGCCGTCGTGACCGATCCGTCGGCCACCGCCGGGAGGCGGTCATACCACCGCTTGCGCGCCATCTCCGGCCACGCGCGGCCTTCCACTCCCCAGGTCGTCACATCGTGCCACGCGAGCGCGGGCTCGACCGGCTGCTTCGTCGCCGCCGGAGCGGGGGCGGACGATTTTTTCGCCGCGGTGTCCTGCGCAAAGATCGCCGAAGCGAAAACGAGGCCGGCGGTCAGCAGCACAAGGCGAGAGAACGGTGGGTGGGAAAACATGGCGGGTGCGGGGGTGGATGAGCGAGTCGGTGAAAAAACGGGGTGAAGCGATTCGCCGCTACGCTTTCCCTCTCCGCGGCTCCCTGCAATCCACGAAATTTTCGCGTCGGCATTCCTCGGAACCTCCGCGTAGCGTTTCCGCCGTCCCCGCTTTTCGTCCATCCCCAACCGCCCCTCCGCCCTCCTCCCATGAAGCTCCGCCTTGCCCACTCCCTCCTCGCCGTCACCGCGCTCGCCGCCTGCTGCGCTCTGCCTCTCCGGGCCCAAACCCTCATCAAACCCACCGTCAGCCTTGAGCTCGCGAAAAAAATCGCCGCCCGGGCCCACGCCGAGGCCGCCAAGAGCAAACTCACCGTGGTGATCGCCATCGTCGACGACGGCGGCAGTCTCGTTTACCTCGAGCGCATGGACGGCACGCAGCTCGGCAGCATCGTCGTCGCGCAGGAAAAAGCCACGACCGCCCTGAAATTCAAACGGTCGAGCAAAGCCTTCGAAGACATGGTGGCCGGCGGCCGCCACGCCGTGCTCTCCCTCCCCGGCGTCGTCGCCATCGAGGGCGGCCTCCCGCTCGTGGTCGACGGCGCCTTCATCGGCGCGATCGGCATCAGCGGCGCGAAATCCAGCGAAGACGGCGTGATCGCCCAAGCCGGTCTCGCGGCCCTCGCCAAACCGTAAGGACTCCCCGGAGCGGTGCCCATCACGGCCCCACCCATCAGTCCGAATGCCCGATCACCGACTCTTACTAGCCGCTCCCGCCCGGCGTCGTCCCCGTCCGCCAATTCAGCGCCCACCCGACCGCCCGCACGATGGGCGCGTAGAGTAGGGCGCGGTCTCGGACCCGCCCTCCCCGCGCCCCACGGGCTTTCCCACCCGTGAATTAGCCCCTGTCAACGCCTCGGCTAGGCTGCCCCACCGTTTCCGTCCTCTCGACAACCTCCAGTTTCCGGTTGTCACTCCGCCATGCACTTGGCCGAGATTCCGCAGCTGAACTCCGCGTCACCCGAGCAGAAACTCGCCTTAATCGATGAACTTTGGGCTAACATTCCACCCGCGGCTTTGCCCACGCCCGCTGCCCACCTGACCGAGTTAGACAAGCGTCTCGCCGACTTGCGCGCTCATCCCGAAAAAGCGCTGTCCCCCGAAACTGCCCGCGCCCGCATCCGCACGGGAAGCGGATTATGAGTTAGGCCCTGCGAATCTTCGATGCTGTCGCCGAGCGCGATGTCCCAAGCATTCTTGCCTGCCATCTACCGCCTCTCGCGCAAAGGCTGAGTCCATCCTCGCCGAATACGATAAACTCATCGTTCTGCTCGAGACCAACCCGCTTGCCTTCCATCCCCGCCCGCACGGTTGGCGCGGGTGTATTTTTCGCTCCGGCACCTAGGTGCTCTACTATCGCGAACTCGACGAGTAGTGGCTCGTCGCCGCCATCTTCCACGCCCGCCGCGACCCGGACTGGATTCATACCCCACTCCTGATCCGCGAGGTCCGCGCCCAGCCCTGAAGGTGGACGAGGCCTCCGACCGGCCCTCCGCAAAATAGATAAACCACTCGGCTATTTCCCTCCGTCCATCGCCGGCTTAGCCGTCGCCGCACCCGCTCCGCCGACGGCGAGTTTCGCCATTTCCTGATCCAGTTGCTTCTGCTCACTCTGCGCCTCCAGCGCCGCGTCACGCGCCGGCTGCAGTCGCGCCCACGCCGCGTCGCCGTCGCCTGCCGAACCGCCGCGCACCTCTGCCGACAAAATTTCCTTCATCGTAAACGCCTCCTTTCCCACCGCCTTGCCTTGCGGCTCCGCTGCCGCACGCTCCACGCACCCCGCCCCATGACACCCTTCCTGTCCCCCCGCACTCTGGCCGCCGTCCTCGCCCTCACCGCTGCCCTCCCCCGCGCATCGTCCGCCGACGCCCCCGCGCCCGCCTACGAAAAGATGCTCAAGATCGACGTCCACTCGCACATCTTCGAAGACGTCCCGGCCATCCACGCCCTCTTTGCCCGCATCAACGTCCGCACGATCAACGTCTGCGTCCCCGGCGGCGACGGTCAGCTTGCGCTCATGGATCGGATCGCCTTCGACCTCTACGCAAAGCACCCGCAGCTCTATCCCGTCACCACCACCTTCGACCTCCTCACCCGCGACGAACCCGACTACACCGCCCGCACCATCGCCGCCCTCGACCGCGCCTTCGCCCGCGGCGCCGTCGCCGTGAAAATCTGGAAAGAGGTCGGCATCGAAATCAAAAACCGCGACGGAAAATTTATTCTCCCCGACGACCCGCTCTTCGACCCGATCTACGCGCATCTCGCCAAGGTCGGAAAACCGCTCCACGCCCACCTCGCCGAACCCATCGACGCGTGGCTGCCGCTCGACAAGGACAGCAACCACTACAGCTACTATTCCACGAATCCCCAGTGGCACCTCCACGGCAAACCCGGGTATCCGAGCCACGCCGCGATCATCGCCGCCCGCGACAACATCATGAAAAAGCACCCGACCCTCGTCGTCGTCGGCGCCCACCTCGGCAGCCTCGAGCACGACCTCGACGGCATCGCCGATCGGCTCACGCGCTACCCGAATTTTCACATCGAAGTGTCCGCCCGCACGCGCAACCTCACGCGCCACCCGGCCGAAAAAGTCCGCGCCCTCTTCGAGAAGTTCCCCGATCGCATTCTCTATGGCGTCGACGCCGGCTGGATGCCCCATCGCCGCGACACCCCGCCCACCAACGCCCAGCGCCAGGGCCACGTCACCAGCCTCGAGCTCCGCTACCGCGCCGACTGGGACTACTACGCCGGCCAGGGCGAAACGACCTATAACAACCGCAAAGTCCAAGCCCTCCACCTCCCGCCCGATATCTTGGAAAAATTCTACCACGCCAACGCCGAGCGCATCCTCCAGCTTGCCGCCGCTTGGCGCCGCACGCCGTGAACCACCCCGCTTCCTCGTGGAATGCACGACGAAGAATCCAAATCCCGGATTAGAGATTGAGCGCCCCTTCCACCTCACCCCATCAACTCACCGGCCGTCATTAGACATTAGTCATCGGACATTGGTCATTGGTCCTCGGTCCTTCTCCCGCTCTCTCCTTCTCTCCCTCTCTCCTTCTTCCGCGCCTCGCTCCCATGCTCACCACCACGCTCTTCGGCCTCATCCTCGGCGTCGGCCTCGCCGCCCTCCTCACGCTGCTCTTCGGCGTCTACACCATCGGACCCACCGAGCGCGGCGTGCTCACCACCTTCGGCCGCGCCCAGCGCACCAACGGCACCACCGCCGACGACCCCCAACTCGGTGCCCTGCTCACCGACGAGGAGAAGGCCCGCTACAGCTATCCCAACGTCCGCGTCATCCCGCCGGGCGGCCCTTACTTCAAGTGGCCGTGGCAGCGTCTCTACAAAGTTGATATGACCATCCAGACGGTCGACATCACCTGGGACCCCGAGATCAAGCAGGACGCGATCGAAGCCGTCACCAAGGACAACCTCACCGTCCAGATCTCCGGCCAGATCCGTTGGCGCCCGTGTGAGCGCAACCTCTACGCCTATCTCTTCGGCATCTCGCACCCCGCCGCCCACGTCGTCGGCTACTTCATCTCCGTGCTCCGCGACCGCATCGCGACCTTCCACGGCGAGGCCGCCGAGGGCGCCGTCGAGGGCGTCTCCATCAACGACCTCCGCCGCAATCTTTCCCTCATCAACAGCTTCATGGAGGAAGCCTGCCGCAAAACCTCCGCCCGCTATGGCATCGACCTCGACGCCGCGCTCATCACCAACATCGACCCGCCCTCCGACGTCGACGAGGCCCTCGCCTCGATCAACACGACGCAAAACCAGGTCGCCGCCTCGATCAGCCAGGCCAAGGCCGATGCCGACCAGAAACTGAAAATGGCCGAGCAGGCCGTGCAGATCGCCGAAAACCGTGCGCACGCCGAAGCCTCGCCGATTCTCGAACTCGGCAAAATCCTCTCCGGCATGCACGCCGAGGGGGGCAAGGCCGCCCTCGACAGCTACCTCCGCAACGCGAGCCTCCCGCTCCGCGAAAAAGCCGCCCAGACCATCCTCAAACTCTAACGCGTCCCCGCCATGTCCCCTCTGCTCCTCTCCCTCGCCATCGGCGTCATCGGCACGTTCGTCGCCGTCCCCATCGTGCTCGCCATCGGCCAGATGTTCCAGCTCTGGCGCGTGCTCCCCGAGCGCACCGTGCTCGTCTACACCTTCTTCGGCAAAGTCGTCGGCCAGGTCGAAGAGCCCGGCCTCTTTTTCCCCATCGCCCACTTCGGCCCGAAGGCCCTCCTCTTCCCGCTCTTCGGCAAAGCCTACACGGTCCGCACCGTCATCCACCAGGCCTACCTCCGCAACCAGCTCGTCAACTCCGAGGAAGGCGCCCCGATGGGCGTCGGCATCTGGTTCGAGATGTTCGTCAAGGAACCCAAGGCCTTCCTGTTTCAAAACTCCGATCCGATCGGCTCCCTCAAAGCCAACGTCGCCACCGCCGTTGTGAAACAGCTCTCCAACCTCCGCCTCGAAGTCCTTCTCGAAAACCGCGACGCCCTCTCCCGCAAAGTCCGTGAAGAGGTCACGCCCACGTCTTCGCAATGGGGCTTCAGCCTCGGCTCGACCTACATCCGCAAAGTCGCCTTCCGCGACAAGGGCATGATCGCCGAGATCCAGCGCAAGGTCGTCAACCGCCTCCGCCAGGTCACCGCCGCGATGCGCCAAGCCGGCGAAAACGAAGTCGCGATCATCCACTCCGCCGCTGACAACAAAGCCTCCCAACGTCTCGGCCAAGCCCAGGCCGTCCGCCCGCAAGTCGTCGGCCGCGCCCTCGCCGAAATTCAGCGCACGCCCGAAGTCGCCACCGCCCTCTTCACGCTGCTCGACATCCAGGCCACGCTGAGGAGCCCCGGCAAAATCATCCTCGCGAGCGGCGACACCACCGGCCTCCTGCTCAACAGCTGAGGTGGTGAGGTAGGGACCGCTCTCCGAGCGGTCCGTCATCGCCCGCAGTTCGAAAGCTCCCGCGTGCGCCAGCCGCGGACCGAACCACCGCGCAACTTTGCGGGTCAGCGCGGTGCAATATTCGCCCGAGCGTCGCGACAGCGAACATCAGCGCCGTCACTCCTCGCTATCCGATCCGCGTAGCCCTGCTCGTGGGAGCAGGGATTTCTCCTCCCACTCCGCACTCGCCTCACCGCCTCCGACTCCTACTTTCGCCCGCATGGAGTCACCCCTCTCTCTCAGCGCCGTCGCGCGCCCATTCAGCGCTTTGCTCAGCCTCACTGTCATCGCCGCGATCGTCGCCGCCCTCGCGGCCCCCGCCCTCCTCGCCGCCACCACCACTGCAGCCACACCGTCCACGCCGCCCCGCCCGCCCAATGTCATTCTCATCTACGCCGACGACCTCGGCTACGGTGACCTCGGCTGCTACGGCGCGACCGACATCAAGACCCCGCACCTCGACCGCCTCGCCGCCGAGGGCTCGCGCTTCACCAGTTTCTACGTCGCCCAATCCGTGTGCACCGCCTCGCGCGCCGCCCTCATGACCGGCAGCTACGCCAACCGCGTCAGCATGAGCGGCGCCCTCAATCACCTCAGCCCCACCGGTCTCCACCCGAAGGAAAAACTTCTCCCCCAGGTCTTCAAAGACCGCGGCTACGCCACCGCCATGTTCGGCAAATGGCACCTCGGTCATCACCCGCCCTTTCTCCCCACGCGCCGCGGCTTCGACGAATGGCTCGGCCTTCCCTACTCCAACGACAACGGCCCGCTCCATCCCACCACCGCCGGCATTCCCGCGCTCCCGCTCTACGAAAATGAAAACGTGATCGAGCTCGACCCCGACCAGTCCCAATTCACCCGTCGCCTCACCGATCGCGCCCTCGCCTTCCTCGCACGCAACCGCACGAAACCCTTCTTCCTCTTCCTGCCGCACATCATGCCGCACGTGCCGATTTTCGCCTCGGAGAAATTCAAGGGCACCAGCCAACGTGGCCTCTACGGCGATGTCGTCCAGGAACTCGACGCCTCCGTCGGCGACCTCATGGCCGCGCTCAAACGCCTCGGCCTCGACGACAACACCCTCGTCATCTTCACCTCCGATAACGGCCCCTTCCTCTCCTACGGCGAACACGCCGGCTCCGCCGGCCCCCTCCGCGAGGGCAAACTCACCACCTTCGAAGGCGGCATGCGCACCCCCTGCCTCGTCCGCTGGCCCGGCCGCGTCCCCGCCGCCCGCGTGAGCGACGAACCGTTTTCCACCATGGATCTCCACGTCACCTTCGCCGCCCTCATCGGCGCGAAGCTCCCCGACGCCCAACGCGACGGCTCCGACGTGCTCCCGCTCCTCCTCGGCGCGCCCGGCGCCAAAGGCCGCGACGACTTCTGGTTCTACTCCGGCGAAGAACTCCACGCCGTCCGCCGCGGCGAGTGGAAACTCCACGTCCCCCACGACTACCTCGTCGTCGCCGCCGAGCCCGGCATCGGCGGAAAACCCTCCCTCTACGGCAAAATGAAACCCGAGTCCCACGAGGTGTCCGGCATCCGCGGCATCGCCAGCCGCCACGGCTACCGCGTCGAGACCACCCCGCTCGCCCTCTACAATCTCAAGACCGACCCCGGCGAACGCACCAACCTCGCCGCCGCTCACCCTGAGATCGTCGCCCGCCTCCAACTCGACGTCGCCGCCGCCCGCGCCGATCTCGGCGACTCGCTCACGAAAACTCCCGGCCCCCAGATCCGCCCCGCCGGCGATGTCCGCGCCGCGCTCCCTGCGGGCGTGAAGCGTATCGCAAATCTCGAATACAGCCGCCCCGCCACCGGCGCCCTCGTCCTCGACCTCTATCTTCCGACCACCACGCCCGCCCGCCCGCTCCCCGTCATCGTCTGGACCCACGGCGGCGGTTGGAAGAACGGCTCCAAAGAAAACTGCCCGCTCACGTGGCTCGCCGCCGAAGGCTACGCCGTCGTCAGCCTCAACTACCGCCTGAGCTGGGCCGCCCAGTGGCCCGCCCAGATCGACGACGCCCGCGCCGCGATCCGCTGGCTCCGCACCCACGCCGCGAAATACGGTCTCGACCCCGCCCGCCTCGCCGTTTCCGGCGGCTCCTCCGGCGGCAACCTCGCGAGCATC
>JBIKOK010000246.1:0-10082 GCA_044358025.1 Opitutaceae bacterium
CAGCGGCTCCATAAACTCCGGAAACTGATCCAGGCTGCGTTGCCACAGTTTTTTGTTCCAGTCCATGCCCCATGGTGGAGGCAGAAAGCCTAGCGTCAAGACTTAACATAGTAATACTAGCCCGCCATTTTGAGGGTGTCCCCGCCTGCGGTTCGGCCGAAAAACGCGCTCACGCGGCCGGTCGCGGGAGTCGAGGAAGGCATCCGCCTCGGGGTTGAGCAGTGGCTCCACCGGTTTGGCCGCACGGTCCGGCTCGCCCGTGACGGCCGCGGGAAGACCAGCCCGCCGCCCGTGTGCTCGCGATTTCCGGGGGCGGTTGCTACCTGCATCGGCGAGAAGCGCTCAAGCCGGTCGAAGGCTTCGGCGCCGCGGGGGCGATCATGAAGCCGTTCAACTGCGAACAACTCCTGCACGCCATCGACGGGGCCAGGGACGGCTTCACGGCACCGCCGGCGTAAGCAGACGCAACGGTGGTTCGCGCCCTGCTGGATCCGTCGGAATTTCGTGAAAGCTTGATGCGGATCAAGGCCTCACGGGTCGGTCCGGGCTAGACTGGCGCATATGACCGCTCCCTCCTTTTCACCCGCGACCATGGTGGGAAATATCGTCGCGGCCCATCCCGGACTGGCCGGCCTGTTCGAGCGGGCCGGCATCGACTATTGCTGCGGCGGCAAACGCACGCTGGCCCAAGCCTGCGCCGCCAAGGGCCTCGATCCGCTGACGTTCGCCGTTTTGCTGGAGGCGACGACCAAACTCCCGGCCGGCGGTCCGGTCGTCGATGCGGGCGCGATGACGCTCACCGCGCTGGTGGATCATATTGAGCAAACCCATCACCATTACTTGAAGGAAGCCTTGCCGGCGTTGGTGGAGAAGGCCGAGCGCGTCGCGCACAAACACGGCTGGCGCGATCCGCGTTTGGCCCTCGTCGCCGAAACCATGCGCGCCCTCGCCGAGGAGATGGTGCACCATATGGCCAAGGAAGAGCAGATCCTGTTTCCGCTCGTGCGCGAGCGGGAGCAAACCGGCACGGTGTGCGGCCACGGCGGGTCGGTCGCGAATCCGATCCGCCAGATGGAGCGCGAACACGACGGCGCGGGCGCGGCGGTGGCCCGGTTGCGCGAACTCACCGACGGATTCACGCCCGACGCGGACGCCTGCAATACCCACCGCGCGATGCTGGCGGGTTTCGCCCGGCTTGAAACCGATCTGCACGAGCACGTGCACAAGGAAAACGACGTGCTCTTCCCCCGGGTATTGGCGCTGGCAGCCCACGCCGCCGCCTGAGCGCCCGGTGTTCCCACGAGTCGGAGGTTGAACGCCGCGCCCTCCGCTGCCCGAATGCCCCTCTCGCTTTCGTCCCCTATGGTTCTCTGTCGTGCGGTTTTCCTGCTGAGTGTCGCCGCTTTTTTCGGTGCTGGCGCGGCGCGCGCCCAAAGCGAGCCGGACTACGAGCATGCTCCGATCCGCTATTCCGCCACCGCCCCGCACGATGCGTTGATCCGGTTGCAAGGCCGCCTTGCCGCCGGCGAAGTCACGCTGGCCGGCGGCGAGCTGCGGATGTTGCAGACGCTGCTCACCGAGCTGGGGGTTTCGGCCGACAGCCAGACCCTCGTTTTCTCGCGGACGAGTTTTCAACGCAGCCGCATCCGACCCGATCAACCGCGCGCCCTTTATTTTTCCGATTCGGTCTATGTCGGCTGGGTGCCCGGCGGCCTCGTAGAAGTCACCGCGGTCGATCCGGAGCTCGGCCCCGTCTTCTACACGATGGAATTGCCCGGCGCGCGGCGTGGGGCGCCGAAGATCGAGCGCGAGGCCGACTGCCTGCGCTGCCACGGCGGGGCGTTTGTGCGCGAGATCCCTGGCGTGTTTGTCCGCTCCGTCTTCCCCGATGCCAACGGCGATCCGCTGCTCCGCCACGGCACGCAGTTGGTCGACGATGAAACGCCGTTTGAGCAGCGCTGGGGCGGGTGGTATGTGACCGGCTACCACGGGGCGGTGGCCCATCGGGGCAACGCCGTGGCGCGGGAGAACGGCGACCAGTTGGTGTTCGAACCGTCCGCGAAACGGCCCGACGAACTTTCCGCCGTCTTTGAAACGCCGGCCTATTTGAAACCGACGAGCGATGTCGTCGCACTCCTGGTGCTCGAACATCAGATGGCCGTGCAGAACAGTCTGACGCATGCGGGCTTTGCCGCCCGACGGATGACGGCCTACCAGCACGGGCTGCAGAAGACCTTCAAGGAGCCGGAAAGCGACGAGCCGGCTTACGACAGCGTGAAGAGTGTGTTCACGAGCTCCGCGCAGGCGGTCGTCGACCGGCTGCTCTTTCGCCACGCCGCGCCGCTGCCCGCCGGCGTCACGGGGCACCCGGCCTTCGTGAAAAAATTTGCGCAGGGCGCGCCGCGCAGTGCCGCCGGCCATGCGCTGAAGGATTTGCGGCTGGGCGAGCGGCTCTTTGCGCAGCGCTGCAGTTACCTGATCTATTCCGAGTCGTTTCGCGCGCTGCCCGACACCTTGAAGGTGCGCATCCTCGACCGGCTCGATGCGGCACTCCGCAGCCGGGACCCGCAGGACCGCTACGCTTATTTGCCGGCGGACGAGAAACAGCGTATCCGCGAAATCCTGATCGAGACGCACCCGGACGCGCAGGCGCGCTGGAAAAACTAGCCGAAGCGGCCGAGCCAGGCGTCGAGGTGCGGCGCGAGGCGGCGGGCGATTTCATCGGCACCCCACGCCGCGAACGGAGCGGCAAACACGTCCATGGTGTAGTGGGCCCGCAAAATGATCACCGTGATCGCCTCGGCGGCGGCGATGGCCGCGCCGATGGCGGCGAGCCACGGCGGTGCGTCGTGGGCGAGTTGGATGGCGCCGAGCACGGAGATGGCGGTGTGGCCCGAGAAGAAAAAATCGTTGCTCGTGCCATAGGTCACAAACAACGAGGGGAATCCCGGATGATGCCAGATCGCGCCGGGCGGAACCGGCAGAGTGCAGATGGCCTGACAGGTCTGCCGCATGGAGAAGAGTACGCAAATGGCGAGGAGCGGTTGCAGCGTCGGGCCGAAGATCGAACGGGCGAAGAGGTAGAGGCCGAAGAGATCGATGAAGACGGAGGTCAGGATCAGGGTGAGATTCGTGGCCCGCGGCCGGGCGAGGAACCACGCGTGGAGCGGAGCCGACCAGTCGTGCAACCGGTCGCCCACGCCGTTTTTCACCGGGGCCTTCGCGCTGACGAGCCGCTGCGTCCAAAACCAGAGCCCAAGCGCAACGGCGACAAAAACGAGGCGGGGGCCGAGGTGGCTCAGGGTGCTCATGGCCGCCGGGACCTGGCCGCAGACGCGGCGAGCATGGTTTCCAATTGCTCGCGGATGGAGTTCATGAGCGGATCGCCGTCGGGACTGCGCGTGCGCTCGGGCGAAACCTCGATGGCCTCGCCGACGTCCACAACGGCGCGGATGGACGGGTGGATGCGGGCGACATCGGTGAGGTCTTCTTCGAAACGCTCGACGGTTTCGAGGAGACGTTCGGGGGTCGGGTGGGCGGAAAGATAGTCCGGCGGGTAGAACGCGAGTTGTTGGGCGAGGTAGATGTCCGCGAGCTGGCGCCAACGCCGTGTGAGTTCGGATTCGGCGAGTGCGCCCGCGACCATGTCCGGCACGAGGGCGATGCGCAGCAGCTTCACGCGCTGCACAATTTCCTTTTCGCGCCGGCCCTTGAGCCACTCGGCTTCCAGCGGGACGAGGAGGCGGTCGATCAGTCGCTCCAGGCGCTCGGGCAGACTGCCGGTTTGGGCCGCGCCGAAATATTCGATTTCCTTCAGCGTCAGCAGCGCACTGCCAATCTTGGCGATGCGGTCCTCGACCGGAAGATGCTCGTGCGAATGCCACGACAGCCGGTGCTCGATAGCGCGCAGCACCGGCGTGACCGCGGCGCGCACATCGCCGTCAAAAAAATAGCGGATCGCCACCGGGTGGACGACGACCTTGCCGGGCGGATGGGCGATCGCCCGTTGCTTGGCGGCCCCGCGGGCCATCAGGGCGGTGCCCTCCATGAGGTTGTTGAGTTTGTCGTTGTGGCGGGAGATGACGCCCTCGGGGAAAATCACGAGTGGGCGTTCGGCTGCGGCCGTCAGCTGCATGGCGGTTTTCAGGGCCTCGCGATCCGAGCCTTCGCGGTAAATGCTGAACACGCCGAGCCGCGGGAGCAGAAAAGTCTGCACCGCATTCTGCATGAAGAGATGCCAGCTCGCGATGACGTAGAAGGGACGGCCGACGGCGAACGAGAGGTGACCGAGGACCATGGGATCGGGCGGGCGGCAGTGGTTCGGCGCGAGCATGATGCCGTGGCCCGCGGCGAGAGAGGCGCGGAGCCGTTCCACGCCATGGCATTCGACGCTCACGACGCCGTGACTTTTCCGGAGGTAGGGGGAAAGGAGCGGACGGAAGAGGTGCCACCACAGCTTGCTGCGATGCGGCGCGACGAACCGGTAGGGTTTCGCGATAACGACGTTTTGCATCGTTCGGCGAGGTTGCGGTGCCGGCGGCTTGCGTCAAGCGGGCGGGTGGAACGGGTGTGGGATGGCGTGGGGCGGAGCGGCGGTGGCGCGACCGCCGTCGAGAGCCGGGCGCCGCATGGGGCGCGTGGGAAAGCGCCCCTCCGTTAGCGTGCGGTGGATTCAAACTGCCGCCACGCCGCGATGCTGCGGGTGAGGATGTCGCGCGGTTCGCCTTTGATGTTGTAGCCTTGGAAGCCGACCGGGCCGGTGTAGCCGATGGTGCGGAGGGTGCGCACGAACGCTCCGAGATCGTAGGTGCCGGCATCGAGCGGCTGGATGAGGCGGTCCCAGCCCATGGTCTTCGTATCGCCGGTATCGGCGCCGCTGATCGTGACGAACATCAGGCGCGGGAGCGCCGCGCGGAGGACGGGCACGGGATCGCGCTCGGCGCCCTCGACCTTGAGCCAGTGGCAAAGGTTGAAGGTCACGCCGATGTCGGGGCGGTTGAGTTTGTCTGCGATGCGCAGCGCGTCGTCGACCCGGGCGAGCCAGAAACCGGTGTGCGGGTAGAGCGCAACGCGGACGCCGTGGGCTTGGGCGACGTCGGCGATGGCGCGGATCTGGGTGAGGACGTAGTCGTCGGCGTCGAGGGCGGAAGGCGCGAAGCGTTTGCCGTCGGGGCGGGTGACTTTGTTGAGGGCAAGCCAGAGGACGGTGTTTTTTCCGCGCATCGCGACGAGCCAGGTGCGGAGTGAATCGTTGGGTGCGGGCTCGGAGGGGTTGAGATCGAGGACGTGGTAGGCGTTGAAAAAATTCAGGCCGCGCGCGGCGATGGCGGGCAACATCGTCTCGTCGGGGACGCGACCGCCGAAGCCGTCGTAGCCGAGTTCGCTGAGCAGGGCGGGGGCGACGTCGGGGCCGCCGCGGGCGATGTTGTCCATGGCGAAGAACGGGTTCAGCGGAGTGAGGCGCACGGCCTGGCCGCCGGCGGCGGGGAGATTCGCGCGGAGGACGGTCTGCGACGTGACGGTTTCGGTGCGGACGCGGCTCGCTGAGGGAGCTTCGCCGTTCTCGTAGATTTGCGCGCTGAATTTTTTGCCGGGAGGGAGGAAGGAAAGGGGGAGGGATGCGTCGCGTGGTTCGGCGCCGGTGATCGTGCCGAGGAACCAATCGTGGCCGCTGCGGCGGGCGAGGGTGGCAAGGGCGCCGATCTGGTCGTGGAGGACCCGGGTGTCGTCCCAAACGGTCGGCACGTGATCGAAGAAGGCGAGTTCCGGGGCGCCGTCGAATTGGGCGGGCCGGTCATACCAGTAGAGCAATTGCAGCGGGCTGTAGGCGACGACGGCCATGGCGAGCTGGTGGGCGCGGGTGGTCTTGATGCGTTTGTCGTAGACGCAAATCGTGACGTCGGCGGGGCCGGCGGGGGAGCGCGTGAAAGGCAGGGTGGCGTTGTGCGCGGCCGTGGGCATGTGCTCGTTGCCGCGGACGCCCTCTTGCGTCAGGAGATTCGGATACGTGCGCGTGAAGCCGGTCGGGCGATAACTGTCGTGGATATCGACCAGAAGATGATGCGCCGCGGCTTTGCGCACGGCGTCGTGGACCCACGTGCTCCATTGCTGCGCGCCGACGTTGACGAAGCCGAACTTCACGCCGGCGACGCCCCATTTTTCGTAGAGGGGGAAGATCTCGTCGATCTGGCGCTCGAGGGCGCGGCGGTTGACGTAGAGAAAGACGCCGATGCCGCGGGCCTGGCCGTAGGCGATGACCTCGGCGAGATCGAGGCCGGGGTGATTGGGCGTTTTGCCGACGCGCTGGGGATCAAGGCTGACGCGGCGGGCGTCAGAGGCGTCGGAGGCTTCGGCGCCATACCAGCCGGCGTCGTAGAGGATGTAGCGGAAGCCGTGGGCGACGGCGAAGTCGATGCAGGCTTTGCCGCCGGGCGTGGAGAGCGTGGTCTCGCGGATGGCTTTGCCGGGCTTGATCCACGCGGTGTCGGCGAGGGCGCAGGGCGGGTTGAGATTCAGGACGAGGTGATTGCGCTCGACGAGGTCGCCGGGGCGGTCGCCGACGATGAACGCGCGCCAAGGCGTGACGGCCGGGCCGGTGAGGGTCGCCGGACCGGAGAGGGCGCTGACGAGGGCGCCGGGGGTGAAGGGCGACGGGGAGAGCAACATGCGCGGGTAGCGGTCGAGCGCGGCCTCGACGAGGGAGGCGTAACGGCCGTCGGAATACGCGACGGTGAGGGGGCGCTCGCAGTTTTGCCTGATCGCGGGGAGGGGCACGCGGGCGTATTCGCCCTCGGTGCCGTGCTCCTCGTAGCCGGACGTGTTTTCGGGGAAGCGGAATTCGGTGCGTTCGGCCGTGAGGGTGAGCGGGGCGGCCAGTTCGGGAAAGGCATAGCGCAGGGCGGCACCCTCATCGTAGGCGCGGGTTATCAGATCGAGCCGTGTGCCGGTGGCGCGGTGGCGGAGCTGCACGGTGCGTTCGTGAAAGCGGTCGGGGATGACGGCACGCTCGCCGTAAACGGGTTTCCACGAGGTATCTTCGTGGCGCCCGGCGGTGCCGACGAACTCGAAGCCGTCGAGGAGGTTTTGGGTTTTTTCAGCGGCCTCGAAGCCGAGACGGGAGTCGAGGACGACGGGTTGGCCGTGATGGGTGACGCGGTAGTGCGGGGTGCCGGCGGGGTCGAGGGACACGGTGAGGGCCACCTGGCCACCGGGCGCGGTCGCCGTCCAGTCGGCGCGGAGAGACGCGATGGCGAGCCACGCCGCGAAAACGCGAAGCAGGGATTTCATGAGCGCAAAGTTGGCGCGCCGTGCGGTGGGGTGGCGAGCGCGAAGGCCCACCTGCGGCCGACCGCGGAACCTGTCCGGCGGGGTATTTCGGCCGACTTCCAACGCCGTTACATTTTGGACTTCACCGCTGAAAATCAGCGTACGGAAAACGGTTGTGCTCGTAGCCGTGTTGGTGGCCGGCGCGCGCGCCGGTGCCGCGACAAAGTAGGGCCGTGGGGCGGAGTTGAAGGCATAACCCGGCGTGTGGGCCGGGGCGTTTCACCCGGCTGAAGGGGGCAAACGGGAGCCGAACAAGACGCGGCGGGCAGAGAGCGCGCGGCGGCGGCGAAGGTGGGGGTGAAGCGCACGCCGCCGGCGGAGTTCAGCGAACCGGCGATCCGCGCGAAGCTGACGTTGCCCGAAGTCGAATCGTCGGCGCTGGACAACCCCCCCAACGGGGTGAAGGCCAGCGCCGCCGAAATCACGGGGTCGTTGACCAAGCGGCGCGACCGTTTTCACGGAATCGTCGGCGCATGGGCAGACGGGAAAGACGCGAAGACATCGGTTAGCGCGGCGGGAGGGAGCGGCCGGCGCGATGCTGGCCGCGTTTCACCGGGGATGCGGGAGCTCGGCGGCGAGGGTGGGCGGGCCGCGGAGCCAGCCGAGCGCCGTGAGGAATTGGTCGGTCTCGATGAGCGTGAGGCGGTAGTGGGTGTTGTCGTTGCGCCCGTAGTTGAAAAAGCCGTGTTCCTGGCCGGCGTAGAGGTGGAGGTCGCAGCGGCCGCCGATCTTTTCGATTTCGGCTTTCATCTTCTCGGCGCTGGCGACGGGGATATTTTTGTCGGCGCGGCCGAGGAAATGGATCGTGGGCGGGAAGTCCGGGTAGAGGTTGTGCAGCGGCGAAACGGTTTTCCATTGGTCGCCGAGGGCGGCGTGGGTTTTGGCGAACGCGCGGCTGTCGGGGCCGCGGTCGATCATCGAATTGAAAAGAATGAGGGCGTTGGGGCGGGTGCTCGTCGTGGTATCCTCGCCGGGTTCGTCGAGGCCGGAAAGGGTAGTGACGGCGGCGGCGAGGAAACCGCCGGCAGAACCGCCGGCGACGGCGATGCGTTTGGGGTCGAGGCCGAGGTCGGCCGTGTGCTGGCGGACCCAACGCATGGCGGAGAAGGCGTCCATGATGGCCTCGCGTTGCGTGGTCTGGTGGCGGGTGCGGATGCGATACTCGACGGAGAGGGCGACCATCCCGCGGGAGGCGAGGTATTGGGCCTGCGCGTAGAAATTGGACGGGGCGCCGACGTTGAAGCCGCCGCCGTGAAAGAAGACGATGCCGGGCTTCGGCGCAGCGGGCGTGTGGCCGGGTGGATTGAAGATGCTGATACCGAGCGTGACGGCGCCGACGGTTTTGTAGGTCGCGATGCGGTCGGGCTTGATGTGCGCGGCGGCATCGGCAGCGAGGGCGTCCGCTTCTTCGCCGGTGCTGGTGGCGGCTTGGGCCTTGGGGCGGGCGGCGGGCTGGGCGATGAGGGTAGACGCGAGCAGGAAGAGGAGGGAGGGGAGAGCGAGCTTCATCGAAAGAGAGCGCAGGGCTGACGGCGGTTGGAAACCGTCGTTCCGTCAGAAACGGAGGGTGGTGGACAGGGTGATCTCGCGGGGCTCGGTGAAGACGAAGCGATCCAGGGTGAGGCCGTCGGTCTTGTGCCGGCGGACCTCGATGGCGTGATCGTCGAGGAGATTGCGGACGTTGAGTTGGAAGCTGGCGCGGACGTTGCGGCCGAGGAGCTGGCCGCGGGACTGGTAGCGGAGCATGCCGTCGAAACGCAGGCTGGGATCGCCGTATTTGATGCCGCCGTTGAACCCGACGCCGGTGTTGACGCCCGAGCCGAGGGGCGGGAGGCCGGGTTGGGTGGAGACGCGGCCGGCGACGATGGGGCTGAGGTAACGGCCGCCGAGGCCGGCGGACCAGCCCTTGAAGAGGGTGTCCTTGAAGGTGTAGTTGGCGAAGAAATTGGCCTTGTGCTTGCGGTTGCCGTAGGCGCCTTCGAAGTCGAGGCGGCGGCCGTCGAGATCGGTGCGGTTGAGGGCGATGAGGTCGGCGAGCGTGGTGCCCTGCGTGCCCCGGGCGTTGAGGACGTCGACGCCGGGATTCGCTTTCACCAGATCGGCCACGAACTGGTCGAGTTGGTCGAAGAGGAGCGTGGTGCGTTTGTAGACGTTGGCGCGCGCCTGGAGATTGTAGGAATAGTTGACGATGAAGCGGAGGCCGTCGCCGACGTTGGCGGTGACGCGGAATTCGTAGCCCCGGTTGGCGTTGTCGAGCGAGTCGGCGTTGGCCAGGGCGGTGGGGCGCAGTTCGGAATACTGGCCCAGCTGGGCGGACGTGTAGAGGCGGTCGGCGGTGCTGCGGTCGCCGTTGGGATCGTCGAGGATGGAGAGGATCTGGTCGTAGCGGGGGGCGAAGGCGTTGTTGACGCCCATGGAGCCGACCTGGTCGGTGACGTCGGTCGTGAAATAACTCGCGCGGGCGACGATGCGGTCGTTGCGGAGGCTGAGCATGAGACCGGCGTCCATGCCGTTGCCCTGGGGCGCAGGTGGCACGCCGCCGTCGGCGCCGACGCGTTGGGCGAAATCGGGCAGGCCGAGGTTTTTGGAACGATTGGCAAAGACCGAGAGCCATTCGCGGGGATGAATTACGATACCGGCGGTGGTGGTGTTGCCGGAGAACGTGTATTCAGATTTCGGAGAGTTGGCGTAGAAGCCCTGCACGCCGCTGCTGCCGGCCCAGAGGCCGGTGGCGTCGCGGGTGGGCGTGATGCGCG
>JBIKOK010000247.1:0-10071 GCA_044358025.1 Opitutaceae bacterium
CCGCCGCACTCGCCTCGCCGCCGTCGATCTCGACGGCACCCTTCTCGGCCCCGACCACACCATCAGCCCCGCCAACGCCGCGGCGGTCGCGCGCCTGCAAGCCGCCGGCGTCGAAGTCGTCCTCGCTTCCGGCCGCCACTACGACGCCATGCAACTCTACGCCCGCCAACTCCCCGGGGTGCACTGGGTCGTTTCCGTCCAAGGCGCCGAGGTCGCCGACCTCACCCGCACCCGCGTACTCCACCAATCGTTTCTCCCCGCCACCTCGGCCCAGCACGTCCTCGCTCTCGGCCAACGCCTCGCCTACCCCGCCCTCGTCTACGCCCACGCGGGCATCATCACCGACAGCCCGGCCGCCATCGACGCCTACGCGCACCACATCGGCCATCATCCGCGGCTGGTCTCAACCGAGGAATTCCTCGCCACGCCCACCTTCAAAATCGTCTGGGTCGGGGAACCGGAAAAACTCGCCGCCCTCGCCACCAACCCGGCGGTTTCCGCGATGCCCACGGAAAAAACCCGTTCCCATCGCCACCTCTTCGAGTTCACCCAACCCGGCGTCACCAAAGCCACCGGCCTCGCCGCCCTCGCCGCCCACCTCGGCATCGCCCGCGACGCCACGTTTGGCTTCGGCGACGCCGACAACGACGTCCCCATGTTCGGCTGGGTCCGCACCTCCGTCGCGATGCCGCACGGTTGGCCCAACGCCCTCGCCCGCGCCACCCACGTCGCCCCGGCCGGCCCGCCCGAAACCGCCTTCGCCCGCGGCGTCGACCTGATCCTCTCCGCCCAATCCTAAATTCGGCCGTCGGTTAACCGCTCATCGTCGCTCATTCCCGCTCATGCATCAGGAAGCATTGGGCCGGACGTGAATTTTGGATTCACCGCTGAGGTGAATCACCGGTCGACTTGGATTCGATTCAAAACGCTTCCCTTGGCGCCCGATGAGCGTCGATGAGCGGTTTCTCGTTCTGCGCTGTTTAGCCTAATTCCCCGGCCCGGAGCGGCGAGCGCCAGCCAGCCGACTTCTCCCCGCTCGCCCCCCCACCGCCCCCCTCCTTACGCCAACGCGTCGCGGCAATACTGCACCGTCTTCGCAATCTCCGCCAGGCGCGTCGAGCCCTCGGGCGTTTTGTATTCAATTTCGAGCGTCGCCTGGATGTTCCACTGGTTGTCCCGGATGAGGCGCAGCACCTCCTTGATCGGCGTGTCCCCTTGGCCAAACGGCAGCGTGGCCCCGCCGTTCGCCTTGGACTTGCGGTCCTTGATATGCACGTGCGTCACGCGCGCATGATGCTTCTTCAAGAACTCCACCGGCGAACCATGGCCGCCCGCCACGTAGTGCCCGATGTCGAGATTGATCCCGTTGAATTTCGCCGACGTCGTCGCCTTCACATAGTGTTCCTCGTCCGTCGTCGCGTGACCGTGATAGCCGATCCAGCACCGGTGCTTGTCCGCAAATTTCCCGACGCGCGCGTGGTCCGCCTCGTCCTTGGAAATCTCCGTCGACAGCGCCCGCGCCCCCAGGGCCTTGGCCAGGTTGAACACGTAATCGAGCACGCCGTCCGACATCTTGAAAATTCCGTCCACTTTCACGATTTCGATCTTCACGCCCGCGTCGTCGAACGTCTTCCGAAACGCCTTCACTTGCTCCAGCGAAACCCCGAGGCGCCACTTTTCCAGCTTGTCCGCATTGGCCTTCGCCTGCACGGGATCGACCGCTGCGCCCCGCGCCGCCACCGCCGCCGGCACCGGCGAGCCCAAAAACGCCTCGACCGGCTGGGTCCGCAACTCCACCGCACTCAACCCGAGCGCGACACAGTTCTTGATCACTTCGTCCCCGCTCATCGTCGGATTCGAAAAGCTATAGGGGACATTCAGCCCGATCTGCACGCCCTTGACCTTTGAGTTCGGCTTCCCCGCCGCCTTGGCCGGCACCTCCGCCGCCCGCAGCGGGCTCAGCGCGGAGCACAACCCGGCCGCCGGTAGCGCAGCCAAAGCGAGTTTCGAGAATTCACGACGGGTATAGAGCGACATGGAGATTTTCTGCGGGTTGCGAACGGCGAGATGGAGTGCGACCGGGCGGAGCTCACCCGGAGGGGAACTCCGAACTAGGAACCGCCGTCCACCCCAAGCAAGCCCTTTCCCTCCCGCCTCCACTGCGAAACTCGCGCCCCTTGATTCCCCTCACCCGAACCGTTCACCCTCATTTTAACCAAACCGATTTCACAACGGACCCGGAGCCCAGGCCACAGAGCTCCCAGAGCGGACCCGGGGTTGGGCTCCGTGACCTCGGGTCGAACCTCGGCGCGCTCGGCGAAAATGAATTTGTGCAGGAAAGTGCGATGGATGCGCGCTAAGCCCCTTCCGCCCCGGCCCTCCCTTCGGTTCTGGCCGCCGCCTTCGCCGCCCTTGCCCCATTCTTCGTTCGGTTTCGTTGCCGGCCCTGTTCACCGCGCGGAACCCCCATGGCGATGACGCCCCCTCCTCCGTCGTTACGCCGAAACCGGCACTGACGCCGCCTTCCCGGACCTCGTTCACCGCCCCGTCGATCTCGTCGACCGGGCCGCACTGCGCCTGACCTCCGCCCCCCCCCACGCCGCCGCGGCTGCCGCCCGCGCCCAGAAATAGCCCGCTCGCCGGCTTGCGACCGCCGCTTTTCTTGCGCCTTTTCTCTGCATGGTCCCGCGCTTCCGCCTGCTCGCCCCCGTCATCGCACTCCTCGCCCTCTCGTCCCTCGTCCTCGCTGCCGCCCCGGCGGGCGAGCCCGTCAAACTCGGTTTCTTCATGTCCATCACGGGCCGCGACGCGTCCTTCGGCGAAGCCGCCCTCCGCGGCGCCCGCCTCGCCGTCGATGATCTCAACGCCGCCGGCGGCATCCTCGGCCGCCCCGTCGAGCTGGTCGTCGAGGACAACCGCTCCCTCCCCGGCGAATCCGCCACCGCCGCCAAGAAACTCATCACCCGGAGCAAGGTCGTGGCCCTCATCGGCGAGTGCGCCTCTTCCCGCACCCTCGAAGCCGCCCCCGTCGCGCAAGCCGCCGGCCTCCCCCTCGTCACGCCGGCCTCCACCAACCCCAAAGTGACCGCCGTCGGCGACTGCATCTTCCGCGTCTGCTTCGCGGATCCGTTCCAAGGCGCCGTCCTCGCCACCTACGCCTGGAAAAACCTCGGCCTCCGCCGCGCCGCCCTCCTCATCGACTCCACGGCCCCTTACTCCGTCGGACTCGCCGAGGTGTTCGCCAAAACCTTCACGGCCCTCGGCGGCGAAATCGTCGCCTCGCAAAAATACAGCGGCGGCGACAAAGATTTCCGCGCCCAACTCACCGCGATCCGCGCCACCCGCGCCGACGCTCTTTTCCTGCCCGGCTACTACGTCGAGGCCGGCCTGGCCGCCCAGCAATCCCGCGAACTCGGTCTGCGCGCCACCCTCCTCGGCGGCGATGGTTTCGAAGCACCCCAGCTGATCGAAATCGGCGGCCCCGCGCTCGAGGGCACCGTCTACTCGACGCACTATTCCGCCGAGAGCCCAGACCCCGCCTCGCGCCGCTTCGTCGCCGCCTACCAGGCCCGCCACGGATCCGTCCCCGTCGGCCTCGCCGCGCTCACCTACGACTCCGTCCAACTCGTCGCCGACGCCGCGCGCCGCGCCGGGACCACCGAACGCGCCGCGCTGAAAAAAGCCCTCGCCGCCACCCGCAATTTTCCCGGTATCACCGGCCGCACGACGCTCAACGACCAGCGCGACGCCCTCAAGGACGCCGCGATCATCACCGTGCGCAACGGCCGCTGCGTGTTCACGGAATCGGTCCGCCCTTGACGCGGCGGTTCGGTTTCGCGCCCCGCCGGCCCCCACCGTCCGACGAACCGCCGCGACGCCCCCCTTGGGGCCTGAGCGCCGCCCCTGGGACCGAAACGCTTCGTTCGGTCGGAAAACCAGAGCCGGTGAATCCCGCCGCGAGGCCGGCCCTTTCCGGCTGAGCCGCGTCCGCGCACCCCTCGACCGCTCCGACCGCAACCGCTCCAAAATCCGCCGCCCGGCCATTCCGCTCGACGCCCGCGCCCACTGCCGCCTCCTTCGGTGCACCCCATGAAATCCGCTCTCCGCCCGCTCCTCACGCACCTCCTTGCCCTCGCGCTCGTCGCTCCCGCGGCCCTGGCCGCCCCCACCGACGACGTCTATAAACTCGGCCCCGATTCCCTCGTGCAGCCCGGCGTTCCGCAGGGCAAAGTCACCGGGTGGACGAAACTGCCCAGCGCCGCCTACCCCGGCACCCTCCACGACTACTGCGTCTACGTGCCCGCCCAATACGATGCGGCGCGCCCCGCGTCGCTCATGATCTTTCAAGACGGCCAGGCCTTCGTCCGCGCCACCGGCGACTACCGCGTCCCCACGGTATTCGATAATCTGATCTACCGGCGCGAAATCCCGGTCACGATCGCCGTCTTCATCAACCCGGGCCGCAAGCCCGAGCAACCCGAAGCCAGCGCCTCCGATTGGGGCGACCGTTCCACCAACCGCCCGCAGGAATACAACGCCCTCGACGACCACTACGCCCGCGTGATAGTCGACGAACTTCTGCCCGCTCTCGCGCAATCCTACCACCTCTCCACCGATCCGAACGACCGCGCCATCGGCGGCGCCAGTTCCGGCGCCATCGCCGCGTTCACCGTCGCCTGGCACCGCCCGACCCATTTCAGCAAAGTCCTCAGCACCATCGGCAGTTTCACCAACATCCGCGGCGGCCACGTCTACCCCGACCTCATCCGCCGCAGCGAAAAAAAGCCCATCCGCATTTTTCTGCAGGACGGACTCAACGACAACCGCGGCCTCCGCGGCTCCGGCGCCGAGGCCACCTACGCCCCCGACCGCGACTGGCACGCGCAAAACCGCCGGATGGTCGCCGCCCTCACCGAGAAGGGCTACGACGTGAATTTCACCTGGGGCATCGGCACGCATTCCAACAAACAGGGCGGCGCCATTCTTCCCGACATGCTCCGCTGGCTCTGGCGCGACTATCCGCGCCCCGACGATGCCCGCGACCCGAGCAACCGCACGCTGTTCGTTCCCGCCGGCTCAGCTCCGCCCGTCACCCCCGCCCAGACTCCGTAATTCCCGTTCGCCTTCGCCATGCGATTCACGCGATAGGTCGGAGCCCGCGCGCGGGCGATGGCTCCGGACTGAATCGCCTGCACGCAGGCTCCTGCCTTCCGGCAGATGAGTCTCCGCCTGATCGCGAACGGGACGCTGGCTCTGGCGCGACTATCCGCGCCCCGACGATGCCCGCGACCCGAGCAACCGCACGCTGTTCGTTCCCGCCGGCTCAGCTCCGCCCATCACCCCCGCCCAGACTCCGTAATTCCCGTTCGCCTTCGCCATGCGATTCACGCGATGGGTAGGAGCCCGCTCGCGGGCGATGGCTCCGGGCTGAATCGCCGGCAAGCAGGCTCCTCCCTTCCGGCAGATGAGTCTCCGCCTGATCGCGAACGGGCATAAGCCCGCCGCCCCGCTCAGCGCCGCCCCGGTGCGGTCGCGCCCGCTTTCTTGGCCGGCTGCGGCGCCACCCAGCGGATCCCCGTTTTCTCGATCAGGATCTGACCGGATTTGAACAACACCCCGATCGCCTGCTTGAAGGCCTTCTTGCTCACCCCAAACGTCGCCCGGATTTCCTCCGGCGGACTGTTGTCGTGCAGCGGCAGGCGCCCGCCCGGCGCCGCCTGGAGGGTCGCCAAAATCTTGTCCGTGACCGGCAAAATGCGCTGATACCCGACCCGCCCGCGATCCAGCGCCAAGTCGATCTTCCCGTCCGGTCGCACCGTGCGCACGTATCCGTCCAAGGGTTGCCCGATCGTGAGCGGTCCCGGCAAATCACCGTGGTAGAGCAAACCGCGATGCGTATGGTTCACCGCCGCGTTGTAGCCGAGCGGAGATTCACCGATCACCAAAATCTTCACCGCCTGGCCCTCGGCGTAAACCGGCGGGGTGAGGTTGAGATACCGATTGAGCCGGGCGCTCGCAATGATGCGGTCCGTCCGTTGGTCCAGCGCCACATGCACCACCAACCAGTCCCCCTCCTGCAGGGGCCCGGACTGTTCGCGGATCGGCAGGAGCAGATCTTTTTCCAGCCCCCAATCCAAAAAGACCCCGATGCGCGGATTCACGCTCACGACCCGCAGAAAAGCGAATTCACCGACCGCCGCATACGGCGCCTCGGTGGTCGCGACCAACCGGTCCTCGGAATCCCGATAGACAAACACATCGACGAGACTCCCGACCGTCGGGCGGCGCGTCAAATAGCGCCCCGGCAGGAGGATTTCCCCATGCGAGCCGCCATCGAGATAGAATCCCGGCGTGGCTTCGCGCACGAAGGGGAGCTGGTTGCGTTTGCCGATGAGTGCCATGTGACCGAGCACCGTGCCCGGAAGCCCGCCACAAGGGGAGGTAATTCTCGCGCCAAGTTTGGCCGAGGGCGCAGCTCCGTTTCTTGCCGCGCTCAGTTTCCCCGGGGATCGGGCCGTGCGCTCCGCGCGCGGCTCAACGCGTCACGCCACAAACCGCCTCCGCCCGCCGAGCGGCCGGCCCACCTCGGATGGCACTTGCCGGAAAATGATGCCCCTTTGGCCCATCGCTGCCCGCGGCAGCAAAAGCGCCCGTTTACGGTCGAATCGGCGGCCACATCCCGCGAAATCGACAAAAAAAGAGTCCGCCGTATACCCCTATACGGCGGACATTACTTTCTTAGTTACCCCATCCTCCGCTAAGCGGAGGACTTGGTGCAGACCATGCCTGCCCTCCCCTGCTGCACAACCCCAATCGCACCCACTGCGTCGGCCATTAGCGAACCGTTGACGCAGTATTAGGCCACACCGCTCGCGGCAAGCCGAGGCCTCGGGTGGTGCGGTCTTCCCATGGGCCCGGACCGGCGACGGTGTGGCCGGCAATTCCGACCTTTCGGGCCCTCACGCTATCCCCGAGAGATTCTGTTGCATGCCGCTCCCCCGCCGTCGTTAAGTTTTCCGTCGTGCCGACTGTTCCCTCCCCCACTCTCCCCGGTCACCCTCGGTCCGTGGTCATCGCCGCCGGCCTGCTGGTGCTCGCGGCGTTCGCCGCCTACCACAACAGTTTTTCGGGGCCCTTCGTCTACGACGACATCGCCGCCATCAAGGAGAACCCGACGATTGTCGACCTCACCAAGCTGTCGGACGTGCTGACGCCACCGAACGACAGCGGCATCACGGTCAACGGTCGCCCGATGGTTAATCTCTCCCTCGCGATCAACTACGCCCTCGGAGGCACGGAGGTGGCCGGCTATCACCTCGTCAATTTCGTCATCCATGTCCTGGCCGCCCTCGCGCTCTTCGGCGCCATCCGCCGGACCTTGGAGTTACCCTCCCTGCGCCAGCGCTTCGGGGCGGCCGACACCGCCCTCCCGCTCGCGTTCTGCATCGCCTTACTGTGGACGGTCCACCCGCTCCAAACCGAGTCCGTCACCTATGTCGTTCAGCGCGCGGAATCGTTGGTCGGTCTGTTCTACTTGGTCACGTTCTACTGTTTTCTGCGCTCCGTCTCTTCGGACCGCCCTGCGCTGTGGCAGGGCTTGACCGTGCTGACGTGTTTCTGCGGCATGACGACTAAAGAGGTCATGGCTTCGGCCCCTCTGCTGGTCTTGCTCCTGGATCGCGCCGCGGTCAGCGGAACGTTTCGCGCGGCCTGGCAGCGCCACCGCCGGCTCTACCTCGGCCTCGCGGCCACGTGGCTGCCGCTGGCGTGGTTGGTCGCCGGCACCGGCAACCGCGGCGGCACCGCCGGACTCGGTGCGGGCGGAATTTCCAGCTGGGACTACGCCCTCACCTCGGCGCTGGGCCTCGGAAAATACCTCAAGCTGACGTTCTGGCCCCATCCCTTGGTTTTCGATTACGGCACGGCGATTGAAAAGGACCTCCTGCCGGTGCTGCCCCAAGGCCTGCTGATTGTCGGCTTGGTCATTGCGACCGGTTACGCGCTCAAGCGGCACCCGTTGCTGGGTTTCCTTGGCCTCTGGTTTTTCGCCATCCTCGGCCCCAGTTCGAGCTTCATCCCGATCGCGACCGAGCCCTTGGCCGAACATCGCATGTATCTGCCCCTCGCGAGCGTGCTCACCTTGGTCGTGATCGGAGTCTGGTCCGTGATCGGCCGGCGCTCCTTCCTCCTGTGGGTGATCCTCGCGGTCGGTGCCGGTTGGCTCACCGTTCGCCGCAACGTCGACTACCACAGCGAAATGTCCCTGTGGCGCGACACGGTGAACAAATACCCCTCCAACGCCCGCGGCCACAACAACGTGGGCGAAATCCTCTACCGGCAGGAAAAGTTCGATGAGGCGATCCTGTGCTTCCGCGAAGCCGTCCGCCTCCTCCCCAACTACATCGACGCCCTCAATAATCTGGGCAACAGCCTTTCCGAACAGCATCAGGCCCCCGAAGCCTTGGACCACATCGGCCGTGCCCTGCGTTTCAAACCCGGCCACGCCGCCTCCCACAACAACTACGGCAACGCCCTCTACCAATTGGGCCGCAAAGACGAAGCCGTGGCCCACTACCGCGAGTCGGTGCGGTTCAAGCCCACCTTTGCCGACGCCCACAACAACCTCGGGGTCGTGTTGGCCGAACAAGGACAGGTCGCCGAAGCCATTTCCCATTACGAGGAAGCCCTGCGCCTCAAGCGCGACTATGTCGACGCCCACTACAACTACGGCAACGCCCTCAACCAAAGCGGTCGCACCGCGGAGGCGATGACCCAGTTTACCGCAACGCTGCGGCTCAAGCCCACCCACGCCGAGGCCAACAACAATCTCGGCAGCATTCTGTATCAACAGGGCAAGATTGAGGCCGCCAAAGCGCGCTATGAAGCCGCCGTGCGGCTCAAGCGCGACTACCCCGATGCCGAAAACAATCTCGGCGTGGTGCTCTTTCAGAGCGGAAATCTGACCGAAGCGCTGCCCCACTTCGAATTGGCGTTAAAACTGAAGCCCGACTACCCCGCCGCACGGGAAAATCTGGCCGAAGTCAGAAACAACCTCGGCGCCGGGTTCTTCAAGGACGGAAAGCTGGAAGAAGCCCGTGTCCAATTTCAGGCGGCGGTTGACGTCAATCCCGTGCACCCGGGGGCCCACAACAACCTCGGCGTCGTTCTCTGGCGTTTGGCGCGGCCCGGAGAGGCCTTGCCCCACCTCCGGGAGGCCGTGCGGCTTAAACCCGACTATACCGAAGCCCAGCAGGCCTTGGCGGCCCTCGAAACCCAGCTCAGCCCGACGATCCCCCCGATCAAGTAGTTCGCCCAAAAGCCGGAGCCCCTGCCCCTCCGCCGCGCTCCGCTTTTTCTGCCGGGGGCAGTCGGAGGGTGTCCACCCCGGCCCCCCCCGGCTCCTCCCGCCGCTCCTGACCACTCCGTTGCGCCCTCGGTCCGATTTGGTCACTCGGGTGAGCCGGGCCTTTCCCGTCATGCTGCCCCCCCGCCCCCACCGCCCGGCCTCTCAGGGCGTTGCCAACCGGTCGCGTACATGGGGTGGCGCCGGGCCACACCGTTCGTCCGGCCACGCCTCCCTCCCGGTGACAGGGTCGGTGACGCAACGCGGGGGCTCGGCCCCATCGCCGGGGTCGCCGGCCTGGTCTGACGGCGTTTCCCCCGCCACGACCCCCTCGAATCGTCCTCGAATCGTCCTCGAATCGTCCTCGAACCGTCCCCGAACCGTCCCGGAAGCTTCCGGCCAGCTTCTCGGAAGGATCCCGCCAGCTTCCCGCAAGGATCCGGCCCCCGGCCCCACCGGTCGCGCCCGCCCCTCGCACGGTTCCGCGCCCTCGCCAGGTTCGCCGGTCTGGTCTGACAGTGGGACCGGCGGCGCGAACAGCGACGGTTTCTGGCCGTGGAAAAGACACCTGGGGTAAAACGCGGATCACCCTAACCCGCATCAATCACCCTTCCCGTAGAATACTTTTCGGGTAGAGTAGAGAGAGCAGCGAGACGGTCACCCGGCACGCTGCCCTCCCCCTCGTCAAACCGTGCAGGCGGTTTTCCCGCACACGGCTTACCGAGTCC
>JBIKOK010000415.1:0-2893 GCA_044358025.1 Opitutaceae bacterium
TTCGGCGGCTCATGCGTGAACTCAGGCTGGAGGTGATTTACCAGAAGCCAAACTTGTCACGGGCGCAGGCCGGACAGCGCGTTTACCCGTATCTCTTGCGCGATCTCGCCGTGACTCGGCCCAATCGGGTCTGGGCCACCGACATCACTTGCGTGCCGGTGGTGGGAGGCTTTGCTTATCTATGTGCGGTGATGGACTGGCACAGTCGCTGTGTGCTGGCGTGGGTACTGTCGAACACGCTCGCCGCGAGCTTCTGTGTGCTGGCCGTGCAGCGGGCCCCTGACGACAGCCATCGCTACCGACTGACGACAACTGCACTTCCCTGAAATTTACCGGGGATTTGTGGGGGTGGTTGGTCTGCGAGATCGGTAGGATCGGGCCTTTTCGCAGGCCCATGCTCATCACCGATCAGCAGTATCAACGACTCATGAAGACATATAACGACAGCGGGGTGCTCGGGCATGCCGCGATGAAGGCGGGGGTGGATCCGAAAACGGCGCGGCGGTATATCCGGGCAGGTAAAGGGCCGCAGGAAATGAAGCGGGTGCATGATTGGCGGACGCGGGTGGATCCGGTGGCGGCGATCTGGGCGGCAGCGGAACAGTGGCTGGAGACAACGCCGGAACTGGAGGCGAAGATGCTCTTCGAGTATCTGCTGACGGACCCGACCGCGCCGGTGGTCGGAGTGGACGGCGGAGCGTTGCGGACGTTCCAACGCCGGGTGACGCAGTGGCGGCGACTCCATGGTCCGGCGAAGGAGGTGTGCTTTGCGCAGGTGCGGGAGCCCGGACACAGTCTGCAGTTTGATTGGACGCATGCGGCGGAACTGGGGATCACCCTCGCCGGGGTGGCGTATCCGCACCTGCTGGCGCACGCGGTCCTGCCCTACTCGAACTGGGAATGGGCGGTGCCCTGCCAGTCGGAGTCGGTGTTGTCGCTGAAACTGGGGGTGCAGGAGGCGTATTGGCGGCTCGGTGGGGTGACGGTGGAATTGCAGACCGACCAGAGTTCGACCGCGACGCATCAACTGCGGCGCGGCGAGAGCGAGCGCGGGCTGAACGCGGAATATGTGGCGATGTGCGCGCACCTCGGCGTCACGCCGCGGACGATTGCGGTCAAATGTCCGAATCAAAACGGCGACGTGGAATCGGCGCAGGGGCACCTGAAGCGGCGGCTGAACCAGTATCTGCTGCTGCGCCGCAGCCGCGACTTTGCCAGTGCCGCCGACTACGCCGCCTTCGTGGCGAAGGTGTGCACGGGGATCAACGCGCTGCGCGTGGCGAAGATCGCGGAGGAGACGGCGCGGCTGCGGACGCTGCCGCCGACCCGGTTTCCCCAAACCCAGGAGGTGCCGGCGAAAGTGTCCTGCTACAGCACGACGCGGGTGAAGAACTGCGCCTACTCGGTGCCCTCCCGGCTGATCGGCGCGACGCTGATGGCGCGGGTGAGCGAAGCCGAAGTCAGTTTCCGCTATCACGGTGAAACCGTGTTGGTCTGCCCACGTTCGCACGGCCAGGAGCCCTGCATCGACTACCGGCATGTGGTCGACTCGCTGGTGCGCAAGCCCGGGGCGTTTGCACGCTATCTCTACCGGGAGGAATTTTTCCCCCGCCCGGCTTTCCGCCAGACCTACGACCGGCTGGAGGCGACCACTCCCGGCGAAGCCAGTGCGCGTTATCTGCGGATCCTCCAACTCGCCGCCGAGTTGGGCGAGGACCGCGTGGCCGAAGTCCTCGGGGCAGGCCTGCGGGCCGGCGCCGTGCCCGCGGCCGCCGCCATCGAGGAAGCGCTGCGTCAGCCCGGGCCGATCCGCCCGGCGGAACTTCCGGCCTTCGTCCCGGACTTGGGTATCTACGATCAGCTCATTTTGGAGGTGGCCTCATGAGCGCCGCCCCACTGCCCCTGCTCTTGCGCGCGATGCGCCTGCCGACGATTGCCCGCGAATACGACCAAGCCGTGCAACGGGCCGAAGCGGAAAACTGGGGTTACCCCCGTTTCCTCTCTTACCTGTTCGAGGCCGAGGCCAATGATCGGCTCCAGCGCAAGATCGAGCGCCAGCTCAAGGACGCCAATCTGCCCAAGGGCAAAACCCTGGAGTCGCTCGACCAAAAGAAGCTCACCGACAAAATCCGCCGTCAGTTGCCCACCTTGCTCGAAGCCGACTTCGTGCGCCGCGGCGATAATCTGCTCTGCTTCGGTCTCGCCGGTCGCGGCAAGACGCACCTCGTCGCGGCCCTCGCCCGCGAGTGGATCTGTCGTCACCAGCTCCACGTGCTCTTCGTGCCGGCGTTCCGCTTGGTCACCCAGTTGCTCGCCGCCAAACGTGATCTGAAGCTGCCGCAGGCCATCACCCGGCTCCAACGCTTCGACGCCATCGTCATCGACGACATCGGTTACGTGCAGCAATCCCGCGACGAAATGGAGGTCCTCTTCCACTTCCTGGCCGAGCGCTACGAGCAAAAAACCGTCGTGATTACCTCCAACCTGGTCTTCAGCCAGTGGGACCGGATCTTCAAGGACCCGATGACCACCATGGCCGCCGTCGACCGGCTCGTCCATCACTCCACCATCCTCGACTTCTCCGGTGAGAGCGTGCGCGGCGAAAAAGCCGCGGAGGACGCCGCCAAGCAGCGCTCGCGCTAGGCGCGTCCTGCCGGTTCAGAGGTGGGGAGAGGCGGGGCGGCCCCGCCTCTCCCCACACCCCTCTCCACCCCGATCCTTTGGGATCTCTCGTAGTCGGGCAGGGAGGAGGCTGCGCCTCCTCCCCTGCACCCCTCCTAAAGACCTGTGCCTCCGGGAGCTACGCTCCCTCCCACCTGCCTTATCTCGTAGGGAGGTGTAATTGACGTTCAAAAGGAAGTGCTTTTGTCGTTGCCCGGAGACAAGCCCGTTT
>JBIKOK010000057.1:0-33115 GCA_044358025.1 Opitutaceae bacterium
TCCGACCTTGAGCGCCTGCCCGCGCACGCTGGTCGGCCGCGTGAGCTAGCCCGGCTAGCCCAGCTGGCAGCGCGCGTTCTTGAAGCCGCCGCCCGTCCTATGGGTGACCTCACCGCTCCCGTCCTTACGCACGTCGGCGCCTTCACTCGCCACTTCGGCCGGACTCATCCCGAGGATTTCCCCGATCGCATCCTCGGCCCTTTCGTCGCTCATGCTAAGGTCGACGAGGCCGTTGAGGTCGCCGCCGAATCCCACCGTGCCCATCCCCTGTATCGGTCAGGGCACAACCCCGCCGGCTTCGACCGCGCCACGCTCCACCAACGGCGCGTCCTGCCGGAACAACCGCCGGCAGACATTTTGCCCGGCATGCTCATGGCGTCAGGGATGGGGGCGTCGGTGAGCGGCAGGACGGCCGCCGGATCCGGAAACAAGAGGTCGATCACAGGGGAATCGGTCGTGCGGCCCGCGGCGTGAGGGAAATCCGTCTCCGCCGGCGCTCACCGCGCATCCGCCCGGCGGCCCGCAGTCGAGCCCAGCACCTTCAACCGCGCCCGAAACGCCTCCACGATTTCACCGAGCCACACGTTTTCGAACCGCTTCCGTGCCGCGAGGGCGTAGTAGCGCTCCACCAAACCGGGGACGCGCAACATGAACTTGATCTGCCGCGACTCCAGTTCCCGCTCGACCACGATCTTCGAGACCAGCGCCAGGCCTTCGCCCGACAGCGCGAGCAGGCGCAGCAGCGCCATGTCGTCAACCTCCGCCCGCACCTCGGGCTCGATCCCGGCCTTCGCCAGCAGCAGATCGAAATCCAGCCGCACGTGGCTCTGGTGACTCGGCAGAAACAGCGGCTGCCCGCGCAAGAAGAGCGGAAAGCGTGGCCGGGTTTTGTTTAACGGCCGACCCCCGACCAAAAACACCGGCACCTCGCCCAACAGGTGATTGAAGACGTTGTGCTCCTGGTCGGCGCGGAGCGGAATGTTCGAGAGCACCAAATCCAGCCGGTGCTCCTGCAGCTGCCGCGTCAGTTCATCGAGCGCGCCCGCCACCACGACCACCTTGGTCCGGGCGTCCGCCAGCAATGGCTGGATAAAATCGAACTGCAGGTTCTTCGACAGCGGCCCCACGGCCCCGAGCCGGAGGACGCGCTGCGCGCCGGTCGTGGGCCGCCGGAAACTCGTGATCAACTCGCGCCCCGTCTCGAAAATCGTCTCGGCATGCTGCAAGGCCACGCGCCCCGCCTCCGTGAGGTGCAACCCCCGCCCCCGCCGGTCGAACAAGGGTCGGCCCAGCCAGGCCTCCAGCTCGCCCAGTTGCTCGCTCAACGTGGACTGCGACACGTTCAGCGCCTCGGCCGCCCGCGTCATGCTGCGGTGCCGCGCAATCATCCAAAAATTCCGCAGATGGTGGTAATTGAGCCATTCCGGTGTCTCGAGCATTTCTCCCATCGCTTCGGATTAACCGAACGAACGCATCGGAACAATCTGTTTTTCAGAATCTCTTCTTCTCGTTAGACTCGGCTCACATGGATTTCTTCTCCGCCCTCTCGGCCAACCTGCTCTCGCCCGCCGTCCTCTTCTTCGCCCTGGGGCTGGTGGCCGCCGTGTTGCGCAGCGATCTGAAATTCCCCGAGGCGCTCTACGTCACGCTCACCATCTACCTGCTGACCGCGCTGGGGTTCAAAGGCGGCGTCGCCCTCAACGAGGCCGGCATCGCCACCGTGTTCCTCCCGGCGCTCGCCGCCATGGCCCTGGGCGCCGCAATCCCGCTCTGGATTTATCCCCTGCTCCGCTACGGCGGAAAATTCCGGCCCGTCGACGCCGCCGCCGTCGCGGCGCACTACGGCTCGGTGAGCGCCGTGACCTTTATCGCGGCCACCAACTACCTCAAAAGCATCGACGTGCCCTATGAAAACTACGCGACCGCCTTTCTCGCCGTCATGGAGTCGCCCGCGATCGTCGTCGGCGTGCTCCTCGGCAAGATGTCCGTCGGCCGGCAGGACTCCGTCTTCGCCGGCTCGTGGAAAAAACTCCTGCACGAGGCCCTGTTCGGTCGCAGCGTGTTGCTCCTCGTGGGCGGACTGGTCGTCGGCGCGCTGTGCGGCCAGGCCGGCATGGACAAAGTCGGGGCGTTTTTCGTGGCGCCGTTTCAAGGGGTGCTCGCGCTGTTCCTGCTCGAGATGGGCCTCGTGGCCGGCGGGCGTCTCGGCGATCTGCGCAAGGTCGGTCCCTTCCTCATCGCCTTCGGAATGATTCTGCCGCTCGTTCACGGGATGTTGGGTGTGATCCTCGGCCAGGCCACCGGCCTGAGCCTCGGCGGCTGCACCCTCCTGGGCGTGCTGGCCGCCAGCGCCTCCTATATCGCGGCCCCCGCCGCCATGCGCCTCTCCCTCCCGGAGGCCAATCCGGCTCTTTACCTCACGGCCTCACTCGCCATCACCTTCCCCTTCAACCTCACCGTAGGCATCCCGATTTACTACGGCTTCGCCCGCTTCGCCCTCGGTTCGCCATGAACACCCATCCCGTCAAACTCGTCACCATCATCTGCGAAGCGCTTGCCCGCGAGCCGCTGAAACGTCTCCTGCACGCCGCCGGCGCCCACGGCTACACGCTGTTCACCGTCGAGGGCGACGGTCGTCAGGGCCGGCGCACCGCCGACATTCCGGAATTCGCCAACATCCAGGTCGAAGTGATCGTGCAGCCGACGGTCGCCGCGCAACTCCTCGCTCGCCTCGAACAGGAGTTCTTCCCCAAATTCGCCATGATCGCCTACGAGACCGACATCCGCGTCCTCCGCCGGGAAAAATTCTGAGCCTGCACGTGACCTCCGACCGCGAACTCCTCCCCCCGCCGACCGCGGCTTCGCCAGCGCCCGCCTCGGCATTATCGGCGGCGGCCAGTTGGCCCGCATGACGGCGCTCGCCGCCCTCCCCCTCGGCTGCGAAGTCAGCATCCTCGAACCAAACCCCCTCAGCCCGGCCGCCCAGCTCACCCCGTTGACCGTCACCGGCGACTGGGCCGACGCCGAGACGCTCCACCAATTCGCCGCGCGCGTCGACGTCATCACGCTGGAAAACGAATTCGTCGACGCCGGCCTCCTTCGCCAACTGGAGGACGCCGGGCACCACGTATTCCCGACCTCCGCCAGCCTCGCGCTCACGCAGAACAAATTGCGCCAGAAGGAAGCCCTCGTGCGGGCCGGCCTGCCGGTGCCCGAATTCTGCGCGGTCGCTTCGCCGGCAACGCTCGCCGCCGCCGCCGAAAGACTCGGCTGGCCGCTGGTGCTGAAAACCCGGCGCAACGGCTACGACGGCAAGGGCAACTTCACCCTGCGCTCGCCCGCCGATCTTCCCGCGGCGTGGCACGCCCTGCGCGGCGATCTCAACGAACTGTTCGCCGAAGCCTTCTGGCCTTTCACCCAGGAACTCGCGGTGATCGTCACCCGCGGTCGCGACGGCACCACCGCCACCTATCCCGTCGTCGAGACCGTGCAGCATCACCACGTTTGCCACTCCGTACAGGCGCCGGCGGCCATCCCTCCGGAGCTCGCTGCGCGGGCCACCGAAATCGCGCTGCGCGCCGTCACCGCCGTCGGCGCCGTGGGCAGCTTCGGCGTCGAACTCTTCCTCTCGGCCACCGGCGAAATCGCCGTCAACGAACTCGCCCCGCGGGTCCACAACTCGGGCCACTACACGATCGAAGCCTGCGCCTGCTCCCAATTCGAAAACCATGTGCGCGCCGTGCTCGGCTGGCCCCTGGGCAGCACGCGCCTGCTCGCCCCGGCCGCCGTGATGCTCAATCTCCTGGGCCCGCACCGCGCGCCCGGCCGCCCGCTCGGTCTCGCCCGCGCCCTCGCCGTGCCCGAGGCCCACGTCCACCTCTACGGCAAAGCCGTGAGCGGAGCGGGCCGAAAAATGGGCCACATCACCGCCCTCGGCCCCACCGTGGCCGAGGCGATGGCGACCGCCCGCCAAGCCGCCCACGCCATCCACTTCGACCCGATCACATAAAAACCCACGCTCCGCCTCTGGTCGGCATCATCACGGGCCGCGACTCCGACTGGCCCACCCGCGAGGCCGCCTTCGCCGTCTGCGGCGACTTCGCCGTGCCGTGCGAAGTCCAGGGGGCTCCGCCCACCGCACACCCCGGACGACCTGGCCCGCTACGCCAAGACCGCCCAACGGCGCGGCCTGCGCGTCATCATCGCCGGCGCCGGCGGCGCCGCGCATCTGCCCGCCCTGGTCGCGAGCCACACCCCGCTCCCCGTGATCGGGGGGCCCGTCGAAAGCAAAAGCCTCAAGGGCCTCGATTCCCGGCTCCCCCTCTTGCAAATGCCCGGCGGCCTCCCCGTGGCCACCCTCGCCATCGGCGGCGCGCGCCCCGCCGGTCGGCTCGCCTTCTCCCTTCTGCCCTCTACCGATCCGGCGCTCCAGGCGAAGCGGATCGCGTTCCAGCGAAACCTCGCCGCCGATTCCCGCCGCCGCGGCCGCGTACTTCGCGCGACCCGCGCGGCCAAAAACCGACTGTCCGCAAAAACCTGGGACGGCCGCCGCCGGCGTCCCCGGCCGCCCCGCGGCCGACCCCGCGAGTCCGCCCCCCCTCCGTCGGCCCAATTTTCCCTCCGACAGAAATTCCCTTTGAGTTCCCCCGCGTCTCCGCCCTCATGCCGCCATGTCGTTAAGCGTCGTTGGCCAGCGTTGCATGAGTGAACGGGAACCCGAACTGGGTCTTGGCGTCGTTGCGCGCGTCGATCCCGCGGCCAAACGCATCGGCATCGAATTCCCCGCCACCCGCGAAAACCGCCTCTACGCCCTCGGCACCCCCGTGCTCAAACGCGTCCAGTTCCGCGTCGGCGAAACCGTCACCACCCGCGACGGCGCCGCGCTCACCGTCGAATCCGTCGAGGACCACGGGGGGCTCCTCACCTACCTCTGCGCCGGTCGCCGCGTCCGCGAAGACGCCCTCTCCGACGTCACCAGCGTCGGTCTCCCGCAGGAGCGCCTCATGGCCGGCCAGACCGATCCCGGCGAAGTCTTCGACCTCCGCTACCGCGCGCTCCAGGCCCAGGCCCGGTTCCGCCAATCCGCGGTCCGCGGCTTTCTCGGCGGACGCCTCGAACTCATCCCGCACCAACTCTACATTTTGCAGGAAGTCTCTTCGCGCCAGATCCCGCGCGTCCTCCTCGCCGACGAAGTGGGCCTCGGCAAAACCATCGAAGCCTGTCTCATCCTCCAGCGCCTCCTCGCCGTCGGCCGGGCCAAACGCGTCCTCATTCTCGTCCCCGAGTCGCTCACGCACCAGTGGTTCGTCGAACTCCTCCGCCGGTTCAATCTCTGGTTCAGCATCTACGACGAAGCCCGCTGCCTCGCGTGCGAAGCGAGCGACCCCGCCCAAAATCCGTTCCTCGCCACCCAGCTCGCCCTCTGCGCGGTCCCCTTCCTCGCGGCCTCCAACCCCTCCAGCGAACTCCGCCGCGACCAGGCCCTCGCCGCCGGCTGGGACATGGTCGTCGTCGACGAAGCCCACCACCTCGCGTGGTCACCCACCGCCGTCAGCCCCGACTACGCCCTCGTCGAACAGCTCGCCCAACGTAGCCCCGGCCTCCTCCTCCTCACCGCCACGCCCACCCAACTCGGCCTCGTCGGCCACTTCGCGCGCCTCCGTCTCCTCGATCCCGCGCGCTACGACGACTTCGACCAATTCGTCGCCGAATCCGAGAGCTTCGGCACCATCGCCGGCATCGCGGAGAAAATCATCGAGCAAAAAACCCTCCTCCCCAAGGACCGCACCGCGCTGAAAAAAATCTTCAACCGCGACCCCGCCCGCCTCGCCGAACACCTCGGCGCCCTCACCAAGGCCCGGCCCGGCGCCCGCGAAGCCCTGCTCAAAACCCTCCTCGACCAGCACGGCACCGGCCGCGTCGTCTTCCGCAACACCCGCGCCGCGATGACGGGGTTCCCCACGCGCCAGTTCTGCCCCGCCCCGCTCGACGCCGGCCAGAATCTCACGCACCTCGCCCGCATCTCCCGCGAGCTCGCCGCCGAAGAAACCGGCGAGGACGCTACGCTGCGCTACGCCTTCCGCGAAGATCCACGGCTCGACTGGCTCGTCGCCTTCCTCCTCACGCAGCGTCCGGCCAAAGTCCTGCTCATCTGCAAATCCCAGCGCAAGGTCATCGCCCTCGAGGCCGCGCTGCAGGAAAAAATCAACCTCAAGGTCGGCCTCTTTCACGAGGGCCTCCCGCTCGTCCAACGCGACCGCCAGGCCGCGTGGTTCGCCGAACCCGACGGCGCCCAGCTCCTCCTCTGCTCCGAGATCGGCAGCGAGGGCCGCAACTTCCAGTTCGCCCACCACCTCGTCCTCTTCGATCTTCCCCTCAACCCCGGTCTCCTCGAGCAGCGCATCGGCCGCCTCGACCGGATCGGCCAGACCCAGACGATCCGCATTCACGTCCCCTACGTCACGGGCAGCGCCGAGGAATGCGTCGTCGAGTGGTATCACCGCGGCCTCGACGCCTTCGAGACGTCCCTCCACGGCGGCAACGACTACCAGGACCAATTCAAGACCCGCCTCCTCGCCCTCGCCCACGCCTACGGCTCCGGCGGCGCCCGGGTCGCCCGGCCCCAGCTCGACGCCTTCGTCGCCGAGACCCTCGAGTTCCGCCGCGAACTCTCACTGAAAATGAAACAGGGCCGCGACCGCCTCCTCGAGCTCAACTCCTTCGACCGCGACGTCGCCACCCGCATCATCGACCGTATCCGGGAAGTTGACGCCGACCCGTTCCTGAGAAACTTCCTCAACGACCTCCTCGACCACTTCGGCGTCCGCATCAAGGACCACGAAGCCGGCGACGTCTTCCTCGACCCGAGCCACGCGTACGTGGAAGCGTTTCCCTCGATCCCGCGCGACGGCATGCTCGCCACCTTCGACCGCGCCCGCGCCATCGTCCGCGAGGATATCCGCTTCCTCTCGCCCGACCACGCACTCGTGCAGGACGCCATCGACCTCCTCATCGACTCCAAGTCCGGGACCACCGCGTTTGGCTCCCTCCGCTCCCCCAAACCCAACCTCCTCCTCGAAACCGTCTTCGTCCTCGAAACCGTCGCCGATTCGCGCTGGCACGTGGACCAGTTTCTCGCCCCCACGCCCGTGCGCGTCGTCGTCGACCTGCGCGGCACCGATCTCACCGACGCCTACCCCGCCGCCACCCTCGCGGACGATTTCAAAGACGGCACGCTCCACCGCTTCCTCGAACGCCCCGGCTTCAACGTCAGCTTCGTCAAGAAAATGATCGAGTCCGCCACCGGGCGGGCCGACGAACACAGCCGCACCCTGGTCGCCGCCGCCCACGCCAAGGCCACCGCCGCACTCGCCGCCGACCTCCAGCGCCTCGTGGATCTCCAGAAAATCAACGACCACATCCGCCCCGCCGAAATCGCGCTCGCGCAGGAGCACCTCCAGCACACCACAACCGCGATCACCGCGGCCCGCCTCCGCATCGATTCGCTCCGCCTGATCATCGAGGGCCCGAGCGAACCGACCTGAAGGGGCCGCGCGGCGCGCCTACCCCCGGATCAGCGCCATCGCCCGCTGCATCGCCGCGACGGACGCCGCACACGCGGGATCGTTGTCGAGGGCGTTGAGCGCCTTGTTGAACGGCTCGGGCCGCGCCGGGCCGTCGTAGCCGATCGCGACAAGGGCGTTCAAAAACGCGGCGACGTCGATCACGCCCGTGGCCGCCGGCAACTCGCGCTCGTTGTCCTTTTGCTGGGCCTTCGCGAGGTCCTTCGGCGCATCGTTCAAATCGACACTCACCACGTCGGCCTTCGTCAGCGCGCGCAAATCGGCCACGGTATCGCCGGCCGTCCACCAATGCCACGTGTCGAGCACAAGCCCCACGTTGCCCGTGCCGAGGTCGGCGATCAGCTCGCGCGCTTCCGCCATCGTGTGCACGAACGGAAATTTACGGCCCACCAGCGAGAGCTGCGTGCCCACATACTCCAGCCCGAAGCGCAGGCCATGGTCTTGCAACACGCGCGCAACCTCCGTCAGCCGCGCCACGTGCTGCCGGTAGTTCGCCCGATACGTCAGCTCCGCATGACACGGCGCCAGCCACGTGCCGACCCGCGTCACACCCGCCGCCTGCAGTCCGGCCGCAATCTTCGGCAGCTTCCCCATCCCGTCGCGAAACGCCGCGTCGTCCTTGCGAAAATCCACCGTCAGCCCCGCGGCCGCCCACGTCAGCCCCTTCGCCGTCACGTCCGCGGTCACCTCCGCCACCTGCGCCCGCGGCATCGCCGCGAGTTCCTCCGCCCGCGGCTCGACCGCCTCAAACCCGTGCCGCTGCGCGAGCGCATTGAGCTCCCGCTGGCTCGTCACATTGACCCCGATGCTCCCGGGGGTGAGCGCGATCCGCACGCTCCGCCCCGGCGTTGCCGCCGCCTGTATCACGCCCGGCACGACCGACCACGCCGCCAATGCCGAGGAGGTTTGCACAAAGTCGCGACGATTCATGGCCCCACCGTGGCGGGCGGCCGCGCGCAAGGCAATCCGCCAGCGCGCCAAACCCCGCGTGCCCCCCCCACCCGGCCAACCAACAAAAAAAGGCACCGGCGGGCCCATGCCCTCCGGTGCCCGATCAAAACGGGTGCCTGCTTACTTCTTCTTGCTCGCGGCAACCTTGGCCTTCGTCGCCTGCTGCGACGTGACCAGCGCGGCCTTCTTGCCGGCGACTGCGTTGTTTTTGGACTGCTTTTGGCCGGCCGTTTTCTGAACCGATTTCGGAGATCTATCGCCCATGGTGGGGTATCCTTTCAATGAGGGTTGGCTCACCTTCGGTATGTTTGTTTCCCCGAGGGTGTTCTTTTTCATCTCCGAACCCGCGCCCAAAGTAAACAACCGTCGCGTCAGAACCGTCCGTTCACCCCGGCGGTGACGGTCACGAAGTTGATCGTCGTGCGGCGCATGCGGTCCTTGTAGCCCACGTACCAGCGCTGCGGCTCGTTGAGAATGTTCGAGGCGTTGATCGAAAACCCGAGGTTGGGCCGATACTGGTAGCCCGCACTCACGTTCAGGGTTTTCATCGAGTAGCGGTATTGGTTCAGCGCCGGCGTCAGGATGCTGATCGAAGTGGGGTTCTCGCCGGTGAAATTGTAGAGCAGGCTCGTGTTGAACTTGCGGTAGCGCCAGCTCAACGACGCGTTCATCGCGGCCGGGATGAAGTTCGCGATGTCGCGGCGAGAGAAATACACCGCCGGCGTGGTCGCCGTCGGCTCCCGGCCCAGAATCGG
This sequence comes from Opitutaceae bacterium, assembly GCA_044358025.1. Lineage (GTDB taxonomy): Bacteria > Verrucomicrobiota > Verrucomicrobiia > Opitutales > Opitutaceae > GAS368. The sequence continues at coordinate 9,290 of JBIKOK010000057.1, forward strand.
CGTCCCGCCCGGCGTGGCCGCACTGCCCACGCCGTGCTGGTTGATCCAGGTGTAGTTGAACGAGGCGGAGAGGCCTTTGAGCACTCCGGGCAAAAACGTGAACTGCTGGTTGTAGGCAAACTCCCAGCCCTGCACGTAGACCGTGCCCGCGTTCATCGACGTGCGTTCAATGTAACCTTCGTATTGGCCGTCGTAGCCGTTGTCCGGACCGGTCGGGATAATCCCCCGGTCCAAACCCGCGACAATATAGTCGGTGATGGTTTTGTGAAACCAACCAAACGTCAGGCTGCCGACCGGTTCGAAGTAATATTCGAGCGTGCCGTCCCAATTCGACGCCTGCTGGGGTTTGAGGCCCGCATTGTTCACCGTGAGGATTTGCGTGGTATCGTTGGGCGTTTCGCCCGGCAGCAGGCTGCCCAGCGGTGCGCGGCCATAGCCGGTCGACCAACTCGCCCGGGCCTTTAAGTTGGGCGTGAGGTCATGGAAGACATGAGCGCTCGGAAACTTTTGGGTAAAGTTGGCGAAGAGCGTCCGGTCGTTCACTTCGTAATCGCGCTTGGCGGAACCCACCGGGTCCGCGAGTTGTTGCGCCCCGGTGCTCAAAACGCGCGACCGGACCCACCCCCAGCTTTTCGTGCGCACCTGCTCGAAGCGCACCCCGGTGAGGTAGCCCGTGCGGCCAAGCCAACCCTCGCGACCGAGCCGCCCCTGCGCCATGACGTAGGTCGCCGGAATCCACTCCGTGACCCCGTTCGTACCGATAAATTTCTGACTCTCGTTGAAATACAGATCCTCGTTCCACAGCGCCGGATCGGCGGGCCGCCCGTCGACGGTAAACGCGTGGGACTGCCACACCGGAATCGCCCGCCCCGTCTTGATCCGGTCAAAGCTCACGTAGCTCGTGTCCGGCGCGAAGCGAACGTTCGGATCGTAGGCGGCCGTGGCTTTTGGCACCCAACGGTGGCGATCCTTACCCCAAGCATCCATCTGCAGTGAGCGCCAATGGAAGCCGGTCTTCAGCGTGGTGGGCGCGGCGAACGACAATTTGTATTTCGCGTCGAAACGGAACTGTTTCTGCAATTGATCCGACTCGTTGCGGGACTGCACGAGACCGTCGGTTGCGCGCGGGAGATAGTTGTTGGGATTGGTGAAATCGGGACCGCCGTTCTGGGTGAACTTCGGATACAGCTCGTTTTGGCTCTGGTCGAGGATCCACCCGGCCCCCCCGAAGAACACCGCGCGGCCGGGCACCTGCACGCTCGGGTCGAAGAGGCGCATGTTGAGCGTACCGCCGCGCCCGTTACCGCTGTTGAGCGTCGTGCGGGCAAGGCTGGCGGTGTATTCGATATTCAGGTTCGTGTACGTGTGCTCGCCGTTGAAGTCCACCCGCCCCATCCGCACAAAGTAGTTCAGCGGGCCGTCCATCTGCACATCGATGTTGTTCGTATTCGTCCCGGCGGCGGACGTGCTCGGAATCGCCTTCAGCACGGTGACGGTGTTGGTGAACAACCCGGGCACGATGCCCGTGGTGGCGCTCGGCACCTGCGTGTTGCTGTTCCCGGAGGCCGCCGCCGACACGCGCACGCGCCGACGATGCCGCTCGAAGTTGTCGTTCTCCGTGACGGTGAGCGAATACTTCGTCGTCGGGGACCACTTGTAGTCGGTCTTGAGCGCAATGCTCTGCTGCTTGCGGTTGTTGATATTGTCCCAGGTCTGGTAGTTGAAGACCGGGGCGGGCCCGTCGCGCAGACTGGTGCGGTCGAAGATCGTCTCAAAGCCGCCCACGGCATTTTCGGAGTAGAACACGTTGACCGACGTGCCGAGATTGCGGTGGCCGCCAAACACACTGAACACCTGTTGGTGCGTAATATTGAGAATCGGGTGCGAACGGTGCGCCGACCGCCACGGCGTCTGCTCAAATAAACCCGGCGCCATCCGCATGCTGAAATTGTAGGTCGTGCGGCTGTCCTCCTTCATGCTGAAGGTCGAACGCGTCTTGAAATTGATCGTGCCGCCCAGCGAGTCCGCTCCTTTGTCCGGGGTCTGGCCTTTGATCAGCTCCATGCCCTCGAACATCGCACCCGTGATCGATTGCAGCTCGAAACTGCGGTTGGTGCCCAGCGTCGTGAGCGAACCCCCGTCGACCGTCACATTGTTGAGCGACGGGTCCATGCCGCGGATGTTGAAGCGATACGCGAGCCCCTCATCCGTCGGGCTGCCCGCCACGCCGGGCAGTCGCATGACGACTTCGCCCGCACTCATATTGGGCAGGTAGCCGAAGGCATCCATCGCGATCACGTCCTTCACGTTGTCGGCATTCCGCTTTTCCGTGATCATGGCCGCATTGCCCTCGCGCTCGCCGGTGACCTTGAACGACTCAAGTTTATAGATGCTGGTCGTCAGATCGAAGTCGCGCACCGCCCGCTGCCCGGCGCTCACGTTGACGACCTGCCGGACCGTATCGAGACCGATATAGGTGACCACCAACTCATAGGTGCCCGCCGGCACATTCGAAAAGGTGTAGCGACCGGTGTTGTCGGTGAGCGTGGTGACGCTCAGCACCGGCACGGCCACAACCGCCCCTTCGAGCTGATTGCGCGTCGCGGCGTTGCTGACCGAGCCGGAGATCACCCCCGGATCAGCCGCCCGGGCCGAGACACCGGCGAGGGCGAGCGAAAGCACGCCCACGAGCGATAGGACTGACAACGCGCCGCGGCTCAGCGCGAACAACGGTTCGAAACGACGGAGGGTCTTCATAGGAGTAGAGGGGCTGACTGAAGGGCCGACCACGCGCAGGCCATAGGCCGGTCCCGCTCGTCGCAGCACAGGGGCGACACGAAGAACGGGAAAGGATGAGGGTACCCTGCTACTCTTTCGATCGCGCCGCGGTCGCCGCAACCGAAAACACGGTGCGGCCGCAAATCGCCACGGGCTTGCGTTGCGCGGCCCGGATCGGGCCCGCCAAACCGGACGCTCCCGCGGGAAATTCCCGCCTCACCCGTCCTCCTGCCGGCCCCGCCACCGCCCACCTCCTCCCACCATGCCCCGCTGCGACGCCTCCGCTCCGGCCTCCCACGGCCCCGCCCCGAGATCATCCCGCGCCGCGCCGGCGTCTCTTTCTCCTCGCGACCCTCGGGCGGTTCACCCTTTCGCTCATCCGGAGCACCGCCCTCGATCCGATCCCACCTGCCGCCGTCAAAACCCTCGTCAGCCCCACGGGTAAATCAAACGCAGCCACCCGGCATTTTGTTAGCTCGCCCACGCCGGAAAAGTTTCCGTAATCAGATGCACTTCACCCGTGCGCTTCCCCCCGAGCCTCACCGCCCTCCTGCGTCTCTCCGCCTTTTCCGCCGTCGCCGCCCCCGGTCTCGGCGCCGACGCGCCGCTCAGCTTCGAACGCGACATCCAGCCGATCCTGTCGGAGAACTGTTACCACTGCCACGGCCCCGACGCCGAAGCCCGCAAAGCCCGGCTCCGCTTCGACCAGCGCGACAGCGCCCTCGCCCCCGCCAAGTCCGGCGCCATCGCCATCGCCCCCGGCAAACCCGACGAGAGCGAACTGATCGCCCGAATTTTCAGCGACGACCCCGATGAGGTCATGCCCTCGCCCGAGTCCCACCGCACCCTCACCCTCGCGCAGAAAAACCTCCTCAAGCGCTGGATTGCCGAGGGCGCGACTTGGAACGAACACTGGGCCTTCTCACCCCCGCAACGCGCTCCCATCCCCGCTCCGGACGCTCCACCCTCAACGCTCAGCGCTCAGCTTCCGGTTCATCCCGTCGACGCCTTCATCCGCGACCGCCTCGCCCAGGAAAAGATCCCGCCCGCCCCCGCGGCCGGCCGCGCCGCCCTCCTCCGCCGTGTGACCCTCGATCTCCACGGGCTCCCGCCGACGCCCGCTGAGCTCGACGCCTTCCTCGCCGACCGCTCACCCGACGCCTACGAAAACCTCGTCGACCGCCTCCTCGCCTCCCCGCGCTACGGCGAACGCTGGGCCTGGGACTGGCTCGATCTCGCCCGCTACGCCGACACCAACGGTTTCCAGGGCGACCCCGAGCGCACGATGTGGCCCTGGCGCGACTGGGTCGTCAACGCCCTCAACGCGAACATGCCGTTCGACCAGTTCACCATCGAACAACTCGCCGGCGACCTCCTGCCCGACGCCACCCGCGACCAAAAAATCGCCAGCGGTTTTCACCGCAACGCCATGTTCAACGGCGAGGGTGGCCGCATCGCCGAAGAGACCCGCGTCGAAAACGTCTTCGACCGCGTCGAGACCACCGCGACCGTCTGGCTCGGCCTCACCTTCACCTGCAACCGCTGCCACGACCACAAATTCGACCCGCTCAAACAAACCGACTACTACGCCCTCTACGACATCTTCAACCAGATGTCCGAAACCGGCAGCGCGAACGCCGGCGGCGGGCGCGGCGGACAGATGGCCCCGTTCCTCGATCTTTCCACTGAAGCCGAGCGCGCCGCCGTCAAGACGGCGCAGGCCGCCATCGATGCCATCGGCAAGGAAATCGAAACCTTCGAGCTCACCAAATTCCCCCGCCCCGAGGGCCAGCCCGTCACCGAGTCGCCCGCGGCCCTCCAACTTCCGGGCAATCTCTTTGCGACCCACGCCAAGCTCGCCCCCGCCCGCCGCGACCTCAACGGCCTGCTCGAAGCCCTGCCCCACTTCCGCACCACCGCGCCCGATCCCGCCTACGCCGCGCTCCTCGAAAAACAAATCGCCGCCATCCGCGTCCGCGATGCCGCCACCGCCAGCATCACCAAAGTGATGATCATGGACCAGCTCGCCAAACCCCGCGACACCTTCGTCCTCGCCAAGGGCAACTACGAAGCCAAGACCGACCTCCGCGTCCTCGGCGCCGTCCCCGAAATCTTCCGCGCCACCTCCCCGGCAACCTCCACCGCCCTTTCCACTTCACCGGGCGAAACCGCCCTGCCCCCGGCACGGCTGTCTCGCCTCGACCTTGCCCGCTGGCTCGTCTCCCCCGCCAATCCCCTCGCCGCCCGCACCGCCGTCAACCGCGCCTGGCAGGCCTTCTTCGGCACCGGTTTCGTCAAGACCGCCGAAGATTTCGGCGTCCAGGGCGAACGCCCCTCCCACCCCGCCTTGCTCGACTGGCTCGCCACCTCCTACGTCGCCAGCGGCTGGGACACCAAGGCGCTCCACCGCCTCATCGTGACGAGTGCCACCTACCGCCAATCCTCGCGCGTCACCCCCGCCGCCCACGAGCGCGACCCCGAAAACCGCCTCCTCGCCCGCGGCCCGCGCTTCCGCCTCCCGTCGTGGATGCTCCGCGACCAGGCCCTCGCCGCCGCCGGCCTCCTCGTCGACGAACGCGGCGGCCCGTCCATCAAACCCTACCAACCGCCCGGCATCTGGGAGGAAGCCACCTTCGGCAAAAAAACCTACACGCAGGACCACGGCGACGCGCTCTACCGCCGCAGCCTCTACGTCTTCTGGCGCCGGATCGTCGGCCCCACCTCGTTTTTCGACGCCGGCGCCCGCCAAGTCTGCACCGTGAAGGTCGCGCGCACCAACACCCCCCTCCACGCTCTCGTCACCCTCAACGACCCCGCCTACGTCGAAGCCGCCCGCGTCCTCGCCCAGCGCGTCCTCACCGATTCCGCCGCAGACCCCGCCCGGCTCAGCGCCGCTTTCCGCCTGGCCACCGCCCGCACCCCCACCCCTGCCGAGCGAAAAATTCTCACCACCCGCCTCGCGACACTCCGCGCCCATTTCGCCGCCGATCCCACCGCCGCCCGCGAACTCTCCGCCATCGGCGAGTTCGCCCGCCCCGCGACCCTCGCCCCCGCCGAACACGCCGCGTGGACCGCCCTCTGCCTCCTCGTCCTCAACCTCGATGAAACCCTTTCGAAAGAATAGCCCGCGGATTTCTCCGTTCTAGGAGCCTGCTTGCAGGCGATTCCTTCTTCACCCGATCGCCCACACGCAGACTCCGGCCTTTCCCTTCACGCTTGCTCCCATGAACCCTCTCCTCGCCGCCGAAGCCCTTTACACGCGCCGCCAGTTCTTCGGCCGCAGCGCCCTCGGCGTCGGCACCGCCGCCCTCGCCTCCCTCCTCGGCCGCGACGCCCTCGCCGCGTCTCCTGCTCTTCCGACCCGCCGCGCCGTCCCCGGCCTGCCCGACCTCCCCCACTTCGCCCCGAAGGCCAAACGCGTCATCTACCTTTTCCAAAACGGCGCGCCCTCCCACGTCGATCTCTTCGACTACAAACCGAAACTCCGCGAGTGGCACGGCCGGCAGATCCCCGCCGAACTCGCCGGCGGCAAACGCTTTTCCACCATGACGGGCAACCAGACCGCCCGTCCCGTGCTCGGCGAGATTTCAAAATTCGCCCAGCACGGCCAATCCGGCGCCTGGGTCTCCGATTTCCTCCCGCAGATCGCTTCGATCTCCGACGACCTCTGCTACGTCAAATCGCTCCACACCGAGGCCGTGAACCACGCGCCCGCGATCACTTATTTTCTCACCGGCTCCGAAATGGCCGGCCGCCCGTCGCTGGGCGCCTGGCTCAGTTACGGCCTCGGCAACGAGACCGAGGAACTCCCCGCGTTCGTCGTGATGACCTCCCGCGACAAGGAGGCCAGCTGCGGTCAGATTTTCTACGATTTCTACTGGGGCAGCGGCTTCCTCCCCACCAAATACCAGGGCGTCGCCTTCCGCGGCGCCGGCGATCCCGTCCTCTACCTCTCGAATCCCGCCGGCATGAGCCGCGCCGTCCGCCGCGGCCTCCTCGACGACCTCGCCCACCTCAACGAAATCAAACGCGAAGACTTCGGCGACCCCGAGATCACCACGCGCATCGCGCAATACGAGATGGCCTACAAGATGCAGGCCAGCGTCCCCGAACTCACCGATTTGTCCAAAGAATCGGAAGCGACGCTCGCCGCCTACGGCCCGGAGGTCCGCCGCCAGGGCAGCTACGCCTACAACTGCCTCATGGCCCGCCGCCTCGCCGAGCGCGGCGTGCGGTTCATCCAGGTCATGCACGCCGGCTGGGACCAACACCGCAACCTCAACACCCAGCTCAAAATTCAGTGCGAGGACACCGACGCGCCCTCCGCCGCCCTGATCCGCGACCTCAAACAGCGCGGCCTCCTCGACGACACCCTCGTGATCTGGGGCGGCGAATTCGGCCGCACGCCGTTCCTCCAGGGAAAAATCGAGGACACCAAAGGCTGGGGCCGCGACCACCACCCCTATGCGTTCACGCAATTCATGGCCGGCGGCGGCGTGAAGCCCGGTATCAGCTACGGTGCGACCGACGAGTTCGGCTTCAACGCCGTGGAAAATCGCGTCCATGTGCACGACCTGCAGGCGACGATCCTGCACCAACTCGGCCTCAACCACGAGAAGCTCACCTACAAATTCCAAGGCCGCCAATTCCGCCTCACCGACGTCCACGGTCACGTCGTGAAGGACATCCTCGCGTAGCCGTCGACCGCACCGCCCCAACGGAACGCCACCTGAGGCGGATTGCCCGCTTCACCGATCCGCTACAGCTCCGCCCGCACCTTCAGTCCCGGTACCTTGGCAAAGTGCAGATCAGTCGTGATCACCGTTGCACCCACTCGCTTCGCGCACGCCGCGATTGCGACGTCCGTCAGCGGTAGCACTTCGCCCTCGCGATCCAGCTCCCAGGCCAATTCCGCGACATCCGTCCAGAGCTCCGGCGTCATCGTCACCTCATGCATGGCCGAAAACAACACCTCCATGCGTTCGCGCACCGGGACGGACACTATGCCGCGTAACACTTCCGCGCGCACCACGCCGCATGTGGCCAAGTCGCCCCGCCGAAGGTGGTCGCCCAACTCGGCAAAAATATCCGCCCGCTCACGGAGCCAGCGGATGTAGAGGCAGGAATCGACGAGAATCATGCGCGGGTGGGCTTCTCCTTCCGACGCAATGCGAGCACGTCGTACGCCGGATCAACGACCACCTTGTCGGCGATACCCTCAAAAAACGGTCGGCTCAGGAGCGCCTTCACTTTCGCCGCGCGCTCGGCTTGCGTGAGGGCAAAATCGATGGCTTCTCGGCGAGTCGTGAGCCCGGTAAGCTTCATCACGCGCTCGAGTTTCGCCTCATCGAGATCGATCGTCGTTTTCATACGGCCACCGATACGGGTGCACGGCCCGTACCGCAAGCCGCTTCAGCCCGCCACCACGCGTGCTACGGCTCAAACCGCCCCGTCAGCCGGCCGATGAACTTGATCGCGTAGAGATACGAACGCTCGCGCACGATCGACGGATCGCCCGCCGCGCCGTTGATCCCCAGATCGGAAATGTTGTCCACCGCCGCGCCGTCCTCCGGGTGCAGCACGATCCACGTGAGAATCTTGGTCAGCTGGTCCTTCGGGTAACGGTCGATGAGATAATGGTACACCACGCGCGGCAGGTAGCGCTCGACCGGCATCTGGATCGCATCCGGCACGGCCGCGACACAGAGGAGGTAGCGCACGTTTTGAATGTCATCCGCCGTCTTCGCCATCGGCCAGTCGCCCAGTCCGTTTCGCACCGCCTCCACTTCGTCCTTCGTCAGGTCCTCCGGCAAATCGTCCTCCGGCGCAATCGGTGAAACCACCCCGCCGTCGGGCGGCACCCGGTAATCCAGCCCCGCGATATCCTGTGGTGTTATTTTTTCCCAGGGTGCCGGTGGTGGCGGGGGTGGGGGAGGCGCGAGCGGTTTGGCTGGTTCGACGCTTACGTTGACCGCCACCGCTGCGTTGACCGAAGGCACGGTCACCTTGCTCACCGGTTCTGCGGCATCCGCCGCGATGGCGATCCGCCCGCGCCACTCCGCGAGCCCGCCCACGGCGAGCCACGCCGCGAGCACCGGCCCGATCCACGCCTTGCCGGTGCTCGACAGAAAGCGTTGCTGTGCATCCCACCGGAACAGCTTCGCCCCCGCCACGCAGCCGGCCACCCCGGTGAGAACCAGCGCCAGCAAACTGAACCGCGACGCCCCCAGCCCGCCGCCCGTCACGCTCGCCTGCAACGCCTCCACCGCATACCGCCCCGGAAAAAAGGCCGACACGTGCTGCGCCCATTCCGGCAAACTCGCCAGCCGCACCGCCACCCCGCCGATGATGAGCATCGGCAGAAAAATACACTGCCCCAGCGCCTGCACCGCCGGCACGCTGTCCGCCATCATCGCGATCACCAGGCCGAGCCCGATGAACGCGAACGACACCGCCGTGAACGCCACGAACAAATCCGCCGGGTGCGCCGGCATCGTCATCCCCACGGCGAGCGCCACGCCGAGCTGCAGTAATCCCGCCGTCAACAAAATCACATAGCGCGCGACGATCGTGCTCAGCACCACGCTCCACGTCGGCACCGGCGCGAGCCGGTAACGCCGCCACACCCCGCGCTCGCGCTCGCTCACGAGCGTCGACGGCAGCCCGAAGCACGCTCCACCGAGCACACTCACCGTGAGCAGCTCGCCCATCTGCCGCAGCAGCGGCACCTTGTCGTAGCGATACAGCACCCAAAACGCCGCCAAGAAAATCAACGGAAACAGATAGCCGTACAGCAGCGCCATCTTGTTCCGAAAATGCAGCCGCAGCGAAATCCCCACGTGCTCGGTAAAGGCCTTCATGAGGGATCCTCCCCCGCCGCGGACTTCGTCAGCCCGACAAACACCTCCTCCAACGACGCCTTTTTCACCTGCAGCTCCACCAGCTCCAGGCGCCGCGCCGCCAGCAACGCCGCGAGCGCCGCCAGCGTCTCCGTCGGCCGGGCCGTCCGAAACTTCACGGCGCCGCCCTCGCTCCGCACCTCACTCGCCCCCGGCAGGCCCGCCACCGCCGCCCCGTCGATCCCCGGCTCCGTCACCAACGTCACGCTCTGCGACGCGCTCGATTGCGCGATCAGCTCCCGCGGCGCGCCCGTCGCGATCACCCGACCCCGGTCGATGATCGCGATGCGGTCGCACAACTGCTCCGCCTCGTCCAGGTAGTGCGTCGTGAGCAGCACCGTGTGCCCGTCCCGCTTCATCTGCAAAATCTCCGCATGCAGCTCGCGCCGCGCTGCCGGATCGAGCCCCGTCGTCGGCTCGTCGAGCAGCACGAGTTCCGGTTTGTTCACAAACGCCAGCGCCAGCGCGAGCCGTTGCCGCTGACCGCCCGACAGCGTGTCGAAGCGCGCGTCCGCTTTTTCCGTCAGGGCAAACCGCGCCAGCAGCGCCGCCGGCTCCGCGCGCACCCGATAAAAGGCCCCGAACAATTTCAACGCCTCCCGCGGCGTGATCTTGTCCTGCAGCGCCGTGCTCTGCAGCGCCACGCCGATGCGCTGCTTCACCTCGCGCGGCTGTTTCCGCGCATCGAGCCCGCACACCTCCAATGCGCCCGCGTCCGCCTCCCGCAATCCCACCAGACACTCCAGCGTCGTCGTCTTGCCCGCCCCATTCGGCCCGAGCAGTCCGAAAATTTCCCCCGCCTCGATCGCGAAACTCACCCCGCGCACCGCCTCGACCCCGCCGTAGCGTTTCGAAAGGTCGCGGACAATGACTTTGGCGGGCATGCCCCGCAAGAGAACGGACTAAGCCCGACGGGAACAAGCCGTTTCAGCGCCGACCTCGGCAAGCCCTTCCGCCGGCGCGAAAATCCCGCCTCCGCTGGCTCGGTCCCCGCCTTGCCCAGGTCCGTCATACTCCCGCTTCGCCCGACGGTTTTCCCGCCCGCCCACGCGCATCCCGTCGAGGAAGTCTTCCCCGCCGGCCAAGCCCGCGTTTTTTGCACCTGCTGCAACCGCAACGTCGCGCCCCCGGCCGTGCGTCTGGAACGTGCCGCCCGCCCTGCCGCCGCCGTGACCGTCCACTCCCTCTGCCCCGCAGGCCAACGGCTGCTCGGCGTCTTCACCGCGCCCATCCTCGCCGCCGTCGCATCCCGCGCCGCCTGAGTGTTTCGCCGGCCCTCTTCCGTCGCCGGCGGCTAACGGCTGTCCTCGCGCGTCCTCCAGACGCGGCTGGTCCGTTCACGTCACCCGCAACCCCGGGCCCGGTCGCACGTCTTCCGCGCGCACCCGGCGCAACGTCACCACGACTGTGGAGTTGAAAGCGCCGGTCCGTCCCGCATTTTCCTCTCCTCGCTTTGCTTCCCATGAACCTCCGCCCTCTCGCCGCCTGCCTCTCCCTCGCCGCCTGCGCGTTCACCGCGCACGCCGCCGAAAACGAACTCACCGCCGCCGAGAAAAAGGCCGGCTGGACCCTCCTCTTCGACGGCAAAACCCTCAATGGCTGGCGCCCCTACGCCAACAAACCCGCCGGCGGCTGGGAGGTCGTCGACGGCACCCTCCACGCCATCGCCAAGGTCAAGGGGACCGAACTCATCACCGAGAAGAAATTCCACGACTTCGAGTTCTCCTGGGAATGGAAAGTCCCCGTCGCCGGCAACAACGGCGTCAAGTATTTCGTCACCGAGGCCCGCACCGGGGCGCCCGGCCCCGAATACCAAATGCTCGACGACAACGGCCACCCCGACGGCAAGATCGGACCCCACCGCCAGACCGCCGCCTTCTACGACGTCCTTCCGCCCGCCGCCGACAAACCGTCGCGCAAGCCCGGCGAATGGAATGCCTCCCGCATCGTCGTCAAAGGCAACCACGTGGAGCACTGGCTCAACGGCAAAAACGTCCTCTCGTATGAACTCGGCAGCGACGTCGTGAAAGCCGGCCTCGCGAAAAGCAAATTTGCGAAACATGCGGACTTCGGCACCAAAATCGACGGCCACCTCATGCTCACCTACCATCAGGACGACTGCTGGTATCGGAACATCAAGGTTCGCGAGCTGAAGTAAGTTTCGCCTGCCTTTCGCTCGGCCGCGCCGGTGACCGGCGCGGCTTTTTCGTGCCCCGCGCGCTCCGCACGCGCCGCCGTTCGGCCCGGCTCGCCTCCTGACCGAAATGTCAGGTGGCCCGACTGGCACGGCAGCGGTCGGCTCCTTTCCTTGTACGCGCGCCCCCCGAGAGGCCGCCCCTTCCCGGGTCCACGCCCGCGACGCCGCTCTCCGTGGTTCTCCGCCGCACTCTCGTTCTCTCCTTGCTCCTCCCCGCTGCCGCACCTTCAAGCGCCGTCCCCCACCGCCGACCCTGGGCCGTCGCGACCACGGTGGTCGCCCTCTTGCTGTTTTACGTCGGCATGGCGCTGACCGCCTCGTGGCAAAAAGGGCTGTCCTACGACGAGGGCCTCCAGATCGCCGCCGGCTACAATATCTGGCTCCGTGACGATCTGCGCATCGAGGCGGCCAACGGCGATCTGGTGAAACGCTGGGCGACCCTCCCCCTCGTTTTTTCGAAACCGTCGTTTCCGTCCGTCGACAACCCCTTCTGGCGGGCCGGAGCCGCGTACCCATTGGCGTTCACGTTCTTCTTCGAACAGGGCAACGATCCGCCGGCCATCCTGCGGCAGTGTCGGGCCATGGTGCTCGTCTTCGGCGTCGCGACCGCTCTGTGGGTGTTCGTTTGCGCCCGGGATTTATTCGGCAATCTCGGCGGCCTGATTTCTCTCACCCTCTTCGTCTCGAGTCCCAGCATGCTGGTCTTCGGGGCCATGGTCTCGACCGAGATGACGGTGTGTGGCACGCTCCTCGGCTCGGTCTGGTGCACGTGGCGGTTGCTGCACGGCGTCACGTGGGGCCGGCTGCTGAGCAGCCTGATTTTTCTCGGCCTGCTGGTGCTGTCCAAGCTGACCTGCGTGCTGATGCTTCCGCTCACCGCTTGCTTGGTGGCGGTGAAACTCGCCGGCGGGCGCCCCCTGGAGTGGCGCCTGTGCCCACCCCGCTGGATTCGGACGCGCTCGGCCCAAGCCGGGATCTTTGCGGGCCTCTTCGTGCTGCACGGGCTGTTGGGCTGGACGGCCATCTGGGCCCATTATGATTTCCGCTATTTGGCGAGCCCCCGGCCCGCCGATCCCGGGATTGCGCTCCTGCCGCACGCGCTCGATCCGATCGATCCGCGGGTGGCGACCTTCTTCACCTGGACGCGCCGCACCCACTTCCTGCCGGAGGCCTACGTTCACGGCGCCGAATGGATTCTCGGATCAAACGAGCGTCAGGCCGCCTTCATGCACGGCCAATGGACGTTGGGCGGCTGGCGCACGTTTTTCCCTTACGCGATGGCGGTGAAGACCCATCCCGCCCTGCTCCTGCTGCTCCTGTTTTCCCTCGTGGGAGCGTGGGGGCTCCGGCGGAAAAACCGCGGCGTAGCGCCCTCCGCGCCGCCGGCCAACGCCGCGCCGCTCGGTCTGCCGGCGGAGTCGCTCGCCTACCGGGCCACCCCCTTGCTGGCCCTGGTGGCAATCTACGTCGCCGTCGCAATCACCTGGGATCTGAACATCGGGTTTCGCCATGCGTTGCCGATTTATCCGGCCGCCTACGTGCTGGCCGGGGCCCTCGCCGTGGTGGGGGCCCAACGCGGTCGGTTCGCCCAAACCGGGATCGTCCTGCTCCTCGGCTGGCACGTCTCCGGGCCGATCGCGATTTATCCGCACTACCTCGCCTACTTCAGCCCGGTGGTCGGTGGCCCGCCGCAGGGCTACCGCCACCTCGTCGACAGTTCGCTCGACTGGGGCATGGATTTGCCCGGCCTCAAGCGCTGGCTCGACGTCCACAACCCCGGGGACCGCACGCCGTTTTTCTTCGCCTATTTTGGCGTCGAGAGCCCGGACTACTACCGGATCAAAGCCCACCGCCTGCCCGGCGAACCCGACTGGCGCGTCGTGAAGCCCTTTGCGCTGACCCCCGGGATCTACGCCATCAGTGCCACCCTGCTCCAAGGCATCGGCTCGCCCGTCACCGGGCCCTGGAACCAGACCGCCGAAGCGAATTATCAACACGCCTGGAAGAACATCGAGATCTACAACCAAACCGTGGGCCATCCCCGCCGGCACGCCGCCCTGTTGAGGAAACATCCGCTGCCGTTCTGGGAAGCCGAATACAGCAACTACGAAAAACTGCGGTTCAGCCGCCTCTGCGCCTGGCTGCGGCACCAGCCTCGCCCCGACGCCAGTGTCGGCCACTCCATCTTGATCTGGCACCTCGACGAGGCCGAACTCGCCGCCGCCCTCTCGGGTCCGCCGGTCGAACTCGCCGCAGCCCCGCTGCGCCCTTGATCCCCCTCCGGCCGGGACTTTCGCCTCCCCGGCCTCCCCGGTCCGTCGCCTGACACAAATGTAAGGCGCCCAGCCTTGTCCGGCCTTCGCCGCCGCGAAACCCTCCGCTTCCGGGTCTTTTCGTTTCCGACCGGCGACCGCCATGCCCATTCCCGCCCTGCCCTACCCTCCCTTGAGCGGCACCACCGTCCTGTTGCTCGTCGAGATCGCGGCGCTTCTCCTCCTCCTCCAGGCGACGATCGTCCGCCGCTTGATGCGGACCGTCCTGTCGCTCCCACCCGCTCGACCGGGCCGAATCGCCCCGCCCAAACCACCGACCTTCCTTGCGCGCCACTCCGCTCCGCCGCCCGTCCATCGCGTCGCGCCCGCGGCTCCGGACGGTGCGGCCCCCTCGTCCGCCCCCTCGCCTCCACCGCCCGTCTGATTCCCGACCGCATGCGCATCGAAGTCCCCCGCGAGTTTGAACGCCTCGGCGCGGTCCGCATCTACGGCCTGCAAAAAATCTACGAACTCGACGCCGGCGCCGAGGCCGAGATTTCCGACCAGAACGATGCCGTCGTGCGCAGCCTTCCGGCCGAAGCCCTCTACGGCGTGCAACGCGAGATGGCCATCGTCGTGCCCGTCAAAAGCGAACGCCTCAAACTCATCGAAGGCGTCCTCGTCGGCATCCCCAATTCCTGCCTCGTCATCGTCGTCTCCAACAGCCCGCGCGAACCGGTCGACCGTTTCTTTCTCGAACAGGAATCCATCGCCAATTTCTGCCGCTTCACCCGCAAACAAGTGCTCATCGTGCACCAGCGCGACCCCGTCATCGGCGCCGCGTTTGCCGCGGCCGGTTACCCCGAACTCCTCGACGACACCGGCTGCGTGCGCCCCGGCAAGGCCGAGGGCATGATGATCGGCACCGTCCTCGCCCGCATGATGGGCAAGCGCACCGTCGGGTTTGTCGACAGCGACAACTACTTCCCCGGAGCGGTGAACGAATACATCCGCGAATACGCCGCCGGCTTTCTCATCAACGGCGGCGACCACACCCTCGTCCGGATCTCTTGGCACTCGAAACCCAAGATCGTCGAACAAGCCCTCTATTTTGCGAAGTGGGGCCGCAGCTCCCGCCACTGCAACCGCGCCCTCAATCGCCTCCTCAGCCACCACACCGGCTTCGAAACCGATATCGTCAAAACCGGCAACGCCGGCGAACACGCGCTCACCCTCGACCTCGCGATGTCGATCCGCTACGCCACCGGCTACGCCGTCGAACCCTACCACTTCATCGACCTCCTCGAACAATACGGCGGCGTCTTCCCCACCGAGCACGGCGATATGCGCCGCCTGGTCCGCATCTGCCAGATCGAGTCCCGCAATCCCCACCTCCATGCCGACAAAGGCGACGACCACGTCGCCGCCATGATCCGCGGCTCCCTCGCGACCATCTACCACTCCCGGCTCTGCCCGCCATCCTTGCGGGAGGAAATCGATACCGAGCTGCGGCAGGGCGGTTACCTCCAAGACGGCGAAACCCTCGCCCCCGTCCTCACCTATCCGAGCCTGGAACACCTCGACCTCGGTAAATTTGCCGCCGGCGTCCAGGCACTCGTGGACCGGCGCGTCGGCGCCCCGGCGCCCGTGGCCTTGCTGGTGCCATGACGCCGCTCCTCCCCGCGCCACCCCGGCCGCCGCTCCTCGTTTTCACCGATCTCGACGGCACCCTGCTCGACGCCCACACCTATGCCGTCGGTCCCGCCCGCGAGACGCTCGCCCTGCTCGCCCTCCGGCGCATTCCCGTCGTTTTCTGTTCGTCGAAAACCGCCGCCGAACAACGGCCCCTCCGCCGCGAACTCGGCCTCAACCATACCCCCTACATCGTCGAAAACGGCGCGGCCGTCCTCGTCCCGGATTCCGCCGGCCTCGCCGTCACCGACTGGCCGCGCGTGCCGGGCCACCCCGACGAGCGGATGCGCGTGCTCGGTCAATCCGCCGACGGCGTGCGCGCCGGGCTGGCCCGCGCCACCGCGCGGACCGGCCAACCCGTCACCGGCTACGCCGACCTCACGGTTCGCCAGATTGCCGATCTGACCGGCCTCGACGAGCCCTCCGCCGCCCACGCCCGGCAGCGCGACTTCAGCGAGACTCTCATCGACCCATGGTCGTCCGCCCAATGGTCGACGTTGGAGGCCGCCCTCTCCACCGAGGGCTTGGCCTGCCGGCATGGCGGACGCTTTCGGACCGTCACCGGCCTGGAGAGCGACAAGGGCCGCGCCGCCCGGCTGGTGGCCGGACTCTTCTCCGTCGCGCTCGGCCAACGGGTCGTCACCGCGGGCATCGGCGACAGCGCCAACGACGAAGCCCTTTTAACCGCCGTCGACCACCCGTATCTGGTCGCCCGCAGCGAACAATCGTGGGCGAATCTCGCCGTCCCCGGCCTCGTACGCACCCCCGACCCCGGCCCCCTCGGCTGGAACGAAGCAATCCGGCATCTGCTCGCCACGCGGTGGGTGTGAGCGAACCCGCCCGCCCTCCCCGGCAACCGGCCCCATTTCTGCCTGACAAAAATGTCAGTAACCCACACTCGCCGCCCTTACCCGCCGCCCCCTTGGTAGATTGAGGCTAGCTTGGGTGGAGGAGTCTCGCCGCGCTGCAACGGCTGGGCTCCTCCACTTCGTCAGCCCCGCCCCAGCCCACATGTCCTCCCTTTCGACTTTCCCTGTGCCCCACCGCCGCGCTCCGCGCGTCGGCCGGCTCGCGACTGTCCTGCTCGTCGTCTTGGCCCTCCTCCCGCTGCTCTACATCGGCCTCCGCGCCACCGAGGCCGGCCGCAACGTCGCCTACTGGGACGAATTCGAAACCGCCCTCGCGCTCATCATGCGCCTGCACTCCGGTGTCGCCCCGACGGCTTTTCTCCACGAACTGTTCTCGGTCAACAACGAGCACCGCATGGTCATGAGCCGGTTGCTTTTCACCGCCAGCTACGGGCTCACCGGCACCGTGAATTTTTCCGTCATCAGCCTGCTCGGCAATCTCTGCCTGGTCGCGCTGTGCGCCCTCCTCATCGTCGGCGCCCGCACGGCCGCCCGCCGTCTCCGGCTCGGCCTCGTCCTCGCGCTCGGCCTGTTCCAACTCGAAAACTACGAGAACTTTCTCTGGTCGGGCTCCTCCATCGATCATTTCCAAGTGCTGCTTTATGTGGGCGCGACCGTCGCCGCCCTCGCCCACGGCACGCGCACCGCGTGGCTCCTCGCCGGCCTCTGCGCCGTGCTCGCGACGCTGACCCTCGCCCATGGCTTGTTGGTCTGGCCGCTCGGCGCCGCGCTCCTGTGGCGCGCCCGCCGCACGCCGCACCTCGTCGGCTGGTGCGCCCTGGCCCTGCTCGTCGGCGGCGGTTACGCGCTGGGCTTTTCCGTCAACGGCGGGCACCGCTTCGTCCATCTCAACCTCGCCGGGGCGCAGGAAATCCTCCGCTACTGGCTCACGCTTCTGGGCACCGTCCCCGCGCTCGGCCACACCGGTCTTGCCCCGTGGCTCGGCGTCGCCCTCCTCGCCCTGCTCGGCTGGCTCGGCACCCACGGCGCGCTCCGCCGCGAACGCGTCGCCTATCCGCTCGCGTGGTTCGGCGTCGCCGCCCTCGCGCTCGTGGCCGTCGGCCGCGCGGAACAGGTCGGGGGACTCGTCATGTCGCGCTACGTGATCCTCGGCACGCTCGCCTGGAGTCTCACCGCGTTCATGCTTCTGGAGCGTTTCTCCGATCCCCGCCGTCCGCTGGCCGTGCTCGCGGGGTGCCTCCCTGTGCTCGTGCTCTTCAATATTTCCGCGAATCGCACCTACGCCTCGTCCGCCGATTCGTGGCTCGACTGCCGCGATATCGCCGCCGCCCGTTTCAAGCAGCACAACGTCGACGGCCGGGGCAACTTCGCCCTCTCCCCCATGCCCGCCCGCGCGACCGCGTTGCTGCACGAAGCCGAGCGCCGCGGCATCTACCGGATGGGCCCGGTGTGCCTGCCGCGTTCGTTTCCCGCGGCCGCACCCAGCGAACGGATCGTCGGCCGCGTCGACGAACTCACCGTCAGCGACTGCTCCGCCTTCGTGCGCGGCTGGGCCGTCATCCCGGGCGTGCGCTCCGAGCGCGGACACATCCACCTGGTCCTCCGGTCCGCCACCGCCACGCACATCTTTTCCACCGTGAGCACCCAACGCCCCGACGTGGCCGCCAATCTGGGCGATCCCCACCTCAACCGCAGCGGCTACCTCTTTGCCCGCCGGCGCGACAGCCTGCCCACGGGCGACTACCAAATCGGGTTTCTGATCAAACACGGCGGCACCTCGGAATATCTCATGACCGATCAACGGCTCGTGCTGCCGGACGCCCGCATGGTCGCCGGCGGACAGTGAGCCCGGTTCCGGCCGGCAGCCCCCGAAAATCCTCGCCGCCTCGGCCGCCGTCAGGACGCTCCCGCATTGGCCAAGCCTCGTCCTGTCCGCGGGGTCGGAGTGGCGCAACCGGGAGGCCTCCTCCCCGCATCTCGCTTGGTCGGCCCCGTCGGTTGCCCTTGGCTCACGCTGGCGTCGTTGCGTGCAATTTTCCGGCGGCGTCGACCCGACCTCGCGCCGCCGGCTGGCTGGGGCCTCGCCTTCGCCGCGGTCCGCCGGCTGACCAACCCGCGGGCGTTTTCCCCCGCGCGGTCTGTTTTTCGGGAAACGAATCGGCTTCGTAGTTTTGTCTGGGCGGCCGTCCCGTTCCTCCTCGCGGCCCAAAGCTCCCGGTCGGGACGCGAGCGTCGGCTCCGCACAACCGGCACGCTTGCGCCCGCGTGGGGGCAGACGGGCAGCCTCGTCGCGCCGCGCCCCGCGGCCGGTCAGCGGGTCGCGACCAACGACCGGTGACGAATCCGCCCGCGCCCTCCCCACCGCTCGCCCCGCGCTTTCCGTTCAGCGCCGGCATCGGCCGAAACCTCCGGCTGCCCGCTCTCGCCCTACCAGCGAAAAACCAGGGGCCCGTTCGTCAACTCGATCGGCGGACCCAGGAGGGCTTCATCGAGGGCGGCTTGGTCCAGTTTCCAAATGAAGATCGTGTGGCCAACATGGTGCGCCGACCGGCCCTTCGTCCGCAGCCAAGCACACAACCGCGCGAAGCGCAGCTGCCGGTAAACATAGAATTCTTTTGTCCAAAAATCCGGCCCATGAACCTTCACGGACGCTTCCCAGGTCCGCGCCCGCGTGCTCGCCGGTTGCAGTGACTCCAAGTTCGACCGTGCCTGCCGGTAGGCGCGCTCGCTCTCGTGGCTCCATCCGCCCAGCAATGCCGTGTAGACGCCCTGATACAACGACGCGCTGATCGCGTAGTAGCCCGGCCCAATTGGCTTCGAAGAGGTGGTGCGGACCACGTCAAAAAAACCCGGCAGGCGCCGCGCTTTGATTCCGTAGTAGCCGGGATCGTCGGTGCCAAAGTAGGCCAAATACACCGGAACCTCTCCCCGCGGATCGTGGCGCTCCAGCCAGCGCTTCAACCCCGGCAGATCCATCCCCCAGTCCAGCGAACTGTCCACCAGCCGGGTGTAGCCTTTCGCCGGGCCGCCGGCCTGCGCTCCGAAATAGGCGAGATAATCCGGTCTCACCGCCCACGAATCCCAGCCCATCCACCCCAACAGCGCAGCCAAGGCCACCCGTCCGCCCGCCGCCTGGGCCCACCGCACCGCGCCTCCCGCAAAAACGAAGAGCGCCGGATACACCGGCAGCACGTGCCGATGCCCAATATTGATATTCTGGGTCATCGCCACGGCCAGATACACCCCGCCCAGCGCCATCACCGGAAATAAATCGTAGGCCGATGGGTGCGTCGAGCCCTGGGGCCGTGCGCGTCGCCTTCGCCACCCGGACCAAAGGAAAAATCCCGCCGCCCCCACTAGCCCGAGCAGCGACGGCGACGACTTTACCCACAGCGTGTAGGGGAAAAAACTGCGCCACCCTCCGGCCCTCCATTCACCGCCCATAAACGCCGGCAGGCTGGCGGTGTTCCCCACCAACTCGTCGAGTCCCCGCTGAAATCCCTCGGGAAAAAAGTGCGCCCGCTCCGCGCAGTCCGCCGCCGCCGCGAAGGCCGAAATTGCGGAGTCGCCCGGTTCCGGCGGGCTCGAAAACGGTCCGGTCTCACTCGGGCCCGGCCGGGCCTCATAGCGAAATCCATTGTGCGCCCAGATCGCCACCCAACCGCCGACACCGTGGAGCACCACCATCGCCCCGATGACGGCCACCTGCGGCCGCCGACCGACCAATTCCCACCGCCGACCACGCCACGCCACCCACAAGCTTCCTCCGGCCCAGAGCCTCACGGCCACCAGTGCGACCGTAATCGGGATAATCACCAGCGCCGACAACTTCGCCAAAACCAACAGGCCCACGACCCCCAAACTCACCACCCCACGCGCCAAGGTCACCTCGTGCAGCAAGCCCCAGACGCACCGCGTGGAGGCCAGCAGCAACAGCGTTACCGCCATGTCGGTGGAGACGATCGCGCCCAACGCCAACATGTGCGGACTAAACGCGAACAAGCCCAGGGAAACCAGTCCGCCCGCCGTGCCGAACAAAGCGCGCGACCACGCAAATACCAACCAACCCGCCACCACCCCGAGCACCACCACCATCGCCCGGCCTTGGCGCAGCAATCTTTCCGGCTGGTTGCCGACGTCGAAGAAGAATCGCCGGCCCAGCTCATAAGCGTCGCCGCGCTTCCAGGCCGGATCGTCCCGGTCGACGAAATCCGGCCGCGAGATCAAGTACGGCAACGTCGCCCACCGTTTGATGAAATCACCGTTGGCCCCCTCGATCCGATAATCCGCGTTGAGCCAGACATTGTAGCCCACGGCCAACTGCTGCGCTTCATCGAAGGAGCATCCCTTCGCCAACGATGCCGTATAGGCCATCGCCGCGTAGGCGACCAGCAGAGCGACGACGCACACTCGCGTCCACCCCCCGAGGGGGCGGGATGGGGTCGCAGGGGGCGCGACGTTTTTTCGAAAGCAAAGCAGCCGCCGCGAACGCTCGGGCGCGCCAGATAGGGGTAAAACTCGCAACATCACTCAGGAGTGGGAACGCCACAGTTTCATCTCCCCAACCAAGAACAATCGAAGCCGCCTGACATTCCTGTCAGCACCCCACGTGCCCCCACCCTTCGCCTCGCCTCACTGGCTCGGCCACGTCAGCCGAAACGTGCTGCCGCCCCCGGGCGCCGGCTCGAACTCCACCGTGCCGCCCAGCAGCCGCAGATACGCTTTCGTGAGCGCCAGGCCCAGCCCGAAGCCGCCCCGCCCCCGCCCCCGCCCACTGTCGGGCCGGTAAAATCGCGCCATGAGCTGCGCCCGAAACTCCGCGCCAATGCCCGGGCCCTCGTCCGTCACCTCGACGCAGCACTCCCCGCCCGCGGCCACCCGCACCCCCACCCGGATCGTCGAACCGTCGGGACTGTATTTGATCGCATTGTCGACGAGGTTTTGGACCGCCTGCCGCAACAGCACCGGATCGGTGTTCGCCGCGCACGCCACCGTTTCCAACACGATCCGTTGATTCTTGTTTTCCGCCAATATCCCCAGCTCGCCCACGCACACCCGCACAAACTCGTCGACCCGCATCGGCGCGCGCTGCACCGCCGATGCGCCGCCCTGCATGCTCGCCAGTTCCAACAACCGCTGCGTGAGCAACTGCAACCGTTGCGCCTCCTCCAGCATCGAGCCGATGATCTCGCGGTATTCCTCCGTCGTGCGGCTCCGGCGCAAACCCACCTCCCCGACGCTGCGCAACGTCGTTAGCGGCGTGCGCAACTCGTGCGACGCATCCGCCACAAACCGGTCCAGCGCCACAAACGACCCCTCCAGCCGGTCGAGCGTCACGTTGAACACCCCGGCGAGCCGGCCCAGTTCGTCGTGCCGATTGACCACCGGCAACCGCCGGCCGAGATCGTCCGCCGTGATCCGGTTCGCCTCCGCCACCATCAGGTCGAGCGGCTTCAGCCAGCGGCGCGTCAGCGCGTAGCCTCCCACCACCAACAGCACGATCACGACCGGCAGCGCCACCACGATGATCAGGCGCAACGCCCCCAGTCCGTCGGCCATCGGCCGGTGCACCGTCATCACCCGGATCATCCACGTTTCGCCCCGCTCCGGCACCGCGTAGCGCACCGACAGCACCCGCAGCCGCAGGTCGCGGGCGACATTAAAGATCGAAATGCGGTCCCGCCCCGGCTCCGGCGCCACCGGCAACGACTCCACGCGGCTCTCGGTAAACGGCCAGAACCGCCGCACCAGGTGCCCTTCCGCATTCCACAACTCGAACCACGGATTCTCCGCCGCCCAGCGCGCCAGATCCGTCACCTCCGCTCCGTCCCAGCTCATCCGCCCGTCGGCCGTGATCGCGAGATGCTCCCGGATTTCCGCCAAATCGTGGCGCAACTCAAAATCGAGCGGACGCGCTATCGTTTCCGCCACATAGAAATAGAGCGTCGCCGAAAACACCGCCAACAGCAGCGTCCCGCCCGCCCCATACCACGCCGCCAGCCGAAAACGCAGCGTGCGCCGCCGCCACCACGCCTTCACCCCGCCTCCTTCCCCAGCCGGTAACCGAGCCCGCGCAGCGTATGGATGAGTTTCTCCGCCCCCTCGCCGTCCACTTTCTTGCGCAGCCGCATCAGCTGCACGTCGATCACATTGTCCAGCGACGTAAACCGGTGCGCCTGCTTCCACACGTCCCGCTCGAGCATCTCACGCGTCACAATCTGCCCCTGGTAACGCAGCAGATACTCCAGCATGTCGACTTCGCGCGGCGTCAGCGCAATTTCCTTTCCCGCCCGAACCGCCACGCGCGCCCGCGTGTCGAGCTGCAGATCGCCGCAGTTCAGTAATTTTCCCGCGCCCAGCACCGGCCGCCGCAAGAGCGCCCGGCACCGCGCCAGCAGTTCCACAAACGCGAACGGCTTCGCGAGATAATCGTCCGCGCCCGCTTCCAAGCCCAGCACGCGGTCGTCCACCGCCCCCCGCGCCGTCAGCATCAGCACCGGGGTCTGCACCCCGCGCCGCCGCGTTTGCCGCAGCACGTCCAGGCCGTCCCGGTCCGGCAGCATCCCATCGAGCACGATGAGATCGAACGCCCCCCGCTCGAGCAGTCCGGTCGCCTCGCCCCCATCCGCCGCCGCGGTCACGTCCCACGACTCCATCCGCAACCCTTCCGCCACCGATTCACGCGTCTTTTTTTCGTCCTCCACGAGGAGCACACGGGGGGATAGGAGGATTTCGGCGGGCACGTCGTTCATGCGGAAGAACCCAGCCGGCTCCCCCGCGCCCAAGACTTCGCTCCGCGCCCCGCCGGGCGCAAGCCGTCTCTGCGGGCCGGGCCCCGAACGCGCCGGCGCGCCGCCCACCACCGCCGCCCCGCGACCAGCGCGCCCGCGACCGCCCCGAACATCGCCCCATAGAAACCCGGCTCCGGCACCGGCGTGATTTGTTTGTCGTATGACTGCCACGCCGTGACGTTCCCGGAAAATCCTGTGAACCCGACCTGATTTTGCGGCGCCGTCCCGCGCGTATCGGGCGTCACCCCCGTAAAATTCAACGCGTAAAAATAGTCCGACAAATTAACCCAGTTCTGAATCGAAAGCTGCCACCCCGGATTCTGAAACGCCACATCCCCCACCGTCAGA
>JBIKOK010000249.1:0-10002 GCA_044358025.1 Opitutaceae bacterium
CAGGCCGACGACGATACCGAAGAGGAATTCCGGCAACCGGCACAAGGGGGCGATATAGGAAAAGAAATTTTCAGCGACTGCGCAGCCGATCAACCCCAGCACACTGCAGCCCAGCGCCAAATAGACCACCACCCGGGCGATCCCGAATGGGCGGCGGGCAGGCCGCATGACCGGCGGGGCGACGGGAAAACGCGCGTAAAAAAAGTTCGACGGAGATGGACCAGGTGCCGCCGTTGGCCCGGTAGGACATCCTGGCGAGTAACCACGCCTGCAGGCCGGCGAACGAGAACGCATTCACAGAGGTCCATTTCGGCCCGCCGCCGACCAGGGCGGGCGGAAACCAAAACAGACCCAGGACCTGAATGGTCAAAAAAGCGGACATGATGCGCGCGACGCGGGACCGATAAAAAGTGGCGAGATCGGCGGCCTCCAGCCGGAGGTCGCGGTGGCCCAGCGCCAAGACCGCGCCGGAGAGGAGGAAAAACAGCGTCATCGCGAGGGCCCCGTTGGCCAAGAGCGGGGTCAGCCGTGGGCCCAGCGGCAACGGCGCGCGCGACCGCAGGTGGAACAGCCGCACGCCCGAGGCCGCGGGGAAGCGCGGTATCGAAAGCAAGTGCCGGCATGCGCGGGCGGGCGGATCGAGTTGGCTGGGTCAGCGCGCGCAGGGAATGGTCATCGAGGGAAAGTCAAAGCCGGGGAAATTCGTTTTGTTTCCCGGCCCCGCGGCGAGCGGCCACATTCGGGGCCGGTCGCCGTTCGCGCGGCCCGTTCGGAATCCATCCCTTGGCAAACGCGCGGGCTTCTGCATCGTGGGTCCATGTTTGTTGACGAATGCACGGTGAAATTATCGGCCGGTGACGGCGGGCGGGGCTGTATCAGCTTCCGCCGGGAAAAATACGAGCCCTGGGGCGGACCCAACGGCGGCGACGGCGGCCGCGGGGGCGACGTCGTGCTGATTGGCGACGTGAACACGAACAATCTCGTGGATTACAAGTTTCAGCCCCACTGGCGCGGCGAGCGCGGCGAACACGGCCAAGGGGCCGATTGCCACGGTCGCGACGGCAAGCCGTGCGAGATGCGGATGCCGCTCGGCACGATCGTCATCGATCTGGCCACCGACAAGCCCGTCGCCGAAATTGTCGAGGACGGCCAGCGCGTGGTCCTGTGCAAAGGCGGCAACGGCGGGTGGGGCAACACGCACTTCAAGACCTCGACGCACCGGGCGCCGAAGCGGGCCAATCCCGGTCTCGACGGCCAGCGCGGCGAATATCGGCTCATCCTGAAGAGCATCGCGGACGTGGGGCTGGTGGGTTTCCCGAACGCGGGCAAATCCTCGCTCACGACCCGAATCACGAAGGCGCGGCCGAAGACGGCCGCGTATCCGTTCACGACGCTGCATCCGCAGATCGGCGTGATCGATTATTCCGACGAGGTGAAAGGCACCAAGCGTCTGCTCCTGGCGGACGTGCCCGGGCTGATCGAAGGGGCGCACGACAACCGCGGCCTCGGCCATCGGTTTTTGCGGCACATCGAGCGCTGCGCGCTGCTGATTTTCCTCGTCGACATGGCCGGCACCGATGCGCGCGACCCGCGCGACGATTACAAGCACCTCCTCAACGAACTGAAACTCTACGATCCGGCGTTGCTGAAGAAGCCGCGCCTGGTTGTGGCCAACAAGATGGATGTCCCGGAAGCGGCCGCCCAGCTCAAGAAGTTCAAGACCCGTTACAAGACGGCCGAGACGATCGAGATTTCCTGTCTCACGGCGGTGGGCCTCGATCAGCTCAAGAAAGAATTGTTAAAACGGGTCACGAAGTTCCGCGCCCAGGAAAAAAAGTCGTCTGAAGCCGCGGTCTGAGCCAAAAATTCGGTCCCATGTCCAAGGAACACCGTCCCCTGATGATGCGCGCCAACCGGCTGCTGGGCGCGAATCTCGTGGAGCACAATCTCGTGAAAATCGAGGACCTCGAAACGGCGAACGAGAAGCTGATCGAGATCGTGGCGACGGAGCAGTTGCGGCAGAGCACGATCTTGGGGATTCTGGCGTTCGACATGAAGGTGATCAAGGAGGACGACGTGTTGCACCATCTCGTGGAAAGCGAAGGCGTGGGGCTGGTGGATTTGCGCGACTACGAGGTGCCGGACGAATCGAAGAAGGGCCTGGACGTGGGTGCGTGCTGGGCGACGTGGTCGGTGCCGTTTGACCGCGAGGAGGAGTTTCACTTCGTGGCGACCGCCTATTATCTGAGCCCGGCGGTGCGGGCATTTTGGGAGAAACAGCTCGGAGGTCCGATCATCTGGTTCGGCACGACGTTGGAAGGCATCGCCGACTACCTCGAAAAACTGCCGCTGGACCATTCCACCGCGCCCATTTTGCCGGTGGCGATTCCGGTGCCCGCGCCGGCGAAATAACCGACCATGCCTCTCGGAAAAATCCAGCTGCAGATTGTGGCGAAACTCGTGGACATGGGCCGGCTCGACGGCGACCAGCGCGCGGCGCTATCCGCGCGGCCGGAGGACCTCAGCGGCGAAGCGCTCGACAAGCTGCTGCAGGAGGAGTTCAAGGTCACGGCGTTCCAGTGCCTCGTGGCGAAGTCGCGCGCGCTGAACCTTTCGCCCTTCAACGTGGCGCATTACCGGCTGACCTCGCAGACGTTCGAGCGCATCCCGGAGGATTTCTGCAAGGAAAACCTCGTGCTGCCGGTCGGGCAGGTGGGCGAGATGCTGCTGGTGGCGTTTGCGAATCCGTTCGA
Source organism: Opitutaceae bacterium (assembly GCA_044358025.1). GTDB lineage: Bacteria > Verrucomicrobiota > Verrucomicrobiia > Opitutales > Opitutaceae > GAS368. The sequence continues at coordinate 2,754 of JBIKOK010000249.1, forward strand.
GGTCACGCTGCCGACGAAGATTCAGGAGATGACGGGCAAGCGCGTCGTGCGCCTGCTGGCGCGCGAAAAGGACATCCGCGACAAGTTCGTCAAGGGCCAGGACCGCGGGGGCGGCGGCTTCGACGACGTGATCATGCAGATCGGCGCCGAATACGGCGAAACTCATGCCGAAGGGCAACTGAAGGAGGAGGACGTCAACGAGGAGTCCGGCCCGATCATCCAGCTCGCGAACCGGATCATCGAGGATGCGTATTTCGCCGGCACGAGCGACATCCACATCGAGCCGCAGGAGAAGGAAATTATCGTCCGCAACCGCATCGACGGCATCTGCCACGAGAAGCTGCGGTTGCCGAAGAAGGTCGGTCCGGCGCTGATCGCGCGGCTGAAGATCATGTGCAACCTCGACATCTCCGAGCGCCGGATGCCGCAGGACGGCCGCATCATTTTCAAGCAATACACGAAGAAGAACATCGATCTCGATTTGCGCGTCTCGACCGCGCCGCTCAATCACGGCGAGGGCATCGTGATGCGTATTCTCGACAAGCAGAAGACGACGCTGCCGCTGCCGGCGCTCGGTTTCTCGGAGGAGAATCTCGAGAAATACCGCGAGTGTATCCGCCAGCCCTATGGAATGATTTTGCACTGCGGCCCGACCGGCTCCGGCAAGTCGATGACGCTGTATTCGGCGCTGAACGAGATCAACACGCCCGACATCGTCATCCGCACCGCGGAGGACCCGATCGAATACACCCTCCCCGGTCTGAACCAGATGCAGATGCACCGGCAGATCGGGCTGACGTTTGCGACGGCCCTGCGCGCGTTTCTCCGGCAGGACCCCGACATTATTCTGGTCGGTGAAATTCGTGACAAGGAAACGGCCGGCATTGCGGTCGAGGCCGCGCTCACCGGTCACTTGCTGATCTCGACGCTCCACACCAACGACGCGCCGACGACGATCTCGCGTCTCACGGAGATGGGGGTCGAGCCCTTCATGGTGTCGTCATCGCTGCTGTGCGTGTGTGCGCAGCGCCTGATGCGCCGGGTGTGCAAGACCTGCCGCGTCCCCTATACGCCGGAAGGGCGCGAGGAAGAAATCATGCAGCGGGCGATCGGTTGGAGCGGGCCGATTTTCAAGGCGAACCTGAAAGGTTGCCCGAAGTGCGGGGGCAGCGGCTACAAGGGCCGCGTGGGCATCCATGAGTTGATGGTCAGCAACGAGGAACTGGTCGCGGCGATCAACAAGGAGGCCGAATCGGCGGAGTTGAAAAAAATCGCGCAGCGCAACGGGATGAAGACGCTGCACCAGGACAGTATTTTGAAGGTGAAGATGGGGCTCACGACGATTGAGGAAGCCATCGCCAACGTGCCGCCGGATATGTGAGCGGTGGTCGGGCCGGGCTTCGCTGTGGGTTGCCCGCAGGATTGACGATCCACGGGCAACTGCTCGCAATGGGAGCATCACCATGAAAACGCGCGTGTTTTTCAGCCTGGCCGTGGTCGTCCTGTGCGGGACGCCGGGCTGCAGTCCCACGTCGAAGGAGATCACCTCGCTGCAGCGGAAGGAGGCCGCGGCACTCGACAGCGAGGCGCAGTTTGCGCTGCAGCTGAAGGACCTGGCCCGCGCAGAAGGCCTGCTGGTGAAGGCCGCGGAGCTTTGCCCGGACACCGGGAAATACTGGGTGGACCTGGGTTCGATCCGCGTGCGGTTGGGGAAAAAGGACGCGGCGCGCACGGCGTATCAGGGCGCGTTGCAGGCCTATGAAGGGGCGGCGGCGAACGCGAAGGCGGGAGCGGCGCCGGACCCGGGGCCGTGGCTGCAGCAGGTCTATGTGCTCGCGCTGCTCGGCCGCGTGGACGACGCGCGGAGCGTGCTCGCCAAAGCGCAGAAAAAATTTCCCGAGAGCCGGGCGGTGCGGTCGTTTGTCGAGGGGAAGCAAATCGACAAGATGATCGCCGATCCGTCGTTCAAGCTGATCGCGCTGTGAAGGCCGCGGACTGAGGCGGACGCGCGATGCACGGTTATTGGCTCGAGTTTTCCGCGGTTGCGGCGACGCATCTGATCGCGGTGGCGAGTCCGGGGCCGGATTTTGCGATCGTGCTGCGCCAGAGCGTGGTCTTCGGGCGGCGGACGGCGATCCTCACGAGCATCGGCATCGGGACGGCAATCTTGCTGCACGTGGGGTATTCGCTGCTGGGGCTCGGCCTGCTGATCCAGAGTTCGGCTTGGTGGTTTGCTGCGGTGAAATATGCGGGGGCGGCCTATCTCGCCTGGCTGGGAGTGCAGTCGTTGCGGGCGAAACCCCGGCCGCCGGCGGACGTTGCGGGTGGAGCGGGCGCGGCGGGCGCCGCCGGGCTGCCCACGGCGAGGGCGGCGTTTGCGACGGGTTTTCTGACGAACGCGCTCAACCCGAAGGCGACGCTGTTTTTTATTTCGCTGTTTGTGCTGATCGTGAGCCCGCAAACGCCGAAGCCGGTGCAAGTCGGCTATGGGTTGTGGATGGCGGGGGTGACGATGGCGTGGTTTGCCCTGGTGTCGGTGTTCTTCACCCGGGCAGACGTACGACGAGCTTTCTGGCGGTATGGGCACTGGCTTGATCGCACGCTCGGGGTGGTGTTTCTGGGCTTTGCCGGGAGTTTGCTTTGGACGGCTGTACGCTGACCGGCGGGCGACATCATGGAAGCGGGTGGGGGGGGCGATCGGGGCCAATGAGGCTGCTGTGTCCGGGCGCCCAGCGCAGCCGGCGGCACGCCCCATCCGGGCCTCCATTCTCCGTCTCGACCCGAGGGAGGGCGCGCCGGGGGCGATGCGCGGTGGGCCCGGGCTGGTCGGCGAGGTATGGGCCGTGATCGAACACGTGGGGCGGGCCGGTCTGGGGTTGGCGGGCCTGAAAACCGGCGGTGGCTCGGCCTGATGCCGCAGCGGAAGGCGGCCCCCCGGCTCATCACGCCACGGATGGTTTGCCCCCCTCGTTCCCTCATTCGCCCTGATCCGCTCGGCCCCTCGGCGTCCCGACGACCGAGGTCATACTCACGCCTGGAAACCTCGCCGACGGGTTTTATTCCCCCGCTGCTTTTGCCGGATGCGGCATGGAGTTCACGCCTCGCACCAGCCGGTTCGGTGGCCCTGAGGGGCATGCAATACGTAGTTACCGCACCATTTTGTCGGAAATCAGAAAAAATAGAGCCGGAGAGCGACAAGAATCCGTCAAGCCTCTTGCCTCGTTTCCGCCCCTGCGACTTGGCTGAGTGGGGTATGACGAGTCATGTTCAATTAGGTTGCGGCGTTTTATCGATGCAGCGGGGTTTTGGCGAGGCACCTTAGGGGGCTCTGCGTTTTTGCGAAACCACTGAACGGATGCCTTCCGCCCTACAGACTCGGTTGTGGCCAACACCGCCGCCTTCCGCTCCGCCTGCGCCTGAGCGGGTGGGGCAGGGAACCGTGCTGAATCACCGCGAGCGGCCCCGGCGGTGGGCTACGAGATAGGTGGGGGGCTCCTCTTCAAAATTTTACCAACATGCGTCACGCTATTTTATTATTCCGGCTGGTCCGATTTTCATGGCTCGGTTTGTTCTGTGGGCTGGCGGCGACCAGCCTGCTGCAGGCGGGCGTCGGCGACGGTTTCGAACCGGCGGACACGTTTGCTGCAGTGATTGAGACCGGCGCGGGGAGCGAGGGGCGCATCGCGGGTGATCGCGGCGACACCCGGCAAGACGCCCGGTCGCCACGCGGCGCGCAGGAGATGGTGTTCATCTCCGACGATATCATTGGCTTCGAGAAGATCGCCGCTGCGGCGCGGCCCCGGCACGGGGTGGTGATTCTGGACCACCGCCGCGATGGCCTGACCCAAATCGTCGACACCCTGCGCGGTCGTCCCGAGCTGGGGGCGATCCATCTGATTACCCATGGCGAGGTCGGGAAAATCAATCTGGGCACCCGCTTGCTCGATGCGACCGCGGTGGACCGCGCGCGCGATGAACTGTTGGGCGTGCGCCGGGCGCTGGGCGGACGGGGTGATTTCTTGATCTATGGTTGCAACGTCGCAGACGGCGCGGAAGGGCGTGCCTTCGTGCAACGCCTCGGGCACGTGATCGGCGGGAGCGTGGCGGCCAGTTCCCGGGCAACCGGAACGCACGCCGCGGGCGGCCACGGAGGGTTGGATTTCCGACTGGGGGCACTCCAGGCGGAGCCGATCAATCTGGGGGCGGCGGGCTGGACGGGGGTTTTGGCCACTGTTTTCGATGCCGCCCAAGGCACGCTGGTATTTCGGCAGACCGGCACGGGCGCTAACGCGACGAACATGGTCGGAACCGGCACGGCGACCGGGGACATTGTCCGTTTCAATAATGTCATCACGCTCGGCGCTCAGGTGATTGATGCGGTGGTCACCACGACGTCCAGCAACATTGCGTTCAACACCTACGACAGTACGACTAACCCCTCGACTCAGGTGAATCCGCTGCAGCCGAATATCACCGCTAATGGGGCAGGGGGTAACGTTCAGCTGAAGGTCGATTTTTACTTGGGCGGGACCTACACGGGTGCGGGCACCGGAACGCCGGTGACGTTGCAGAACGTCGTCGTCAATTCTTACGACATCGATTCCGCCGGCGGCGCGGATCGCCAGTTCCAGGATTTTAAGGGATTCCGGCAATACGAGTTGGCCAACGGCACCACCCTCAGCACCACCGTGCTGGCCGATGGCTCGGTGCGGTTCCAGGCGACGGCGGCCACCAACAACCCAACCGCCACCCTCACGGCGGATGGCTACCGAGTCCGTGTTTATTATGATTCGATCAGTAGTTTTCAGGTGCGCGCCGGCGTTGCCCTCGCGGGCGGTCAGGCGTTTTTCTCTTTCGATTTCAGTGTCGGACCGGCTTGGACGGGCGTGACCACGGTCACCGGCACGCCGGCGGCCAATCTGGCCTACAGCACCACTTCGTTCGCCGAAGCTGCGGCGAATGATGGCTCAATCACGGCCACGTCCACGATCACCTTGGCCAATACGACGTTTACTGGCACCAACGGGGCCGCTTTGCCCGGCGTGACGTTTGCCAATGTTCCGGCGGGTCTAACCGCCGTTGTCACGCGCGTGGACGCCACCCATGTCACGCTGAGTTTTTCGGGCAACGCCACCGCCCACGCCATTGCCAATAACCTCGCCAATCTCAGCGTGACCTTCGGCGACACCTCGTTCACCGGCAACAACGCCGCTGCGGTGACCGGATACACGCGGGCCGATCTGGCGATCAATTTTGCCGACCCTGCGGCCCTGACCACCCCGACAATCACGGTGACCCCCGGGACCTACACCTACAGCGGCGCCGCCCAAGGTCCCGGCGCCGCCGAGGTCAACCGGGGTGGCTCCACGGGCACGATTACCCTCAGCTACGTCGGCACCGGCACCACGACCTACGGACCCAGCGCCACGGCACCCACCGCGGCCGGCACGTACACCGTGACCGCCTCCGTCGCCGCCACGGCGACCTTCAACGCGGCCAGCTCCGCTCCCACCGCTTTCACGATCGGCAAAGTCAATTTGACCGGCACCTTCACCGCCGCGGACAAGACCTACGACGGCAACACGACGGCGACGGTCACGGCGCGCAACCTCACGGGCGTGGTTGGAGCCGACGTCGTTACGCTGACCGGCGGCACGGCGACCTTTGACACGAAGAACGTCGGCGCGGGCAAAACGGTCACGTTGACCGGCGCCACGCTGACCGGCGCGAATGCGGGCAACTACACGCTCGCCACGGTCAGCACGACCACCGCCGCGATCACGGCGAAGGCGCTCACGATCACCGGTCTCACCGCGCAGAACAAAGTCTACACGGGCACCTTGCCCGCCGCCCTCACCGGCACCGCGGCCCTCGCGGGCATCGTCGGCGCCGAGGCGGTGGCGTTGACGGGCACGGCGGCCGGGGCGTTTGCCACGGCCGGCGTCGGCGCCGGCAAGAACGTGACGGTTTCCGGTCTCACCCTCACCGGCGGCGATGCGGGCAACTACACGCTCACGCCCCTGGGGCTCACCGCGGCGATCACGACGGCCCCGCTGACGGTGACCGCGGAGAACAAAACGAAGACCTACGACGGCGCGACCTACACGGGCGGATACACGGTGAGCTACACCGGTTTCGTGAACAGCGAAACGACTGGCGTCCTCGGTGGCGCGCTCGCCTTCGGCGGAGCGGCCGCGACGGCGACCCAAGCCGGGGCCCACACCATTACCCCGAGCGGCCTGACCAGCGGTAACTACACCCTCACCTTCGCCGCCGGCTCCCTGACCATCGCGCCCAAGGCGCTCACGATCACCGCGAGCAACGACACGAAAGTCTTCGGCGGCACCAAGACCTACGGCGCCGGTTCGACGGCCTTCATCAGCGCGGGCTTGGTCGGTGCGGAAACGATCGGCACCGTGACGCTCACGGCCAGCGGTGGCACCGCCACCGGCGCCACGGTCGGCAACTACACCCTCACCCCGAGTGCGGCGACCGGCGGCACGTTTGCGGCGGCCAACTACGCCATCACGTACGCGGACGGCCAACTGTCGGTCACGGCCTTAGGCTCGACGATCACGGTAACTCCCGGAGTTTACACTTACAACGGCGCCGTCCAAGGACCGGTGGCCGCCGATGTAAACACGGGCGGCTCCACCGGGGCCGTCACACTCAGCTACGCAGGAACAGGCGGCACGACCTACGGACCAAGCGCGAACCCACCAACGAATGCAGGCAGCTACACGGTGACCGCGTCGGTTGCGGCCGATGCAAACTTCAATGCGTCAAGTTCGAGCGCGACCGCGTTCACGATCGCGCAAAAGGCGCTCACGATCACCGCGAGCAACGACACGAAAGTCTTCGGCGGCACGAAGACCTACGGGGCCGGCTCGAACGCCTTCACCAGCGCGGGCTTGGTGGGCGCGGAGACGATCGGCACCGTGACGCTCGCGGCCAGCGGCGGCACCACGACCGGCGCCACGGTCGGCAACTACGCGCTCACCCCGAGCGCGGCGACCGGCGGCACCTTTGCCGCGGCCAATTACGCCATCACGTATACTGACGGCCAACTGGCCGTGACGGCCTTCGGCCTGACGGGCACCTTCACGGCGTCGGACAAGACCTACGACGGCAACACGACGGCGACGGTGACGGCGCGTAATCTGACCGGCGTGGTCGGAGCCGACGTCGTTACGCTCACCGGCGGCACGGCGGCCTTTGACACGAAGAACGTCGGCGCGGGCAAAACGGT
>JBIKOK010000250.1:0-9949 GCA_044358025.1 Opitutaceae bacterium
CCGCGGGAGATTCGCGATGTGGTGGCCTACCTGAGCAGCTTGAAGGGCGGCGGCCGCAACCGTGAGCCGGGCTCCGAGCCTTGAGGGCGTTTCGGTTTGGCGGTGGGCGCATCTCACTTTCCTGCCGCCGCCGTCCGAGGCGGGGCGGCCGCTTCGCGGGCGGCGGATCGCAGGTCGTGGCGTGACGCGTGGAAGCGCGTGCGGAGCGCACGGCCCGATCCGGGGGAACCGAGCGCGGCGAGAAACCGAGGTGCGTCTTCGTTGGGGGGCGGCGCGCTGCGAGCTTGACCGCGGCGCCGGGGGCGGGCGAAGCTGCGGCTGCGCCATGCGGGCGTAGTTTAGTGGTAAAACTCCAGTTTTCCAAACTGGCCTCGAGGGTTCGATTCCCTCCGCCCGCTCCAGCTTTTCTCTGTCGGATTTTTGCCCCGGCGGTCCGTCATCAGTTTTTCGGGCGCGTTTTTTGCAGCTGGATGAAGTCGGCTTCGGCTTTTTCCGCCCGCGCGTGCAGGGTGGCGGAGCGGGCGCGGGATTCTTCCAGTTGGCCCTGGAGCCGCGCGATGTCGGTTTTTGCCTCGTCGAGCTGGGTCTGCATCACCGCGGCCTGCGATTTGGCGATTTCGGTCACGCCCTGCTGGCGGATGGAAGCCACTTTGGCGTCTTCCATCTGCGACTGGAAGCCGTGGGAAATGGTCCGCGCCTTGTCCAACTGGATCTGGAGTTCGGCGGCGCCCGCTTTGGTCTCATCGACGCGGGTCTTGAGCAGGGCGGAAGCGGCGAGGGTTTCCGTCACCTGGGTGTGATGCTTGGTCGCGGTCAGCTTGGCTTCGTCGAGCTGCGCGCGCAGCAGGGTGGTGGCGGCCTCGTGTTGTTCGGCGCGGTTTCGGTTTTGCGTGAGGGTCTTGTCCCGGGTGCTGACCCTGGTGGCAAAGACCACGACGAGCGCGAAGAGCACCACGGACAAGGCGCCGAGCGAGAGCGAGAGGATCGGGAGCGTCGTCGCGGGCCGAGGCTGGTCCGGCGGCGTGGTCTGGTCCGCGCCGGAGTCCCGCGACGCGGGTTTGGCGGCCGCAGCGACGGGTGGAGCGGATTTCTTGGGCGATGAATTGGGGGCGTCAGGCATGGTGCCGGGAAGCTACACCCGGGGCGTTCGGCGCGATATAGGGTGAAATAGGGTGTGCCGGAGGCTTGGGGGCGGTGGCGGGCCGTGACGGCGTCCGCCAGTCGACCGGGAGCGGACGGCTACGTGTTTCTCACCGATTTTTTAACGTTGTCCTTCTTGAAAAGGGGTTGCGGCTCGGCCGGGCGTGCCTTTGTGTCAGGCCCATGGCATTGATCTCCTCCGCGTCCTCCGGGCAGTCCCAGCCCACGCGCCTCGATCCGGGTGCGCAAAAAAAAGGGGTCAGCGTCAAGGCGGCGCAGGCGCTCGCGAAGCAAAAATCGCTCGAGAAGAAGGCCAAGACTTACAAGCTCCCCATGGGCGAGCTCGCGCTCTTTACCCAGCAGATCGCGTCGCTGCTCGCCGCCGGTCTGCCGCTCGTGCAGTGCCTGGAGGCGTTGCAGGACCAGACGGAGGATCCGTGTTTCCGCATCGTCATCCGCGACGTGCGCGGCGACATTTCGCAGGGCAATTCATTTTCGGCGGCGGTGAAGAAATTTCCGCACTCGTTCAACACGCTGTTCGTCTCGATGGTTGAGGCCGGCGAGGCGAGCGGTGGTCTGGCGGAAATTCTCATGAAGGTCGCGGGCTACTTCGAGTCCACGGTCAAGCTGACCAAGAAGGTGAAATCCGCGATGACCTACCCGATCGCGGTCATCGGTCTGGCCCTCGCGCTCGTCAACGTGCTGCTGATTTTCGTCATCCCGGTGTTTGCGGACATGTTCAAGGACTTCGGGGCGAAGCTGCCCGCGCCGACGCAGTTCCTGATCGACCTGTCCAATTTCATGAAGGCCTACTGGTGGCTGATTGGATTGGTCTGTTACGGCATTTATTGGGGCGGGAGCAAGTTTGTCGCCACGCCGAACGGCCGCCGCACCAAGGACAGCTTCCTCGTGAAGGCGCCGATCTTCGGCAACCTCATCCACAAGATCGCGCTCTCCCGGTTCTGCCGGACCTATGCGACGCTCATCCGTTCCGGCGTGCCCATCCTGCGCACGCTCGAGATCGTGTCGTCGGCGAGCGGCAAGTGCCAGATTGAGGACGCCTGCGAGGAAATCGCCAAGCACGTCAGCCAGGGCGGGCAGGTCTCCGAGGTGCTCGCGACCAACGAATTTTTTCCGCCGATGATGAAGCACATGGTGAAGGCCGGCGAATCCACCGGCAATGTCGACGGCATGATGAACAAGATCGCCGATTTCTATGACGTCGAGTGCGAGGCCACGGTCTCGGCGCTGACTTCCCTGATCGAGCCGATGCTCATCGTTTTCCTCGGCGTCGTCGTCGGCGGCATCGTCATGGCGATGTTCCTCCCGATCTTCCAACTCGGTGCCGTGGCGGGCGGTTTGTAAGCGGACGGGGCCTTCGCCGATTTGACAATGCGCGGCGTTCCCCGGAGCGTCGCGATCTTTCCGTCCACCGCCCATGCCATCTGTCCTCATAGTTGACGACCTCGTGTCCATCCACGAGATGCTCGACGCCGTCATCCAGCCGACCGGTTTCACGACGGCGTTTGCGACCGATGGCGAGAAAGGCCTGGCGCGTTACAAGACCGACAAGTTTGACCTCGTCTTGGCCGACATCGACATGAAGCCGATGGACGGGATCACGCTCCTGAAGCAGCTGAAGGCCTACGATCCGACCGCCGTGGTGATCATCATGACGGCCTACGCGTCGACCGAGAGTGCGGTGCAGGCCCTGAAATTCGGGGCGTTCGATTACCTGCAGAAACCCTTTCGCGTCGACGAGCTGATCGCGACGTTGCGGCGCGGCCTCGAGTTCCGGGAGTTTCAGGCGCAGCGGGCGGCGGGCGGGATTGTGGTCGGCGCGAAGGCGGCCGATATCGAGAGCCGGCTCGTGGGCAAGAGCGCGCGGCTCACCAAGCTCATCACGCAGATCAGGAAGCTGGGGACCGTGCGGTCCCCGGTGCTGCTCACCGGCGAGTCCGGCACGGGCAAGGGCGAGGTGGCGGAAATTCTGCACGCTGCCAGCGGCGCCCCCGACACGGCGCTGGTGCGCATCGACTGTGCGCTCAGCACCGAGGCAAATTTCCGCGACGGTCTGATCGGCCAGAACGGCGAGGGTGGCGTCTGGGTAAAGCAGGCCAAAGGCGGCACCCTTTACCTGCAGGAACTCCAGTGCCTCTCGCTGCCGGTGCAGAAGGAACTGGTGAGTGTGCTGCGCAACACCGCGCATGGTTTCCGTCTCATCTGCACGACGACGCAGGATCTGGAGAGCTTGGTCGACGAGGGGAAATTTTACGACGAACTCTTCTATCGGGTGGCGTCACTGCCGGTGCAGCTCCCGCCGTTGCGGGATCGCGCGGAAGATATTCCGGCGCTGGTGAAACATTACGCCGCGCGGGCGTTGAATCCCCATTTCGACGCGAAGCTGATCGAGTTCACCGACGATGCGCTCGGCGTCATGGGGGCCTATCATTGGCCGGGCAACATCACCGAGCTCACCCAAGTCGTGCTGAAAATCGCCGGGACGACGGAGACGCGCGTGGTCACATCCGCCCAGCTGCCGCTGCGCCTGCGCGAGCTGAAGAACTGGCCGACCCTCGCCGAGTATCTGGCAGGTCAGGAAAAGCAGTACGTCGATCAAGTGTTGCACACGTGCAAGGGCAACAAGCCGGCCGCGGCCAAAGTGCTCGGGGTGGATGTGAGCAAGCTGGGTTAGCCGGCGAAAAATCGGGTCAAGCGCCCGCGCGTCAACGCACCCAGAGCACGGGCTGGCGAGCAGGGAGGTGGCGGACAATTTCCCCGACGGTCGGGTCGGGGTTCAGGGTTTTCCAGGTCGCCAACCACGCGGCCCGGTCGGCGGGCGGGCCGCGCGTGCGCCGAAAATGAGAAAGGTCTGACGCACGGGCCAGTCGTTCTGCTCCACCACGTCGGTTTTGATCGGATCGGGCGAGTCGGCCTGCGCGGCCGTGGCGGTGGCCGGTTTGCGGACATGTTTTAGCCTCGCGTTTTTGTCGGCGACAGAGGGCCAAGGAAGGCCACGCCCTAGACGAGACTGCGACCCTCGGCGGGGGCGAAGGTCAGGAGGTTGTCGTCCTTGGTCGAGAGCGCGGCGGCTAGGCCGGTCATGACGTCGAGGTGGAAGAGGGAGTAGCCGAAGGGTTTCGTGCGAGCGAGTTCCTGGGGAAACGAGCCGTCGGCCGCCATCGGGTGGGGGAGGTGGACGGCGGTGAGGCGCTGGCGGCACTCCGCGAGTACGGCCCGATCGCCGCCGAGGCGGGCGAAACACGCGGCTTGGAGTGGCCAGCAGGTGCGGTGGTTGTTTTTCGCGGTGCCCTCGTCGACGCCGCAGGGGTGCGTGCGAATCCACGCGGGGCAGTCGCGGAACCAGCCGGTGACGGCGGCGTCTTCGGCGGGCGTGAGCGCTGCGAGGACCGCAGGGCTTCCGTGCCGAGCGCGACTTCGGCCAAATGCACGGGGTCGATCACGCCGATGCTCCGGCCGGTGCTCCGGCCCTTGATGGCCTGCGAGGAGAGGCGGTGCGGGTTCATCTTGGTCGCGGGGTCGACTAACCCGGCGCGGAGGAGTTCGACGGCGGCCGCGGCGTAGCGCTCGTCGCCCGTGACGCGGTCGGCCGCGGCGAGGACACCGAAATGGCGGACGAAGGCCGGCCGGAGCTGGCGGTGGGCGACGAAGTTGTCGGGGTTGGTCAGGCCGTCGGGCTGGACGTAGGGGGCGTTGGCGTCCGAGGGATCCGGCGCCCCGTAGTCGCCTTCGGAGGAGAACTCGTGGAGTCCGCGGGCGCTGCGGGGGTTGCGGGCGGCGACGAGGGTTTTGGGCTCGGCGGCAAGGGCCACCGCGGCGGCCTCGACGAGGCGCGGGCGCTCAGGGGTAGCGAGAGCGAAAGCGGGCCGAACGGCGGCGGGCGTGAGGAGGGCGAGCAGGGGAAGCGAAAGGGGGCGCAGCGTGGGCCGGGCCGCGGGTATCGGGCAAGCGGCGCGCGGCTGCTACCGTTGAGCGGGGATTCCCGCGTCACGACCCGCTTTCCCGCTTGCCGCGCGTTTCGGCGCTCTCAACTCTCGCCCAAATCTACGCTCATGCCCAAACGCACTGACCTGAAGTCCATCCTCATCATTGGCGCCGGCCCGATCGTCATCGGCCAAGCGTGCGAGTTCGACTATTCCGGCACCCAGGCCTGCAAGGCGCTCAAGGAGGAGGGCTACCGCGTCATTCTGATCAATTCCAACCCGGCCACGATCATGACCGACCCGGAGTTCGCCGATGTGACTTACATCGAGCCGCTCACGTTGGAGATCGTGGAAAAAATCATCGCGGCTGAGCGTCCGTCCGCGCTGTTGCCGACCCTCGGCGGCCAGACCGCGCTCAATCTGTCGATGGAGCTCCACAAGTCCGGCATTTTGGAGAAATACGGCGTCGAGATGATCGGCGCGAAACCCGAGGCGATCACCAAGGGCGAGGACCGCGAAATCTTCAAGCAGTGCATGATCAAGATCGGTCTCGATGTCGCGAAATCGCGGACCGTGAAATCGATGCCGGAGGCGCGCGCCGCCGCGGAGTTTCTCGGGGCGTTTCCGCTGATCATCCGTCCGTCGTTCACGCTCGGCGGCAGCGGCGGCGGCATCGCCTACAACCGCGAGGAATTCGAGCACATCTGCGCCAACGGGCTTGATCTCTCGCCGGTGCACGAGGTGCTCGTCGAGGAGTGTCTCCTCGGCTGGAAGGAATACGAGATGGAGGTCATGCGCGATAACAAGGACCAGTGCGTGGTCATCTGCTCGATCGAGAATTTCGACCCGATGGGCGTGCACACCGGCGACTCGATCACCGTGGCCCCGGCGATGACGCTCTCCGACAAGGAATTTCAGACGATGCGCGACGCGTCGTTCGCCGTGATCCGCGAGATCGGCGTCGAGACGGGCGGCTCGAACATCCAGTTCTCCATCGATCCCGACACGGGCCGCCAGGTCGTCATCGAGATGAACCCGCGCGTGTCGCGCTCGTCCGCGCTCGCGTCGAAGGCCACGGGCTTTCCGATCGCGAAGATCGCCGCGAAGCTCGCGATCGGCTACACGCTCGACGAACTGCGCAACGACATCACGCGCCTCACGCCCGCGAGCTTCGAGCCCACGATCGACTACGTCGTGACGAAGATCCCGCGCTTCACGTTCGAGAAATTTCCCGACGCGGACGCGACGCTGACCTCCGCGATGAAATCGGTCGGCGAGGCGATGGCCATCGGCCGCACGTTCAAGGAATCGATGCAGAAGTGCATGCGCTCGCTTGAGACCGGCGCGCGCGGTTTCGGTGGCGGCGGCAAACACGGCCACGACGAACCCGTCGAGGAAAAGATCATCAACGCCAAGCTCGGCACGCCCAACGCGGAGCGCGTGTATTTCATCCGCCACGCGTTCAAGGCCGGTTACTCGGTCGACCGGGTCTTCGACATCACGAAGATCGACCGCTGGTTCCTCACGCAGCTGCACCAGATCTTCGAGATGGAGCAGGCGCTGGCGAAACACACGCTCGCGACCGTCGACACCGCCGCGCTGCGGCGCGCGAAAGAGTTCGGTTTCTCCGACGTGCAGCTCGCCCACATTCTCAAGAGCGACCTCGCCACCGTGCGGGCCGACCGGAAGCAACGCGGCGTCCACACGACCTACCGCCTGGTCGACACCTGCGCGGCGGAGTTTGAGGCGTTCACGCCCTACTACTATTCCAGCTACGGCGACGAAAACGAAGTCATGGCGCCGAGCGGCAAGAAGAAGATCATGATTCTCGGCGGCGGTCCGAACCGAATCGGCCAGGGCATCGAGTTCGACTACTGCTGCGTGCACGCGAGCTTTGCGCTCCGCGAGATGGGCTACGAGAGCGTGATGGTGAATTCGAATCCCGAGACGGTCTCGACCGACTACGACACCAGCGACCGGCTCTACTTCGAGCCGCTCACGCTGGAGGACGTGCTGGAAATCTATCAGCAGGAAAAGTGCGACGGCGTGATCGTGCAGTTCGGCGGCCAGACCCCGCTCAATCTCGCCACCGCGCTGAAGAAAAACGGCGTGAACGTGATCGGCACGTCGCCGGAGAGCATCGAGCTCGCCGAGGATCGGAAACAGTTCTCCGCCATTCTCGACAAGACCGGCCTCAAATCGCCGGCGAACCGCACGGCGATGAACGAGACTGACGCGCTCAAGGCCGCCCACGAGATCGGTTTCCCCGTGCTGCTCCGGCCGTCGTTCGTGCTCGGCGGGCGCGGCATGTTCATCGTCTACAGCGAGGATGAATTTAAAAATGTCGTGCGCCAGGCGTTCGACGTGATGCCCGACAAGCCCGTGCTGATCGACAAGTTCCTCGAGGATGCGATCGAGCTCGATGTCGACTGCATCTGCGACGGCGAGATGTCCGTGATCGGCGGCATGCTCGAGCACATCGAGTTTGCCGGCGTGCACTCGGGCGACGCCGCGATGGTGATGCCGCCGCACACGCTCCCGGCCGCGATGTTGAACACCGTCCGCAAGGCCACGCACGAACTCGCGCGCGAGCTCAAGGTGATCGGCCTGATGAACGTGCAGTTCGCGATCAAGGACAACGAACTCTACGTCCTCGAAGTGAATCCGCGCGCGTCGCGCACGGTGCCGTTTGTGGCTAAGGCCATCGGGGTGCCGCTCGCGAAACTCGCGGCCAAAGTGATGACGGGCTCGAAGCTCAAGGACCTCGGCTTTACGAAGGAACAGACGCCGAAGCACTGGTGCGTGAAGGAAGCGGTGTTTCCGTTCGTGCGCTTCCCCGGCTCGACGATCGCGCTCGGGCCCGAGATGCGCTCGACCGGCGAGGTCATGGGCATTGACGACGATCTCGGCGTGGCGTTTGCGAAGGCGCAGGCGGCCGCGAAGCCGGGCCTGCCGGTAAAGGGCAACGTGTTTCTCTCGGTGAAAGACGGCGACAAGGTCCGCGCGGTGGAAATCGCGCGCCGGCTGGAGGGGTTTGGTTTTGCGATTTACTCGACCAGCGGCACCGCCGACACCCTCGCCGCCGCCGGCGTGAAGGTGAAGAAGCTCGCCAAGATCCAGGAAGGCCGGCCGAACGCGGTCGACCTGATCAAGAACGGCCAGATCCAGATGGTGATCAATACGCCGGCCGGAATGATCCCGCGCCGCGACGAAAACGCGATCCGCTCGGCGGCCTATGCCCACAACGTGTGTATCATGACCACGATCACGGGCGCGCAGGCGGCGGTGCAGGGGATCGACGCGCTGAAGAACAAGCACGTCGGCGTCCGCCCGATCCAGCACTACAAGGGCAACGTCAACATCGTCGGCTGAGGTCTCCGGTTTTTCGCCATGCACGCCATCCGCATCCATGAAACCGGCGGCGTGGAAACAATGCGCGTGGACGAGATCGCCGTGCCCGCGCCCGGAGCGGGCGAGGTGCGGCTCCGCGTCGAAGCGGCCGGGGTGAACTTCATCGACACTTACCAGCGCAGCGGGCTCTACGCGGTGCCGTTGCCGCACACGCTCGGAATGGAAGCGGCGGGCGTGGTGACGGCGGTGGGCGCGGGGGTGACGGAGTTTTTCGTGGGCGACCGCGTGGCGAGTGTGCGCGTGGCCGGAGCCTACGCCGGCGAGGCGCTCGCGCCGGCGGCGCACGCGGTGAAGGTGCCCGCGGGGATCGCGACGCAGACGGCGGCGGCGCTGATGTTGCAGGGGATGACGGCGCACTATCTGGCGTGCGACACATTTGCGCTGAAGGCCGGCGATACGGCGCTCGTGCACGCGGGGGCGGGGGGCGTCGGCCTGCTGCTCACGCAGATCGCGAAGCTGCGCGGGGCGCGGGTGCTGGCGACGGTCGGCACCGAGGAAAAGGCGCTGCTCGCGCGCGCGGCCGGAGCCGATGCGGTGTGCATCTACACGAGGGAAAATTTTCCGGACGCGGTGAAGGCGTTTACGGGCGGACGGGGCGTCGACGTGGCTTACGATGCGATCGGCAAGGACACGTTTGACGGCACGCTGGCGAGCCTGCGCCCGCGCGGGATGTTTGTGTCGTATGGGAACTCCAGCGGGCCCGTCGCGCCATTTGCGCCGCTGGTGTTGTCGCAGAAGGGGTCGTTGTTTTTCACGCGGCCGACCCTCGCCCATTATACGCTGACGACGGCCGAGCTGCAGGCGCGGGCCGGCGAGCTGTTTGGCTGGGTGGCGGCGGGCAAGCTCACGGTGCGCATCGGCGCGACGTATCCGCTTGCGCAGGCGGCGGAGGCGCATCGGGCGCTGGAGGGGCGACGCACGACTGGGAAGGTGCTGCTGTTGCCGTGAGGGCGGAAGCTCCGCGCACCCGCCTCCCAGTTCCAAAGAAACGTGGGACCGGCGGGGGTGCGGTGGTCGTGGGGACGGTTTTTCTTCAGAGGTTGGAGCTTGGATGTTAGGGCGTTTCCCGTTGGGTTTCCTGACTCGTCATGCACACACCTACGCTCATCGCCCTCCTGCACGGTCCCGACCAGCCCGGCCTCGTTGCGCGGGTGTCCGGATGGATTTTTGCGCGGGGGGGCAACATTCTGCACGCCGACCAGCACCGCGACATGCAGGCGGGGATCTTTTTCCAGCGCGTCGAGTGGGTGCCCACCGGTGCGGAGGGGGTGGCCGACCGCGAGGCGGCGGATTTTTTGGCGTTTGCGGATTCGCTCGGGATGCAGGTCCGGGTGCTTGTGTCGAGCCGGCGGGCGCGGATCGCGGTCTTCGTTTCGAAGGCCAATCACTGTTTTCACGATTTGATTCTGCGGTGGAAGGCCGGCGATTTCTCCGGGGACCTGGTGGCGATCATC
>JBIKOK010000251.1:0-9936 GCA_044358025.1 Opitutaceae bacterium
CTGGCCCCGCGGTTTTCGCCGGCGGCGGTGACGCTGCGGTCCGGGCCGGCTCCGGCTCACGGGCAGCCGCCGCTGGCGCCCGCGCAACCGCAGGCCAATCCGCAGGTGCCGCGCCTGACGGCGGCGGTGCCGCAGCTGCAGCTGCCGCCGGGCATGGCGGTGCAGGCGCCGCAGTTGATGCGCCGCTATGTGGAACGGCTCGGTCTCACGGCGGAGCAGAAGGAGCGGATCAATCCGTTGATTCAGCGGGCGGCCGCCGACCTGCGTCGGCAACAGCAGACCAATTTCCGGGAGACGGGCATCATTTTCCAGCATTTGCAGGAAGATCTCGGCAAGGAACTCACGCCGGCGCAGCGCGGCCGGTTGGACGAGATGGCGGAGCACCAACGCCAGATTATCGAGCAGCGCGAGCGGCAGCAGGCGGAAAAGCAGCAGGCGGAAAAGCAGCGGGCGGAAAAGCAGCGGGCGCAGCCGGGCCAGAAGCCGGCGGTGAAAGACGGCGGGAAGCCCAGGAAAGCGGGCGGGAAGCCGGTCGACGACGGAAACTGAAATAGATGTTGCGCGCGGGGCGTCGCCTCGCATGGTTCGCGTCGGCCAGGTGCCATGCATGAGCAGGCGCGTGAACTCCGCCAGGACCGGAAGGTAGCAACGGCAACGACGTTCTCTTAGTGCCGTGGAGTGCCTGGCCACCTTTTTTTCTGCCCGCCGGCGAGGAGCTTGCTTGCAAGCCGGCCGACGGTTGCGCTCAGTGA
Source organism: Opitutaceae bacterium (assembly GCA_044358025.1). Classification (GTDB taxonomy): domain Bacteria; phylum Verrucomicrobiota; class Verrucomicrobiia; order Opitutales; family Opitutaceae; genus GAS368. Next base: position 753 of record JBIKOK010000251.1, read on the forward strand.
CCTTCGCCTGTACGCAGGCTCCAACCACAATGGCGGGCACTTACCAAGTCATCGCACGCAAATGGCGGCCGCAGACCTTTGCCGACCTCGTCGGCCAGGATCACGTGGTGCGCACGCTGACCAACGCGATCACCCGCGGGCGCATCGCGCACGCCTACCTCTTTGTGGGACCGCGCGGCACGGGTAAGACGTCGACCGCGCGCATTTTTGCCAAGGCGCTGAATTGCACGGACGGACCGAACGCGAATTTTGACGTGAATGATCCGGCGTGTGTGTCGATCGCGGAAGGCTCGCACCTTGATGTCGTGGAGATCGACGGTGCTTCGAACAACGGCGTCGACCAGGTGCGCGATCTGCGGGAGACGGTCCGTTACGCGCCGGCGCAGGGGAAGTTCAAGATCTACATCATCGATGAGGTGCACATGCTCTCGGCGCAGGCGTTCAACGCGCTGCTGAAGACCCTGGAGGAGCCGCCGGCCCACGTGAAATTTGTCTTTGCGACGACGGATCCGCAAAAGGTGCTGCCGACGATCATCTCCCGCTGCCAGCGGTTTGATCTGAAACCGATTTCCAGCGAACTCATCGTCGAGCGGTTGAAGAAAATTGCGGTGGAGGAGAAGATCAAGGTCACCGATGCCGCGCTCGCGTGCATCGCGCGCATGGCGGACGGCGGCATGCGCGATGCGCAGTCGATTTTTGACCAGATGATTTCGTTTTGCGGGGCCGAAATTTCCGAGCCCGACGTGCTCGATGTCTACGGCCTCGTCTCCGCCGACAAGATCGCGGCGCTCGCCGCGGCCCTCGCCGCGGGCGACCACCAGAAGCTGGTGGCGATCGTGGACGACTGCGATGCGGCGGGGCGCGATTTGGTGCGCCTGCTGATGGATTTGCAGGCGCTGGTGCGCACGGGCCTGCTCGATGCCATCGCGAAAGGCGGGCGGAGCGAGGCGCTCGGCGGCGTGGGGATGACCACGGAGCAGCTCACGCGGATGCTGGACGGGCTGCGGGAGGGCGAGGGGAGCGTGAAGCTCGGACTGGCGGAGAAGATCAATTTTGAAGTGACGCTGCTGAAGGCCATCGAGGCGAGTCGCTCGCGGGCGATCGACAGCCTGATCAAGGAGCTGACGGCGCTGGCCGACGAGTCGCCGGCGGCGGCCGGGCCGGCGGGAACCGACGACAGCGAAAAAAAAAAGGACTGATTGACCGGTTGGAGGCGCGCCTCGGGGCGGCGTTGTGGGCGGAAGGGCACGGTCGGGTGATGGCTCTGAGCGCGGACGCGGCGACCGCGCCGGCGGCGCCGACGGAGGATGCGGCGGAGGCGGTCGCGGCGACCGCGCCTGTCCCGGTCGAAAACGGCGCGAATGTGTGGCCGGACGAGAACGCCGAGGCGGCCTTTATCGCGGATGCGCGCCAGCGCGGGGAACCGGTGGTGGCGGCGGCCGCGACGCGGGAGGCGGCGGAGGAAAAGGAGGACGACAAGAAAGCCCTGCCTCCGCTCGCGGACCTGATGAAGCGGCTGGCGCCCGAGGTGCGCGAGACGCTGGACGATCTGTTCCGGGCGAAGTTTACCGGCGTGCGGCGCGTGCCGAAGAAATTCCTGAAAACGGCGGGCGGTTAGCCGGCGCGGTCTATTCTTTCCACTCGGAGCCGACCTCGCGGCGACCCGCGATGCTGCGGGCGTAGATGTAGCCTTCGCTCACCCGGTCGGCAAACGGGGGGAGCAGCGGCACGGGTTCGCGGCGATACATCCCCTCGGCCAGGCCTTCGAGGGCATCGAGTCGTATGAGCGCATCGGCGTCGACGGACCAGACCTCGCCGGCGACGCCCTCGCGGTCATCGGGTTTGGCCACCATGCCGGGGAATCCGTCGAGCGCATAGAGGCGATAGCCCGGAGCGGTGCGCGCCTCGCCGATGAATTTCTGGCCGCTCAAGAAGTGGTGGTTGGCGCAGGCGCGCTTCAGCGTGCCGTAAACGAAGATGAGTTTTTCCGGGCTCATGGGGTGGCGGGGAGGGGGCGCGCCGAAGGAGATGAATCCGGATCCGCGGGAATTTCAATCACGACCGCGGTGGTGTTGTCCCGGCCGGAGGTTTGGACGGCTTGCTCGACGAGGCGTTGCGCGGGCGTGGTCGGGGAGTCGGCGGGCGGCGACGTGCGGACGAGGTCTTCGATCTGCCGGTCCCAGAGTCCGTCGATGACGCCGTCGGAGCAGATGAGGAAGCGATCGCCGGGACGGTGGTCGATGGCGCCGATGTGCGGATCGATGAACTGATTGCCCGCGCCGAGGGCCTGATTGAGGGCGTTGCGGCCGGGGTGTTCGCGGGCCTGGCGCTCGTTGAGTTCGCCTTTGCGGCGCAGCCAGCCGACATAGCTATGGTCCTGGGTGATTTGGCGAATGCCGCCCTCCGCGGGCAGGTAATAGAGGCGGCTGTCGCCGATGTGGGCGAAATAGAGCCATTCGGGGGTCAGCCAACCGAGGCTGAGTGTCGCGCCCATGCCGGCGCATTCCTCGTAGGAGCGGCCGAGTTGGATGAGATCGGTATGGATGGCCGAGAACAGTTCCGCGAGGATGTCGCTGAAGCCGCTGGCGAGGCCGGTGGCGGAGAGGCGGAAGCCGCGCGGCAGCAGGCGGGTGATCCGGTCGATGGCGATGCGGCTGGCAAACTCGCCGGATTTCGCACCGCCCATGCCGTCGCTCACGGCAAAGACGAAGTCGGAGCCGGCGAGTGACGCCTGGCCCGTCTTACCGAGGTAACGCACCTCGTGCCCGTCGAAGGTCAGGGCGAGAAAGGTGTCCTCGTTGTTTTTGCGCACGCGGCCGACGTGGGTGAGGCCCGACCACCTTACGGCGGTGGACGGCGTGCGGGCGGCGGGCGGCGCGGCGGAGGCGGGGGGCGGATTCATGGGCGCTTCAGCTGGAAGGCTTCAACGATACGACGCCCGGGCCGCCGTCGAGCAGGGTGGCAAACTCGAAATCGATGACGCAAAAGCGGCCGTCGGCGATGCGGTAAGTGATGTTGCGCAGCTCGCGGTCCTCGTGGCGCACGCCGTAGTTCTCCAGTTCGGCAAAGATTTCGACCTGGCGCGCGGGATTCAGGTGGTCGACCCGGGTGCCGCAGTTGGTCGTGACCATTTTGAGTTCGGCGGGCTCCACTTCCAGCAAGCGAGGCACGAACGTGCAGCCGCGTTCTTCGAGGTGCCGCAAGACGCGCACCTCGTGCTCAAAGCGCTCTTTGGCCTGATGGCCGCGGAAAATTTTGTGCACCCGTCCGTCGTAGCCGATGCGCACGAGCGCCCGGGCGGTGTCTTTCATTTCACGCATGTGGCTTGGTGGGCAGAGCGTTTGCGGGGGGCCGGCCGCTGGCAAGCGCGGCGTGGACGGGAAATCCAGCAGGAAAGCCGTTGATGGATCGAAAAAATGTCATGAACGAAACTTCTGATTGCCTCTGGCATATAAGGTGCTGATTTCGGTCGCGAGTGTTCGTCCCTGATTTGGGGCGGACGTTCGCCGCTCCCTCCACCAAAACCTCAGTCATCCGGTCCGCATCCTCCTCTTATGGCCAAATACAAACTGGAATACATCTGGCTCGACGGCTATACGCCCCTCGCCAACCTGCGCAGCAAGACGCAAATCAAGGACTTCGCCAGCTTCCCCAAGCTTGAAGAACTTCCCAACTGGGGTTTTGACGGCAGCTCGACCCAGCAGGCGGAAGGCAGGAGCTCGGACATCGTGCTGAAACCGGTGGCGGTGTATCCCGACAGCACCCGCAAGAACGGCGTCCTGGTGATGTGCGAGTGCTACCAGCACACCGGCGTGCCGAGCCCGTCGAATTCCCGCGCCACCATTCCGGATGATGCGGGCACCTGGTTCGGTTTCGAGCAGGAGTATTTCTTTTATAAGGACGGCGCGCCCCTCGGTTTCCCGAAGGACGGTTATCCGGCCCCGCAGGGTCCGTATTACACCGGCGTCGGCTACAAGAACGTCGGCTCCGTGGCCCGCGAGATCGTCGAGAAGCACATCGATATCTGTCTCGATGCCGGCATCAACCTCGAGGGCATCAATGCCGAGGTCGCCAAGGGCCAGTGGGAATTCCAGATCTTCGGCAAGGGCTCCAAGAGCGCCGCCGACCAGATGTGGGTCGCCCGCTACATCCTCGTGCGTCTCGCCGAGACCTACGGGATCGACATCGAGTGGCGCTGCAAGCCCATCCTCGGGCCCTTCAACCAGGCGCTCGATTGGAACGGCTCCGGCATGCACTCGAACTTCTCGACTACCTTCATGCGCGAGGTCGGCGGCAAGGCTTACTTCGAAAAACTCATGGCGGCCTTCAGCGCGAACTGCAACGAGCACATCGCGGTCTACGGTCCGGAGAACCACCTCCGCCTCACCGGTCTCCACGAGACGCAGTCGATCGACAAATTCAGCTACGGTCTCGCCGATCGCGGCGCCTCCGTCCGCATGCCGCACAGCTTCGTCAACGCCGGCTACAAGGGCTACCTGGAGGACCGCCGTCCGAATTCCGCCGCCGACCCGTATCTCGTCGCCGGTCGGATTCTGAAGACGATCCAGTCGGTGCCGACCACCTGATCGCGTTTTCGGTCGGATCCGGTTTTTTTGCCAAGCGCCTTCCCTTGCGGGCAGGCGCTTTTTTTCTGGGAGCGGGCCCCGCGCTGGTCGCATAGTCGGACGGCGACCGAGGGCGGTCGCGCGCCTCCCTTATGTCCGCCATTCTTCCTCAGCCGACCCGTGCCTCCCGGGGCGAGTGGATCCAGACCGTGCTCCTCGCGGCGAACCTGGTATGGACGACCCTCTGCCTGGGCGGGTACCGGGCGGAGACGATGGTCGTCACGAGTGCGGTGACCGCACTCGTGGTCGTTGTTCATTTGGGCCGGCGCGCCTTTGCGCCGGCGCCGCGGCGGCTGCACCCGGCGGGGTGGCTGCTGTTACCGTTTCTCGGATATGCGATGGCGAATGTGCTCGGCGTCACGCCCGTGCGGTGGCTCGGCTGGCACGATTGGCTCGGTTGGGCGCAGCTGATCGCGGTGTTTTGGGTGGTGGTGAACGACGTGCGGGCCCGGGCGACGCGCATGGTGCTGTGCGGCGTGATCCTTGCGCTGGGGACGGTGTCGGTGGGGCTCGCGTGCTACCAGCGGTTCGCCCGGCCCGACTGGCTGATGCTCGGGGCGACGCAGACGGCGCAATTTCTTTCGCGGTCCAGCGGGCCCTTCGCGATTCCGAACAGTTTCGCGGCAATGCTCGTGCTGGTGCTGCCCGCGACGGCCCTCCCGCTGTGGCGGCGCGGCGCGAGTGCCGTGGAGCGCGTCGGATTCGGTTATCTGGCCCTGCTCCTGTTGCTGGGCCTGGGCCTGACGTTCAGCCGGGGAGCTTGGCTCGGTTTGGCGTTGGCCCTGGCGGCGTGGCCGTTGCTCACCTCCGGCGTGCGGTGGCGGAAGCGCCTGGGGCTTTTCGCCGGGGTTTCGGCGGCGTTGGCCACGGTCCTCATCACCGTTTATGCGGCGGTGCCGCACGCGCGGGTGCGGCTCGACGAGCTGATGCGGGACAACGGGGAGCGCAGTCGCCCCGTCATGTGGCGCGCGGCGTGGGCGATTTTCCGCGCCGCACCGCTGCTGGGGGGCGGCGCGGGCAGCTACGCGGTGCGGTTCGAACAGCACCGGCCCGAGCACGAACAGAAGGACCCGCAGTGGACGCACAACGATTATCTCAACACGCTCAGCGACTACGGCGTCGTGGGCGGCGGGCTGTTTTTTGGCGCGTGCGGGGTCATCGCGTGGCGCAGCGCGCGGCGGCGTCGCGCGGCGGACGGCTGGGCTGGGCCGGAAGCCGGGCGGACCGGGGCCGGCGATGGGGGTGAGGCGCCGGCGTTTTCGACGGCGCTCGCGGTGGGCGTGCTGGCGTTCGCGCTGCATCTAGGCGTGGACTACCATCTCAAGATTCCGGCGCTCGCAATGCTCGTGGCGATGGTCGCGGGGATGGGCGTGGGGCGCGCCTGGCCGGCGACGGAAGCGGGGGAACGGGCCGTCGGACCGCGGAGCAGGTCGGTGGACCGGGCGGTGGCGATGACCGCGGCGGTGGCGATTGCGGGGGCGGCGCTGGGTTGGGCGGTTCCGCACTACCGGGGCGAAGCGGACCGTGAAGCGGCGCGACGGCGCTTGGACGGGCTGGCCGGGGCGCGCCGCACGGCGGAGGAGCGACGCGCCGTTGCCGGGCAGGCGAGAGAAGCTTTTACCCGGGCCATCGCGCGGGATCCGGGGAACGCCCAGGCCTGGGCGGACCGGGCCTATGCGGCCGCGATCATCGCCTCCGATGAGCCGGCCCGGGAGAACGAACTCGGCCTGGCCGCCGAGGATGATGCGCGCCGCGCGCTGGCGTTGAGTGCCGCGGTGCCGGAGTTCTGGCTGCGGCGGGGTGTGGCGCTGGACCTGCAAGGCCGGTGGTTGGAGGCGGGGGAGGCGTTCGCGGAGGCGCTGCGCCTCGCCCCGGTGAACGCGACTACCTGGTTTTATTATGCCTATCACCTGTCGCTGAATCGGGCGACGCTTTCCCTCGCGCGCGCGGCCGTTGCGACCAGCTTGCGTCTTGACCCTTCCCGCCCCGAGGCGGAAGCTTTGCGTCAACACTTGGCGGCGCGTCGGTAGGCGCTGTTTTCTCGCTCACCATGCAAACAAAGTTTTCGTTGTGGCTCTCGCTCATCGCCTTGATGGCGGTGTTTACATTCGAGGCCGCTGCGCAGGGACGGGCGGGTGCTCCGGTCGCGCCGGCCTCCGGGCAGTTGCCGGGAACGATTCGAGCGACGCGGGTCGAGGGCGAAGTGAAATATGTGGATCTTGCGACCGGGGCCGAGAAACCGCTGAAGGACGATATGGTGATCGGGCAGGGCACGATCGTGCGGACCGGGGCCAACGCCAAAGTGGTGCTGCTGTTCTCCAGTGGTGCTTCCATCAACCTTGCCCACACCTCGGAGCTGAATATCGAGACGTTTACGCAGGATCCGTTTGCCGCGACCGCCGCCAATTACGCGGTGGCCAAGGAGACCGAAGAGCCGAGCGTATCGACGACGGCGATCACCCTCACGCAGGGCGAACTCATCGGTAACGTGAAAAAACTCAAACGCGGAGGGGCCGTGGAATCAAAGTTCACGGTCAAGACCCCCGTCGGCGCCGCGGGTATTCGCGGCACCACGTTTAAAGTGACGTATCGCCCGTCAGGCGACGGTCGCACGTTTACGTTTAGCCTCACCACCCTCCAGGGCGATGTCGTGGTCACTTTGGCCACGGGCAACGTCAACGCGCCGGCGGCGGGCGTGTCTGTGACCGACAGCAAGGAAATTGTCCTCACCAACGTCGAGGTGAACCCCGTGACCAACCAAATCGTCGCCACGACAGCGACCGGACAAACCGCGACGGTAACCGCGCCGCCCCCGCCGGTGGACGCGCCGGTGACCGTCGTGGCGCAGGTGACCGCGGTCGCGCAGCAGCTGGTCCAGGCGGTCGCCAACGTGGTGTTCACCACGCCGACGCCTGTGCCCGTCAATCCCACGTCGCCGCCGACGGCGACGCCGACGCCTACCTCGACGCCTGACCCGACGCCGACGCCTGACCCGACTCCCACGCCGACTCCCACGCCGACTCCCACGCCGACACCCACGCCGCCGCCGCCCACCCCGCCGCCGCCCACCCCGCCGCCGCCCACCCCGCCGCCCACGCCGCCTCCGTCCCCTACACCCGGACCGACGACCCCGACGCCGCGAATTACGGGGCCATGACGCGCGGATGATTTTCGGGCTGGGGCGATTCTATGCCGGTGCGAGGTGTGGCCGCGCGCGCGGGCCTTTCGTCTCTGCAGTCCTGGTTAGAAGCCGGGCCGCGGTGCCGGGCGGGCGGCGCGGCCGCGGACTTCGGACTTCCGTTCAGCGTCGGTGTGCCTAGCTTCCCCGACTGTGGCCGCGCCCAAAAAGAAAACCCAGCTGTCGTGGATCCGCTGGATGCTGCTTCTGCCCATCCCGGTGCTCTGGTGTTTGCTCGGCGACTACGGCCGGCTCCAGTTTCTGGAGAACCGGCTGATCGATTTACGGTTTCTGTATCGCGGGGAAATCGAAGCGCCGGTGAAGCTGGTCTACGTCGACGTCGACACCCGGGCCATTGAGGCGATGGGGGAGAAACCCTGGAATCGCACGCTCTTTGCCGACGTGCTGAATGCGTTGTTCAAAGCCGGGGGCGCGAAGGCCGTGGCGGTCGATATCGTTTTCTCCGCCATCAGCAGTTCGAAACTCATCGACCAGGCCAGAGCCCGCAGCGGCAATGGCGCGTTGCGGCAGGCGATTATCGCGAACCCGAAGCGCGTGGTGTTGGCGGCGCAATATACGAAAGGGGACACGGCGGTGGCCGGGGTCGAGGGCGCGATTCGCGAAATTCCCCTCCTCCGCAAGGGCCGGCTCGACCGGACCAAGAACGACGTGCCCGAACGGCCGGACAACGGCTTCGTGGTCGGACCGGGGGCGACGGCGATCGGCCGGATCGGGCTCATCGACTTCGATATCGAGTATAGCGGCGACACCGTGCCGCGCTGGGTGCCGCTGTTCGTCCATACCGCCGGTCCGACGTTCTACCACCTTTCGCTGCAACTTGTGCTCGAATATTTTGGCGTCGACGAATCGGCGGTGCGGATCGGGGCGGACAAGTTGGATATCGTGCGGTCCGACGGCGACGTGCTGCTCAGCGTTCCGCTCGCCGAGGGGCAGCTGCTCGAAGCCAACTGGTTTTCCCGCTGGGAAAACGAGGAGCTGAATCCGCGGGTGAGCGTCGCGGATGTGTTCGACGCGATCCCCGCGCTGGCGTCCGCGGACGAGGAGCAGCGCACGTTGGCGCAGGAATTTTTCGCCCAGTTCAAGGATGCGATCGTGCTGATCGGCCCCACGGATTCGCTGCTGCAGGATTTGGCGCCGACGCCCTTCGACCCGAACGCGGTGCCGAAGGTCGGGCTGCACGGCAATCTGGTGAAGACGATGTTGTCCGGAAAATTTCTCCAGCGCACGCCCGGCTGGGTCATGTGGGTCGCGGCCTTCGGCCTGACGCTGATCGTGAGTGCGTTGGCCACGGTCGGCAGCGTGCGCGGCCTGCTGGCGAAGGCCTTCGCGCTGATCGCGCTCGGCGGCTACGTGTTCGTGG
>JBIKOK010000416.1:0-2839 GCA_044358025.1 Opitutaceae bacterium
CCTCCCGCGCGCCCGCGCTCCGCGCCTCTCCCTCCCTCACGTCACCCCGTGAAACCCACCGCCCTCATTCGACATTGGTCATTAGTCATTCTCCTTTCTCCTCCATGAGCACCCTCACCGCGCCCGCCCTCCCCCAAATCTACTCCTTCGGCCACCCCCTCGACATGGCCGATGACAAGATCGGCCTCCTCCGCGATTCCGCCGACGCCGCGGACGACGTCGAGGAACTCCGCCGCCGCTTCGCCGCCGACGGTTACCTCTACATGAAGGGCTACCTCGACCGCGACGAAGTCCTCGCCGCGCGCGCCACCCTCACCGACGGCCTCGCCGCCGCCGGTGTCCTCGATCCCGCGTACCCCACCATCGACGGCGTGTGCAAACCCGGGGCCGGCTACGTCTTCAAACCCGAGCTCACCAACAACAACCCCGCCGTCCAAAACCTCCTCTACTCCGGCCGCCTCCCTGCGTTCTACCGCAAATTCTACGGCGAAGAAATCCGCCACTACGATTTCACCTGGCTCCGCGCCATCGGACCCGGCAAAGGCACCAACCCCCACTGCGATCTGCCCTACATGGGCCGCGGCACCCACGGCCACATGACGTGCTGGCTTCCCTACGGCGACATCTCCTTCGAACTCGGCGGCCTCATGGTTCTCGAAGGTTCGCACCAGCGCATGGATCTCCTCGAAAACTACGTCTACCGCGACGTCGACTCCTACTGCGCCAACAAACCCGAACAGGTCCAAAACGCCACGACCGGCGCCAAGGGCTTCGGCTGGACCTTCAGCGGCACGCTCTCCCACAACCCGCCCGTCCTCCGCAACAAATTCGGCGGACGCTGGCTCACGACCGAATTTCAACCCGGCGACTTCATCACCTTCGGGATGTTCCTCGTCCACGCCTCCCTCGACAACCGCACCGAAAACCGCCTCCGCATCTCCAGCGACGCCCGTTACCAGCGCGCCAGCGAACCCATCGACGACCGCTGGATCGGCGTCAATCCCCCCGGCCACACCACCGCCGGAAAAAAGGGCCGCATCTGCTGACATGAGCGCCGCCTCCGTCGTAGCGGCGAGCGCCCGCGAGGCGACCGCTCCCCTGCCTGAACGGAGCGGCGGTTTCCCACCGCCGTCCACGCCCGCGTCCACGCCCACGCCCGCGTCCACGCCCACGCTCACGTCCACGCCCGCGCCCACGCCCGCGCCCACGCTCACGCTCACGCCCACGCCCACGCTCGCGCTCACGCCCACGCCCACTCCCACGCCCACGCCCGCGCCCACGCCCGCGCCCGCCGGCCGCCTCGCCGCCGTGCAGGAAATGGCCCGCGGGCTCCGCCTGCTCTTCGAAACCGAGCGCGAATTCGTCCGCACCGCCACCACGCTCATCTACCGCGTCGGCGAGCCCGAATTAAAATATCTGCTCTGCCAACACGTCTGGGAATCCGCCGGCCACGCCCGGTTCCTGCGCGAACGCGGCCGCGAACTCAGCGGCTTCGGCCCCACCGACGACGTCCGCGCCTCCCTTCGCCAGCTCTTCAACGAAGCCGTCATGCCCGCCGACGCCTCCGTCGCGCTCGCCGGTTTCTACCGCGTCCTCAAGCCGGCCCTTCACGACGCCTACCGCCACTATCTCGCCGCGACTCACCACCTCGCCGACTGGCCGTCCCGCAAACTCGTCGAAGACTTCCTCGCCGACGAAGCGCGCCACGCCGCCGAAATCGCCCCCTACCTCTCCGAACGGAGCGGCGATTTCCAACCGCCGACCACCTCATCCGATCCGCGGGCCGGGACTCTACGCCCCGACGCCGATTCCGTCGCTGCGAGCGTGAGCGAGTGGCTCCCCCACCTCACGTCCCTCCTCGCCTCCCTCGGCGGCTTCCTCTCCTCCCCCCCTCCCCTTCTCCCCGTCGCCCCGTCTCCCGCTCTCTCCCTCCCTCCTGCTTTCCCGCTCCTTTCCACGACCCGCCCCTACACCCATCCGCCCACCTGCAACCGCGGCCGCTTCCCCACCTGCTCCAGCGTCTTCGGCTCCGACCCCACCGAGGTTCCGATCGTCCGCCCGTGGCTCACCGCTCCCACCACCGACGCCCGCGTGATCCGCCTCATGGTTTACATCTGGCTCATGATGGAACTCGACGCCGTCGACTACCTCGCGACGGTGTTCTTCGACACCCCGCACGCGCCCTTCGATCTCCACCACGACCTCGCCCGCCACCTCTGGGACGAATCCCGCCACAGCCAGTTCGGCTACCGCCAACTCCCCCGCCTCGGCATCGACCTGATGACGCTCGAACACTCCCTCGATCTCTACACGATCCTCGTGCAGATGACGCCACCCGAGCGCTACGCGATGATGACGATGGAATTTGAGGCCCACAGCTTTCCCACCAAAGCCCACGTCATGGACCGCGTCCGCGAACTCAACGACTTCGAGGCCGACACCCTCCTCGCCTTCGACCGCAACGACGAACAGAACCACGTCCGCTCGGGCCACCGCTGGCTGCCCGTGATGATGAGCCTCTTCGCCGAAACCCGCAGCCCCGAAGACTTCGTCACCGCCACCCGCGCCCGCTTCGCCGAGCTTGCGAAAACCTACGGCGGCATCACCCCTCACAGTCTGCCTCCCGCTCAACGCCTCACCGGCGAAAAAATCCTCCGCCTGCTCAAGTAGGGTGGTCTTCAGTCCACCCTCTCCTTTCCTTCTCCACTCCTCCGCGTCTCTCCTTCTCCCCGTCTCCCCCTCTCTCCTTCTCCCCCTCTCTCCTTCTCCCCCTCTCTCCTTCTCCCCCTCTCTCCTTCTCCCCCTCTCTCCTTCTCCCCCTCTCTCCTTCTCCCCCTCT
>JBIKOK010000252.1:0-9827 GCA_044358025.1 Opitutaceae bacterium
GAAGCATGGGCGAAGGCCGCACGACGTTTGAGCAGCGCGCCGACTGGTTGCGGACCCAAAAGGCCTTGGAGCAGTCGCGCCTCGACGTGCGGACGGCAACCTTCGAGCGGTTGCCCACGCTGGGTCTGGCCGGAGACTTTGGCCACGCCGCCGCCAACTACGACGACGCCGGCCGGCGCAAAGTCTGGACGTTCGGCGCGACGCTGTCGGTGCCGGTGTTCGACGGCTGGCGCGCGAGCGCGGACCGCGGCACCGCGCTGTCCCGCCAGCGGGTGCAACAGGCCCGGCTTAATTCGCTCGAACTGCAGATCTCGTCCGAGCTGCGGCTGGCCCGGCAGGATGCCTCGTCGCGCTACGCGCAGATCGCCGTGGCCGAGAAGAACTCGGGTCTGGCCGAGGAACAACTCCGGCTCGCGCGTTCGCGTTACAATGAGGGCGTCGCCGACAATCGCGAAGTGATCGAAGCGCAGACGCAGCTCGCCGTCGCCGCGGACAATCTGCTCGAGGCGGTTTACCAATACAATTTGAGCCGCGTGGAACTGGCGCGGGCGAAAGGCGACGTACGCGCCGTGCTCGCGGAAAAAGAGAAATGACCGGCCCGACCGCCGTTCCACGTCTGATTTTGGCGTCCGCCTCACCCCGTCGCCGGGAACTCCTGACGCAGCTCGGCGTGGCGTTTGACGTCGTCGTGGCGGAGGTGACCGAGCACGAGGAGGCGTCGACCGATCCGCGCGTGATGGTGGCGCACAACGCGGCGCTGAAGGCCGACTGGGTCGCCGCGCGCCACCCGCGGGCGGTGGTGTTGGGCGCGGACACGACGGTCTTCATCGAGGGAACGGCGTTGAACAAGCCGCGTGACGGTACGGAGGCGCGGGCGATGTTGCGGCGGCTGAGCGGCCGGACGCACACGGTGTTCACGGGGCTGGCGGTGCGGCGGGCGGAAGACGGGCTGCGCATCGATGAAGGCGTGGCGACCGAAGTGACGTTCAAGGTCCTCGACGAGGCGGTGATCGAGACTTATCTCGCGCGGGTGAACACCCTCGACAAGGCGGGCGGCTACGCGATCCAGGAGCATGGCGAACTCATTGTCGCGGGGCAGCGCGGGTCGCTGACGAACGTAATCGGGCTGCCCATCGAATCGACGAAACAAATTTTGACGCGGTGCGGTCTCCTGCCATGACTTTCTGCGTCCGCCTGCGTCACCTATCTGCATGAGCCAGTCCATCACCACACCCTCCTTGACCACGTCGTTGCGCGGCATGGTCGTGCGGGCATGGGCCGATCCCGAGTCGCGGTCGACGCTGGTGGGGGTGGCGGGCGTGATCATTTTCTACGTGCTGCTCTGGTTGGTGTCGCCGTATTTGTTTCGCACGGACCCGATCACGGCCTCCGCCCACCGGCCGCACGCGTCGATCAAGCAGTTCAGCATCGAGCTGGCGCCGGACACGTTTGTGAAACCGACGCCGAAGCCGCCGCCGCCGACCCGGTTTGTGGAGACGAATCCGGACGCGCCGGAGAATATTCCGGACAAAACGACTAATTTCGCCGCACAGAACCAGCAGGTCGCGCAGGAAAAGCCCACGGTTGACGGCAAAAGCGACATGCCCGCCCTGGCCGGGAAGAAGGATTTTGAAAACACGCAGATCGTGAGCGGTCAGTTGGTGAAGCCGGTCGAATTGATCGAAGCCGTGCCGCCCCAAGAGGTGATGCCGCCGTCGGAAAAGACCGTGCAGGCGCCGAAACTGGAGCAGAATCCGCTGACGGGGACCGAGAAAAAAGAAGGCGAGAGCAAGGACGGATTCGCCAGCAACGTTTCGAAAATAACCGAGAACACCCGGGCGATCCCGACGCGGATCGAAGGCGTGAAAAACGTGCCGCTCATCCAGGATGCGATCGCGGCGCAACCGGCCATCGATCCGCAGCGGCCGCGGCCCCGCCCGACGGTGGTGAAGACCCAGCAGGTGCGACCGGCGATCTTGGCGGAGCGCCTCGCGGGTACCGCCAACATCGGGCCGACGTCGGTCGATGCGCGGTGGAGCAGCTACGGGGCGTATTTGCAGCGCATGATCGAGTCGGTGCAGATCCAGTGGGAGAAGCTGCTGACCGAGAGCAAAGTTTACCCCACGTCGAGCAGCACGGTGACGGTGAAGTTCGTGATGGATGCCGAGGGCAAAATCTCGCGCATCGTCAATCTGGATAGCACGGCGAGCGACGCGGCCTCGCGCGCGTGCGTGAGCGCGATCACGGACCGCGCGCCCTATGGCACGTGGACCGACGACATGAAGGCCGTGCTTGGGGAACAGCAGGAGATGACGTTCACCTTTTATTACCAGTGAGCGTGCCGCACGAGCGATTTTGGGCGGAATTGCCGCTCGGCCGGGACGTCACGCTGCTCTCGCACGATGCGAACGGGCTGGCGGCCTTGGCGAAGCCCGCCGGGGTGCTGTCGCACCCGAATGAGATCGGCGATGAGCCGCGTTCGCTGCTGACGGTGCGCTACGCCCAGGACGGGGAGTTTTTTGACTGGACCGATACGGACGGGGCCAACCGGCGGCTGTGGCTGCTGAACCGCCTGGATTCCGCGACGTCGGGCGTGATCCTGGCCGCGGCGGACCCCGAACTGGCGACGGAAATCCGCGCGCAGTTCAAGCGGAAGCAGGTGCGGAAGATTTATTATGCGCTCGTGTTCGGCGGACCGCGGCAAGCGATGGAAATTTGGCGGGACCTGCTCGCCGTGGACAAACGCGGCGGAAAAATCCGCGCGGCGACGAGCGCCGGCCATGTACCGGCGGAGAGCCGGATGAGCGTCGTGCGGGCGGGGCGGAAGGAGCCGAAAGTGAGTTTGATCCGGTTGGAACCGCGCACCGGGCGCAGCCACCAGTTGCGCGTGCAGTGCGCGAAGCGCCACGTGCCGATCATCGGCGACCAGACCTACGGGGATTTCAGCCGCAACCGGGAATTCGCGAAACTGGCGGGCACGAAGCGGCTGTTTCTCCATTCGCTGGAGACTCATTTCGACTACACCTGGCGCGAGCGGGAATGGAAATTTGCGGCGAAGGCGCCACTCCCGGACGCCTTCGAGAAGTTCCTTTGACAGGGGACGCGGAATGCGCGGAATTGCGCGACTCACGCCCGCCATGATCCTGCCCAAAGCCAACCGCCTCACTCCTGAACAGCTCGCCGAAGTCACCGGAATCGTCACGGAGTTCGGGTGCAAGATTCAGCCGATCGTCGGGGCGGTGCGCACGATCTACGCGATCGTGGGCGACGAGCGCGAGGAACTGATGATCAACCGGATCGAGGGGCTAGACTACATCGACCGCATCGATCGCATCCAATCGCCGTTTAAACTGATGGACAAGCGGTCGGATCTGGCCAGCCACCGCATCACGATCGGCGGGGTGACGCTCGGCGAGGAGCTGTTTGTGATCGCCGGCGCCTGCACGATCGATCCGAAGAACCCCAATTATTTCTACGAGACGGCGGCGGCGGTCAAAGAAGCCGGCGCGAACGCGCTGCGCGGCGGCGTGTGGAAACCCCGCACGAATCCCTACACCTTTCAAGGCGACGTAAAGTCGCTCGACATTCTCATGGAAGCCTCGCGCCGCACGGGGCTGTCGGTGGATACCGAGGTCATGGAAGAGGCGCACATCCAACTCGCCCTCGATGCCGGAGTGCACACCCTCCAAGTCGGAGCGCGCAACGCCCTCAATTACTCGCTGCTCCGCGCGATCGGCCGGGCCATCGCGGAACGCGACAACGTGGTGCTGCTCAAACGCAGCATCCACATGGGCCCGCTGAGCGAGTTCATCTCGGCCGCGGAATACATCGCGGCGTTCGGCAACCCCAACGTCATTCTCTGTCCGCGCGGCACCACGCCCACGCTCGACGGCTACCGCAACCATCCGGACGAAAGCATTACGCCCCTGCTGAAAGAAAAGACCTGGGCACCGGTCGTGGTTGATCCCTCGCACTCGGTCGGCAAGGCGGTCTATGTGCCCGCGGCGGCGCTGGCGGCGGTCGCCTACGGGGCGGACGGACTCTGCATCGAGGCGCACGTCGAGCCGACCAAAGGCATCGGCGACGATCCGAAACAGGCGCTGACGCCCGACATGTTGCGCGAGACGATCAAGCAGGCCAAGCAGCTGTGGGCGATCCGACGCGGCCAGACCCCGGCGGTGGCGAAATGAACGTCCGGAATTGACAATCTGCGAGAATGTGGCCACACGTGGCCACATGAAATCGAAACTGGTGTTGAGCCTGCGGGCGAGGGCCACGATTCGACCCGCGGCGGTCGAAGAAGCGGCGACAGAGATCTTGCGGCGCCGGGCTACGGTGTCGGTGCGTGAGGCCAAAGATCAAATCTCGGCACTCATGGCCCGCGCCGAGGCCGGCGAAGACATTGTCATCACGTCAGACGGCGAACCCAAGGCGATGCTGGTGCGTTACCGTCCGGTGGTCGGAGGCAAGGCCTGGCGCCCGATCGAAGCGTTCCGCGCGAGCATGCCGGTGGCGCCGGACTCGACGTCGATGCTGCGCGAAGCGCGGGACAGCGGCTATTGAGATGTATCTCGACACCTCGGTCGTCGTGAAACTCTACACGCACGAAGCCGATTCGGCGGCGTGCGAGAAGATTGTCGTCGGGCACAAAATCGTTTCCTCCGAGCCCCTCTATGCCGAACTCTGGTCGGCCCTGCTGGCGAAGGAGCGGTCCGGAGCGTTGGCCCCCGGGCAACGCCTCGTCGTGTGGACCCTCTTCGAGTCGCATCTGATCGACGATTTCGTCGAACTGCTGCCCCTTGACGGGGTGATCGTGCGGGACGCGGCGGAAATCATGGCGAAAGTGCACCCGCAGGTGCCGCTGCGCACGCTGGATGCGCTGCACCTGGCCACCTTTGCGGGCGTTGAATCGGGGCCCCTCTTCAGTCGCGACAAACGCATGGTCGATGCGGCGCGGCTTCTGGGATTTGCCGTGGTCGCCTGACCGCCGACTCGCGTCACAGCAGGCTCAACTGCGCGTCGTCGGCGGGAGCGACGGAAATTTTCTTCCGGGGCTTCGCCTGGGGCGCGGCGGTGGGGAGCGTGACGTCGGTGTCGTCGCTCTCCAGTTTCGCGAGAATGGTTTTGGCGCGGTCGATGACGCTGAGCGGGAGGCCGGCGAGGCGGGCGACCTGGATGCCGTAGCTGCGGTCGGCGGCGCCGGGGACGACGCGGCGGACGAAGACGATGTCGTCGTTCCACTCTTTTACGGCGACGGAGAAATTGCGGAGACGCGGGAGGTGTTTCGCGAGCTGCGTCAACTCTTGGTAGTGCGTGGCGAACAACGTGCGGGCGCCGCGGTCGGGCGCGCGATGCAGATGCTCGACCACGGCCCACGCGATGGAAAGACCGTCGTAGGTCGAGGTACCGCGGCCGATTTCGTCCAGGATGATAAGGGAGCGGTCGGTGGCGTTATTGAGGATGTTGGCGGTCTCGTTCATCTCGACCATGAAGGTCGAGTTGCCGCGCGCGAGGTCGTCGCTGGCGCCGACGCGGGAGAAAATGCGGTCAACGAGCCCGATGCGGCAGGACTTCGCAGGCACCCAGCAGCCGACCTGGGCGAGAAGCGTGATCAGCGCGATCTGCCGGATGTAGGTCGATTTGCCGGCCATGTTGGGGCCGGTGAGCAGGACGACCTGCGCGTCGTCGCAGGCGAGCAGCGTGTCGTTGGGCACGAAGGCGGCGCTGGCACCGCGGGCGACGGTGGTGTCGGGGGCGCGGAGCATTTGTTCGACGACGGGATGCCGACCCTCGGTGATTTCGAGGATATCGCCCTCGTCGAGGGTGGGGCGGCAGTAGTCCCACTCGCGGGCGAGGAGGGCCCAGCCGGCGAGGACGTCGAGTTCGGCGAGGGCGTCGGCGGTGTGGGCGAGGGCGATGGAGTCGTCGAGGACGGCCGCGACCAAGTGGTTGAAGAGTTCGAGTTCGCGGGTGGCGGCGTTTTCCTCGGCGTGAAATATCTCCTTTTCCTTTTGCTTGAGCGACTCGGTCACATAGCGCTCGCCGCCGACGGTGGTCTGACGGCGGATGTAGTCGGCGGGAACCAGGTGGAGGTTGGCCTTGGTGATCTCGATGTAATAACCAAAATTATTGGTGAACCTGACCTTCAGGCTCCGGATGCCGGTGCGTTCCTGCTCCCCGCGCTCCAAGTCGGAAAGCCACGTCTTGTTCCCGCTGGTGAGGGCGCGGAGCTCGTCGAGTTTGGCGTCATAGCCGGCGCAAATGTAATTGCCGTCGGCGAGGTCGTTGGGGAGTTCGGCGGCGAGGGAGCTGATCAGGAGCTGCCGCAGCGCGGGCAGCTCCTGCAAGTGAGCACTGAGCGCCGAAAGCTGGGTATCCGCACCGTAGGCCGCGAGCTCGGCGCGGAGGACGGGGATTTGCGCGAGGGTGTCGCGGATGCCGCCGAGCTCGCGCGGGTTGCGAAGGCGATTTTGCAGACGGCCGAGAATCCGGGGAATATCGCGGACGTTGGCGAGGAGTTCGCGGAGCGAGGCGAGGCGGGCAGGCTGGGCGAGCAGTTCGCCGACGAGGGATTGGCGGCGATTGATCTCCGCGAGATCGAGGGTGGGGGAGGCGAGCCAACGCTCGAGGAGCCGGGCGCCGGTCGAGGTGCCGGTGCGGTTGATGGCGCTGAGGAGCGAGCCGTCGCGGGCGCCCCGGCTGGAAGAAAAAATTTCGAGATTCCGGAGCGTGGCGGGATCGAGGAGCAGGGTGCGGGCGCTGCGGTATTCCTGCAGGCCGCGGAGGTTTTCGGGCTTCGCGCAGAGATTTTCCGTGGCGTAGTAGACGAGGGCGCCGGCGGGACCGAGGGCCGGATGGGAGTGGGCGAGGCCGAAGCCCTGCAAGTTGAGCACGCCCAGCGTGTCCATGACCGTTTTCGCCCCGGTCGCGGCGTCGAAGTGATAGCCGGGAAGCTCGGTGACGAGGCGCGTGGACGCGAAGGCGTGCAGGGCGTGGACCTCGGTCTGGTCGTGCGGCGCCCCCTGCCAGCGTTCGCGCTCGTTTTCGATAACGAGCACTTCAGCGGGATCGAGGGCGGTGAGGACCGGCAGGAGATTGGCGATGTGGGTATCGGTCGCGACGCGGAACTCGCCGGTCGAGAGATCGAGCCACGCGGCGTGCAGGCCGTGCTTGTCGAGGGCGAGGGCGCAGAGGTAGTGGTTGCGGCCGGCTTCGAGTTGATTGGCGGCGAGCGTGGTACCGGGCGAGAGGATGCGCGTGAGTTGGCGGCGGACGAGTTTGCCGGCCTTGGCGGGCTCGGCCTGGTCGCAGATGGCGACTTTTTTCCCGGCCGCGAGGAGTTTGGTGACGTAGTTGTCGAGGGCTTGGGACGGCAGGCCGGCCATGGGGTGGTCCTGGCGCTTGGTGAGCGTGAGGCCGAGCAGGCGGGAGGCGACGACAGCGTCGTCGAAAAACATTTCGAAAAAATCGCCGAGGCGGAACAGCAGGAGGGTGTCCTTCGGCAGCCCACGCTTCACCTCAAAATACTGAGTCATCATTGGGGTGAGTTTGGCGGCGTCGGACATGGCGGGACGGGGAGTGGAACCACGAAACCCGTGGAATACACGAAAAATTTTCCGTGCAGCCTTGCGCCGGATCGCGGGGTGGTTCGTGTAATTCATCGTGAAGCTTTTTCATCGGGATCTGGGTGGGGCGGGGCGACCGCCATTGGTCGTGCTGCACGGCATGCTGGGTTCGTCGCGCAACTGGCAATCGGCGGGGCGCGACCTCGCGGACACCTACCACGTGCTGGCGCCGGATCTGCGGAACCACGGCGGTTCGCCGCAGGCCGATGGCATGACCTACGCGGATTTGATGGGCGATGTGGTGGAGTGGCTGGACGAACAGGGGATCGCGCAGGCGTCGTTGCTGGGCCACAGCATGGGGGGCAAGACGGCGATGTTACTCGCGTGCCGTCATCCGGAACGCGTGGCGCGGCTGATCGTGGCGGACATCGCGCCGAAGGATTATTTTTGGGTGGCGCACCGGGTGAACTTTACCGCGATGAACGAGCTCGATCTCGCCAGCCTGCGCTCGCGGGCGGAAGCGGAGTTGCGGCTGGAAGCGCGCGTGCCCAACTGGGCGCTGCGGAAATTTCTCGCGACGAATCTGGAGCGCACGGACGACGGGGCTTGGCGCTGGACGATCCATTTGTCGGCGATTACGGCGGCATTGCCCGCGTTGGAGAAAAACTCGTTGGCGGCCGGGGATCGCTACGACGGGGCGGCGCTGTTCATCGCCGGCGGGAAATCGGACTACGTCGGCGAGGAAGATCAGGGGGCGATCCGGGCGCATTTCCCGGCGGCGCGCCTCGCGGTGATCGCCGAGAGCGGTCACAACCCCCACATGGAAACGCGCGAGAAATTTGTGGCGCTCGTGCGCGAGGCCTGAACACTTCCACCCGTTTCGCGTCGGCTTCACGCCCCATCCACATCCGATTTTCCCATGCCCCACATTACTTCGAGCAAGACCCAGCCTGTCTATGACGTGATTGTCGTCGGTTCCGGGGCCGGCGGCGGCCAGACGGCCTACACGCTGACGATGGAAGGAGCCAAGGTGCTGATGCTGGAGGCCGGGCGGAATTACGATCCGGTGAAGGAAACGCCGATGTTTCAGACGACGGCGCAGGCGCCGTTGCGCGGGGCGAGCACACCGGACAAGCCCTTCGGCTTTCACGATGCGACCGTCGACGGCGGCTGGCAGGTGCCGGGCGAACCGTACACGAGCGCGTCGAGCGATCCGGCGCGGCAGTTTTGGTGG
Source organism: Opitutaceae bacterium (assembly GCA_044358025.1). Taxonomy (GTDB): domain Bacteria; phylum Verrucomicrobiota; class Verrucomicrobiia; order Opitutales; family Opitutaceae; genus GAS368. Next base: position 8,800 of record JBIKOK010000252.1, read on the forward strand.
TGGCGCGCACGCATGCTGGGCGGGCGCACGAACCATTGGGGCCGGATCTCGCTGCGCAACGGTCCGTATGATTTCAAGCCGAAGAGCCGCGACGGCCTCGGGTTCGACTGGCCGATTTCCTACGAGGACGTGGCGCCGTATTACGACAAGGCCGAGATGCTCGTGGGGGTTTACGGCTCGAACGAAGGGCTGGAAAACACGCCGGATTCGCCCGCGGGTTGCCTCCTGCCTCCGCCCAAAATGCGCGCGGGCGAGTTGCTCGCGCGGCATCGGGGCCAGAAACTCGGCGTACCCGTGGTCCCGATTCACCGCGCCGTGCTGAGCGTGAAACAGGATGCGGAGAACATTCCGGCGAAACTGCACCCGAAAAATCCGAAGGCCCAGCGCCTGCTCGCGCAGGCGATGCGGGAGCGGGCCGCGTGTTTCTGGGCGACGGATTGCGGGCGTGGTTGCTCCATCAAGGCCAACTACCAGTCGACGACCGTTCATCTCCCGCCGGCGCTGGCGACGGGTAATCTCGACATCGTGACCAACGCGATGGTGCGGCAGGTGCTCGTTGACGAAAACGGCAAGGCGACCGGCGTCGCGTATGTCGACCGGCTGACCGGCGAGGAATGCGTCGTCAAGGCGCGGGTCGTGGTGCTCGCGGCGAGTTCCGCGGAGTCGGTGCGGATTCTGCTCAACTCCAAATCGCCGCGGTTCCCCAACGGGCTCGCCAACTCCAGCGGCAAGGTCGGGAAATACATCATGGATACGGTGGGGGCGCGGCTGAGCGGACAGATTCCCCTGCTCGAGAATCTCCCGGTGCACAACGAGGACGGTGCGGGCGGCAATCACGTTTACGTGCCGTGGTGGCTCTACAAGGAGCAGCACGCGGGCAAGCTCGGTTTCGCTCGTGGCTACCACATCGAGTTTGGCTCGGGCCGCCGGATGCCCGGCATGGGCTCGACGGGGCCGCTGGAGGCGCTGACCGGAGGGAATTACGGCAAGCAGTTCAAGGAGGACGCCCGCCGCTATTACGGGTCGTT
>JBIKOK010000253.1:0-9802 GCA_044358025.1 Opitutaceae bacterium
CCTTCCTCGCCAAGCACCCGATGACCAAGGGCGACTTTGAGGAGCGAACCCCGGCGGACGTATCTTGCAGGTGAAGGTCTTCGAAAACGTGATCGTGACCTATTGGGCTGATCACGCCGTGCGCGAACTCCGCATCCTGCGCTGCGAGGTCGTTGACGGAACAAACTGAGAAGTCCGGTGGCAGCGAATTCACGCTGCTCCCCACCGCGAATTTCCAAGACGACGGTGACCGCACGCGCCATCGCGCCAGCGACGCGATCTCGCCGGGCAACCGCTTCGTCCGCACGGGCACGAAGCCGTTTGCGTTGGGGCCGTGACGAAGGATGGGGCGTCGCACTTCAGACGGCGGCGGGGACGATGGCACCGTGCCGGGCCAACGCGCGGCGGATGTTGGCCACCGGGACTTGCAGCGGCGTCGTGCCGGTCTGGGCGGCGAGCGCGGCCGTCGCGCCCGCGGCCTGACCCATCGCCATGCACGAGGCTTGGACGCGCAGCGCGGAGTTGGCCAGTTGGTCGCTGCTGAGACAGCGGCCGGCGACGAGGAGATTCTTGCTGGCTTTCGGAATCAGCGCACGGAGCGGGATCGTGGGCACGATGCCCTCGGTGAGGTGTTTGGGCGTCACGCCGCCTTCGTAGTGGAGATCGATCGGATAAAACGAATGCGCCACCGCATCCGCGAACACGCGCCCGGAGGTGTAGTCCTCGTGCGTGATCTGCGCCTCGCCGATGATGCGAAACGTCTCGCGGATACCGGTCTCGGTTTGCAGGCGCTCGATGTTCATCAGCGCGAAGGCGGGCTCCTCTTTCAGGAAACGCACGACACGCAGGAGCGACTGGCGGCCGAGGATGTTTGTCGCGCTGTGCGTTTCAGAGGTGGAGGAATCGGCGCCGGGGATGTGATTGCCGCTTTCGCCACCCTTGCCGAGGAAGCCCGCGATGCTGCCGTTGATATCGGTCGGCTTCAACGCACCCGATTTGCGGGCGGCGACGAGTTTCGCCTGCAGCGCATTCATGTCGATCGACGGAAGATCGTAGCCACCGAGGCGGTAGATGAGCGTGCCGGGCTGGCGGGTTTTTTCGCGCAGGCGCTCGAAACCGGCGAGGCCGACGACCGACGCGTTGCCGGTGCAATCGATGAGCTGCTTCGTGACGACGTCGACGCTCGTGCCCTTGCCGCCGAGGCGCACGCGCCAGCCCTCCGGCACCGCGGTCACCGAGAGCGGCGACTCGTAGTAGCGGAGTTGCACGTCGGCCTTCACGCACGCTTCCTCGGCGAGCGCGGCGTAGAGATTGCCGCAGATACGGACCTGATGCCGCCAGTGTTGGCGGCCCGTGGGCTTCGCGAAATCGGGGAGGTCGCCGCTGTTTAACTTCACAGCCTCGACGACGAGTTCCCAGCCGATGCCGGCGATGACTTGTTTCCCCCACGCGTGAAACAAGCCGGGAAAATCGACCCCGCCTGTCGTCGTGGTGCCACCGAGTTGGCTGCCGGACTCGACGAGCATGGTGCGCGCGCCGAGCCGCCCGGCCTGGATCGCCGCGATGGTGCCGGCGGTGCCACCACCGATGACGAGGACGTCGGTCGCAACGCTGCGCAGGGTCGGCGGCGGCTCGGCGGCGACGATGACGCTGGAGGCGGAAGCGGCGCCGAGGGTGGTGAGGAAGGTACGACGTTTCATGGCGGGCAAGATGGGGTTGTCGCTCAGTCACGCGGAGACCGAATGCGGCGATCTGTTGGTGACGGAGCTTTAGGCCTTTGGCGAGATCGGCGGCGTGGTTGGGCCAGCCCTCGCTGTGTTGGCCTTCGATCTGCCGGCCGAGGCGTGTGTCGGTCGGACACGTCACCAGGGCCGTGCAGATAAGCAAAACTCAGCGCAGACGAATCAACGCGCCGGGAGCGGTCCCACGGAGCGGAAGCGCTCGGCATACTCGCGCTCGATCCACGCGTTCCATTTCTGCACGATCTGCAGTCGATCGCCCAAGGGTTCGTCGGTGGTGGCGTCGACGAGGCCGCTCCGGTTGGAGGGTAGCGGCGTCTCAAACCACCCGCACCAGCCAAAGCCGATGATCTGCGGATGCTCGACGCTCATTCGCATGAGATCGGCATAGACCGTTTCGAACTCCGCGAGATCGCGGGCTTGGTAGGCGGCCTTGGCGGGCTCGCCGGAATAGACGCCGGCGCCAGTGTCGGCGAGGAGGATGGGGCCGGACCAGTTGCGAGTCGCAGTCTCCAACACACCATAGATCGTGCGAGCTGGACCCATGACGTTGACGGAAAGGACGTCGATGTAGCGACGCATGACGTGAAACGCCCAAGGCGAAGGCGCGGGCTGAAGATGCAGGGTGTTGCGGTCGCCAAGGATGAGGTGATGGGGATCGTGGCGGCGGATCGCGTCGCGATAGACGCGGTGCCATTCCTCGCAGATCCATTGAAGGAAGGTTTGTTTGTCCTCCATCAGGCGGGACTGAGAGACGTAACCGCGCAGCGGGTTCTCCATCGTGGCGATCTCTTCCCACGAGCGAATGGGTGTGCCATAGGTTTCCCGCCAGCGCTCGATCGATCCGTAGACTTGCCGCATGAGTCTGATCCACGCAGCGCGGCCGGGGGTGCCGGGCCTGGTGCAATCGGCGATCCATTGCTCGGCGCTGGGCGCGGCGATGTTCCAGGGCGGATTGTGCGAGAAGTGGTAGCCAATGAGAAAGCGGTTGTCCCGCAGTGGCGCCACGAACTCGCGGCAGCGCCGCTCGACCGCCGCGGCAAACTCGGCGCCGAAGACATCGGGCAGGTTGGTGCCGGACATGTATTCCTTGGGCACCGCCAGGAAGGCGGTGAACGGAAACTGCAGCTCGGCGAATTGCGCGGCGGTCCACTCGGGCCGCCGCCCGACCAGATTCGCGCGCGTCGCCGGTCCCGCGACGGCGGCGGGATTGTGGGCGACCGGGCCAATCGAGGGCGGCAGAAAGGTAAAGCCCCACGCCCGATGCCGGTCGCGCATCGAGGCGCGCCACACGGCCGGGTCGCCGTATTTGGCGGCGTGATTCCATGGCATGGCCGAGCCGTCACTGTAGTGGTTGGCACCGCGCAGATGAAACGGCCGACCCTCGGGATCGAGCAGGAGCCAGCGGCCGTCGCGCGACTCGACGCGGAAGAATCCTTCGCGCGCCACGCCGGGGGCGGCCGCCAGCACCGCGGCCAGAAGAAGCAACGGCCATCGGGACCAGCGAGTAGAGAGGAGTGGGGAATCAGGCATGTGGGGAAATCGGCGGGCGGGCCCTAGAACTGGCCCTTGAAGCCAAACGTCCACAGCGATGCATAGGCGACCGACTGGCGGAAGCGGGCGCTCGCGGGAGTGGTGGGGCCGTAGATGTCGCGGGCATCGGACTGGTCGGTGACGTTGCGCAACGCGGCGAACAGCGCGAGCCGGGTGGTGAGGTTGAACTCGCCGCTCACATCGAGGTAAAGGCGCGACGGACTCCAGGTGTAGGTGGACGGGCCGATGCTCGCGCCAGCGGCGATCCGGCCGAGGCGTTGCTCGCTGCGGTAGTTCCAATTGGCGCGGACGTTGAAGCGCTCCCGGGTGAGACTCACGCCCCAGCTGCCGGTGCGCGGGACGTAGCCGGCAAAATTGGCCGCGTTTTCGCCGGTCGCACGTTGCGTGCTCGCGTTGGCGAAGACCTGAAGACCGCGCGCCCAGTGCGGAAGAAACGTGATCGCCTGCTTGTAGCTCAGATCGACGCCGGTCATGCGGACGGTGCCGGCGACATTCTGCTGGGTGTTCACTTCGTAATTGCCGTAGAGCGCCGGGTTCAGCTCGTAAACGGCGAGAAACGCCGGCGTGGCCGGCACGATCGTGGTGTCGAAGAAATCCCGGATGTCGCGGCGGAAGGCGCTCACCGAGATCAGGCCGACGCCCTCAAAGTAGCGCTCAAGTCGGATGCTGGTGGTGCGCGCGCTCCACGCCTTGATCGCGGCGTTGTTGACGACGATGAAATTGCCGGGGCCGGACGGGCGGTCGGTATCGGGCAGCGTGAGGGCGCCGGTGTATTGGTCGAAATTGGGCCGGCCGACGGAGTAGTAGTGCGCCGCGCGGGCGATCCAGTTTTCGCGCAAGGTGTAGCTGGCGTTGAGGCTCGGGAAGAGGCGGAGGTATTCCTTGGCGACCGTGGACCCGCGCTCGATGAAGGTGGCGCGCGAGATCTGGAGCGGATCGGCGGAGAGCGGAACCGGGCGGCCATTGGCCCCGAGGACAAAAGTGCCATCGGCGCGACGCTGATAGTTGCGCGTCGGATCGGTGAGCGGGCCGAGGGCGTCGATATTGGTCTGTTCGGCGCGCAGGCCGCCGACGAGTTTCAGGCGCTGGTCGAGGAAGGCGGCGTCGGCGCGCAGATAGGCGGACGAGATGAGCTCCTCGGAGTAGCGCGAGAAGTTGACCGCCGAGCGGTAGGAGGCGTTGGCATCGCTGGTGAAATGAGAGGGGTTGGCGAGGTAGTGGCGGTAAACGGCGCCGGTGCTCAGGGTGTCGGTGCGCGGAAAGCCGTAGGGCGGCGTGCGCTGCGAAAAAACGGGATCGAGAAACGGCAATGCGCGATCGTCGCCCGCGCCCGGGACCGTGCTGGCCCGACCGTCGGCCCCGACGTAGTTGATCGTTTGCTGGCCGCCGCGGCCGTCGCGCCGCGACTGGCGCAGATCAAGCCCGGCCTTGAGCGTGAGCGGCCAGCGACCGCGCAGATCGCGGGTTACATTCGCATAGGCGGTGCGCTGCTCGTCCTCGATCCGGCGGTCGTCGAGTGTGCCGGAACCGATGGTGTAGGTGCTGAGTGCGTGGGGATCGACGGGCTGGCCCGTCGCGCCGTCGAGCACTTGGATGGTGCGTGGCCGGGTGGGCTGAAGGTCGAGGAACGAGACCGTGAGGTCGCTGCGGCGCGAGGTGACGTTGCGAAAAAAGCCGCGGCTGGCGTCCGGGTTCTTGTCGTTCTGCAAGGAAAGGCCGAGCCCCAGGTCCGACTTCCACAACGGGCCGTGGTGACGCCAGACAAGAGTGGGCATGAGCGTGCGGTTGACGCGGTGGCGCTGCACGCTCGCGACCTGAATGTCGCCGCCGCGGGCCGCGCCGCGCGTCTCCTGGAGCGAGAAACCATCCGCAAGCACACGGCCTACATTGAAGGTCGTGATCGTGCTGAGAAAATCGACGGTGAAGGAGGAGTATTGGAGGCCGAAGGTGACGGTGTCGTGACGGCCCAGACGGGCATCGAGCGTGAGGCCGGCGGAATTGCGGGTCGTGACTTTGGGCGAATCACCGAAGGCGTAACTCGTGAGATAGGGCCGCTCGGGTGTGGTGTGCGGGAAGGCGACGCCGTTGGTCGCAAGCTGGGTGCCGCGCCACGAGAGTTGCGTGAGATCCTGCGGTGAGAGCTGGGCGGACTGGCCGAGGGAGAGCGTGTAGCCGAACCGGCGGCTGACAGGATTGATCCACGAGAAATCGAAACCCGGGTGGACATTGCTCGTCGGGTAGGGCTTCGGGCCCGGCACGCGGCGGAAATCGCGGGCGTTGTCGCGCATTAACACGTAGAGACTGGAGTTGATCACGGGGCGCGCGCGCTCGAAGGAATTCCGCGGCACGAGATTTACGGAGCCGGCCAGGGCGCCGCCCGGCGTCTCGGGCGTCGGCGAATACGAAACCTCGATCCGAGCCAGGCTGTTGAGCGAGAGCATGTCGACTTGGACGGCGCGGCTGGCATTGGTATCGACGCTCGCGCTGGCCAAGCTGAAGCCGTCCACGGAGATGGGGACGTTGGCTGAAGGGGTCCCGTTGAGGGAGATCTCGCGGGCATTGCCGCCGGTGTAGCCGACGGTGACGCCGGGGACGAACTTGAGGAACTCGGCGATGTTACCCTCGGCGATGTTACCATACTCTTCGGTCGAAACTACACTCTTCATGTTGCTGGCGAAGCGCTGCTCGTTGATTGCGATGGCTTGGCCATCGATCTCGCGCGACGTGGCGACGGTGAACGCATCCAGTTTCACCGTGTCGCCTTCGCCATAGCGCGCGGCGTTGGTGAGATCGAAATCCCTCACGGCCGGCTGACCCACAGCGAGATCGAGCGGGGCCGATTGAGGATCGAGGCCGGTGTAGAACACCTCGAGCACGACCTTGCCCGGCGGCACGGCCGGCAGCCGGTAGGTGCCCGACTGGTCGGTGAACGCGACAAGATCGGTGCCACGCACGATGACGCGGGCGTTGTTGAGGAATTGGCCGGTGGCGATGTTTTGGACGCGGCCGGAGACCGCGGCGGACGCGGCGGCGGCGACAGGCGAGCCTTCGGCAGCGTGGGTGGAGTGTGCCGGGGAAAGTGCGAGGGCGAACCAGCCGCTCAGGACGGTGATCAGGGATTTGGGCTTCATGAAGCGAGGGGGGTCTTCGGGAGATTGAGGTTGGGTTGCAGGCGGGGACGAAACAGAGGGTGCGACGGCCGGCGGAATCGCACGGTTGACCGTGAGCGTGCCGGTGCGGGGGTGGCGCACGACGACGAGGCCGGTATTGCTCACGAGGCGGTCGAGCGCAGCGCGCGGGGTGAACTCGCCGCGCACTTCCCCCGTGCGCACGCCGCGCACCGTCTCGGCGAGGAAAACGATCTCCACCCCGCCCTGCTGCGCGGTGCGTTTTAGCGTGTCGACGGCTTCGCCGGCCGGGACATCGAAGGTGCGGGCGACCTCGGCCGGAGCCGAGGTCGCGGCGGCCAGCGGCATGCGGACCGCCAGCGCGACGCCGAGCAGCCGCAAGGCGAGGCGCACGGCGCTCACGAACGGCAACAGGCGGTCAGGCAGGGGATGGGGCATGGGGGAAACAGAACAGGTCCGCCCACGAGACGTTTGAACCCACGATGGACCCCAAAGGATTCGCAGAAAAATTTCCGCGCAGAGCACCAGCGCGGTTTTCACTGCGCCGCGCGCAGCACGATCTCGTAGTCGCCGCGACGCTCGGCGCGCAGGCCGGCGGCGGCGGAGACGAGTCCCACAAAGCCCTCAAGGTTATCCGAGCGAATCGAGGCGACGATAGGGACGCCGGCGCTGGCGGGCGCGGCGAGCACGAGTTGCACGCGATTGCGTCGATTGAGTTCGGCGATCACCTGCGCGAGCGGGACCGAGGAGAAATCGAGCAACTGCGGCTGCCAGGCGCGCAGGCGCGCGAGCTCGGCTTCGGTCGTCCGCGCAATCTGGGGCGCGGGCGCGGCGGCAGTCAACGTGGCGGCGAGAGCAATGACCGCGCGCTCACCGGCCGCGACGAGCGGGGAGTCGAAGGACGGCGCGGCGTCGGGCGAAGCGGGCTCCGCAGCGAGGGGCGCGACGCGGACCTGACCCTCGGTGACGAGGACTTCGACCGAGGCAGCATCGAGGCGGACGTTGAAGGCGGTGCCGACCGCGCGCACATCGACGCCACGGGCGCGCACGATAAAGGGGCGCGCGGGATTCTTAGCGACGGTGAAGAGCGCCTCACCGCGGCGAAGCACTACGCGGCGTTCGGCGGAGCCGTAATTGACCTCAATCTCGGCCCCGCGGTTCAGCTCGACGACAGAACCGTCGTCGAGCAGGCGGCGTTCGTAACCGCCGGGTTCGGCGGCGGTCGCGACGGCGAGAGCGGAGCGATGCACGGTGGGCGAACGGAGCCAAAGGGCACCCGCGACGAGCGCGAGACCGGCGGCCAGCGCGGTGAAAAGTGCGGGGCGGAGCCAGCGGGCGCGCGAAGACGGATGCGCGAGGACATCGGGATTGGGCGCGGCGCCGTGCTCGGGCCGCCAATCGGCGATCGCATCCAGTCGGAGCCACCCCGTCTGGTGACGCGAGAACCACGCGCCGTGGCGCGGGTCAGCGGCGAGCCACTGGAAAAACTCGTCCTGCTCGGCGGCAGTGAGCCCGCGGTCGTGTTTCGTCAGCCATGCGGCCGCCTCACGGCGCGCGAATTGTTCGGCGGGATCGGAGGACGAGGAGTTCATCGCGGCGAGCCCGAGCCGTCGCCGTGCGCGGCAAAGAAGTCGGTGCATTTCTCGATACCGATCGTGATCTGGTTGGACACGGTGCTTTCGGACAAGCCGAGGCGCTCCGCGATCTCGCGCTGCGAGAGCCCGTAGAGCTTGCGCAGAGTAAGAATTTGGCGGCAGCGGGCGGGCAGCGACTGGATGGCTTCGGTCAAAAGGGCGAGTTCCTGATTGTGCGCGACGGTCTCGGAAACGCATTCGCGCTCATCCAAGACGTTCAAGGCGTCGAAATCCCCCAAAGAATCGGTGCGGGAAACTTCGTGGCGGCGCAGCCGGTCAAGCGCGAGGTTGCGCGCCGTGGCGAAGAGAAACGCCTTCGGCGCGGTGAGCCCGCCACTCTCCCGCGCCCGCAGCACGCGCACATAAGCCTCCTGCACGAGGTCGTCGATATCGAGTTGGTTTTCAAAACGCCGGTGCAGCCACGCGCGCAACATCCGCTCGTGCGGCTGCACGTGAGTAGCGAACCACTGACCAAGTTCGGAATCGGGCGGGGGCATGGGGGGAGGGCGTTCTGTGCATCGAATCCCTGCCTTCAACTGTCGAGCGCAATCTCGATCACGGGGAATCTGATACCGGCTCAACGCCCCAGGCGCAGAATCTCTCCGGCCGAGAGCAGGAAGGGGCCGAAGCCGTGCAGGTCGCCCTGCAGACGCGGACGTTTGAGATAGTAGCCCACATCACCCACGTCCGTGGAGCCGCAGACATCCAGGATGTCTCCTTCGGCGGTGACTTTCTGCTTCAACGCGCTCCAGCCTTTTCGCGCCGGCTCGGCAAAGGTGCGGTCGAGCCAGCCTTCGTTCACGCCGCGGGCGAGGCCGTAGACAAACATGCCGGTGGACGAGGTCTCGATCCACGACGCGGGTTGATCGAGCAATTGGTGCCAGCCGCCGGCCGGATCTTGGGCGCGACGGAGGCCCTCGGCATGAGCGACGAAAACCGCCAGCACCTTGGCCCGCGCGGGATGGGACACCGGCAGCGCGGCGAGCAACTCCACTTGCGTGAGCATCATCCAGCCATTGGCGCGGCCCCAGAATTCGCCGAGCGGAGCCTGCGCCTTCACGTCCCAGGCGTGCCGATACCAGCCGCGCTCGGGGTGGAAGAGGAGGCGGTTGGTGCCGAGGAGTTGTTGCACGGCATCATCGAGGTGGCGGGCCTCGCCGGTCAGACGGTGCATCCGCACCAAGTAGGGCACGGTCATGTAGGGATCGTCCGCCATCAGTCGGCCGCGCGCGCGGTGCAACGTACCGTCGGGCAAGCGCGCCGATTTGGCGAGATACTCGGCGATCCGCGCGAGGTAGGGTTCGTAGCGCGGGTCTTTTGTTTCCGCGTAACGTTCGACGACCAGCGGCGCGAGTCCGGTGTGCCACAGATCCGTGAGCCGAAAATGAAACCCGATCGGCGACAGCGCGCCGTCGCCCACCGGAGCGGCCTTCATCCCGGCGGCTTGCTGGCGCTGAAAGTAGTCGAGGTGCGCGTAGATGAAGGCGAGATTCTGCTCGCCGTAATTCCGATATTTCGGATCACCCAGCGCACTCGCGGTGCGCCGCATGCCATCGGTGAGAAGCCACGTCTGGTAGAACCAAGCGTTAAATTTGCTTTCGATACTGATCTCCGGTTTCAGCGGAAGCGCGGCGCTGTCTCTAAACGTCTGCCCGGTGGAGCGGTCGATCAGCCGTCGCGTCGTCTGCCGCAGGACCTCATCCGCCACGCGCCGCAGGAGCGCGGCATCGTCCGTCGGTTGAGCGGCGAACGGCCTGCCTGCGATGGC
>JBIKOK010000417.1:0-2808 GCA_044358025.1 Opitutaceae bacterium
ACCACCCCGCGACCCCACCAGACGCGCCGCACCCGGCGCGCCTTTTTCATGCCCCCTACCACCTTCCCGTCGCAAACCACACCCGCGAGCCAACGCCCAACGGGCCCTGCCACACCCGCGAGCCCACGCCCAACGGGCCCTGCCGCATCCCTACCTCCCTGAAACTTTCAGGAATGTTCATTTTGACACCACCCGACCCACGGTGACCGTTCGGCCATCGTTCCCCCTCGACCCCGCACCGTCCCATGACCGTCCCCGCCCTCCCCGCCGTCCCCGCCGTCTTTCACCCGGTTTCCCCCGCCCCGGTTGAGCTCACTGCTGCCGCCGAATTCGCCCGCCTCACCCAAGCCACCCTCACGGCCAGCCCCACTCCCGGCCGCGGCATCAACGTCTCGCTCGCCTCCCGCGCGTGGACCGCGCCCGCCGCCCTCACCCGCGCGCTCGCCGCGCACGCCGCCACCCGCTCCGCGCCGCCTACCGCCGAACTCGCCTGGATGTGGCTGCGCATTACCGACGCCGGCACCGGCGAAATCACCGCGAGCCACGGCTCTTTCCTCTACGCCGCCGTCCGCCTCCTCGCCCGCGGCATCGGCGACTTCACCCGCGAAAAACTCGCCGCCGGCCTTTTTCTGCCCGCCTCCTTCGGCTGGCACCGCCCGCATTGGGATGCCTGCTACACGCAATACTGGCGCTCCGCCCGCGGCTTCGATCCCGAGCAATACGTCGCCACCCTCGCCGAGGCCGGTTTCACCCACTGCGAGGTTAACGGCCTGCAGGCCCACATGCCCCACGAGGACCTCGTCCCGCACGAATACTACTCGCAGTTCTACAGCTACCAACCCGGCCTGAACCACTTCGTCGACACCCCGCTCACCCACGGCATCTGGCCCGCCCTCTATCTCGACGCCAACCTCAACCACCTCCGCAAACTCGCCGACCTTGGTCGCCGCTACGGTCTCAAACCTGGCGTCTGCATGTTCGAGCCGCGGACCATGCCGGAGCGGTTCTTCCAAAAATTCCCCACCCTCCGCGGCGCCCGCGTCGACCACCCGTTCCGCTCGCGCCTCCCGCGCTACACCATGGCGCAGGATCACCCGATCGTGCAGCGCCACTTCCGCGAAGCCCTCCAGAAACTCATCCGCGCCGTCCCCGACCTCAGCTACATGTCGCTGTGGACGAATGACAGCGGCGCCGGCTTCGAACACAGCGCGTCGCTCTACGTCGGCCGCAACGGCGGTCCCTTCATGATCCGCGAGTGGCGCAGCCACGAAAAAGTCGCCGAGGCCTCCGGCAAGAGCATCGTCCGCTTCCTTCACAACCTTCAGGCCGGCGCCGCCGAACTGAACCCCGACTTCGATGTCTTCCTGCGCCTCGAGCCCTTCAAGATGGAGCACGAGCACATCAAGGCCGGTCTCGGCCGCCATGTCTCCTACGAGGCCCCGTCGCTCCTCGTGCGCGGCTACTCCCTGCCGTATCCGCATCCCAAATATCCGGAAAACTTCGGCGTCGCCGGCAGCATTTTCCACGACTGGATGGACGCCGCGGAAAAAACCGCCCTCGCCGACGACCGCGCCCGCGGCACCGAACCCGTCCTCCACTACTCCGCTTCCGGCGTCTGGAATCACGAGCCCCTGATCGGCCTCCCGTTCCCTCGCCTCGTCCACGCCAAACTCAAATCCGCCGCCGCCACCGGCATCACGCGCATGAGCGCCCTCGGCGGCCTCGCCCACACCACCGCCACGCCCTACTGGCCCAACGTCGTCGCCCTCCAGGCCGCCCAGTTCACCCCCGAGCGCCCGATCGACGCCGTGCTCGCCGACTACGCCGCCCACCTCGTCGGCCCCGCCCTCGCCCCCACCCTCGACGCCGCCTGGCGCGATTTCGAGACCGCCCTCGGCTGGCAGCCGCTCGTTCCGCTCTTCTGCGTCTTCGGTTTCTGCTGGCAACGCACCTGGGACCGCCCTTTCGTGCCCGACATCGAGGCCGTCCCCGCCGCCGAGCGCGACTACTACGAGCGCCACGGCTGCTTCCAGTTCAACAATCCCGGCATCAACGATCTCGGCAAAGACGTCCTCTTCGACCTCATCACCCGCGAATCGGGCGCCAAGATGGCCGCCGACATGGACCGCGAAGTGATCGCCCGCATCCGCGCCGTGCTCACCACGCTCGACGCCACACTCGCCGCCCTTCCCGGCGATCCCACCGCCCCCGCCGCCCAACCCCGCGCCGTGTTCACCGACCTCCGCGACCGCGTCCGCGCCTACCTCTACTGGGTCACGTCCCTCCGCAGCGTCTGCGCCTGGTGCGAACACGTCTACGGCTACCTCGCCCCCGACGCCACGCCCGCAACCCAGGCCGCCTGCGTCGAAAAACTCCAGGCCGCCATCGACCTCGACCTCGCCAACACTCGCGGCCTGCTCGACCTCCTCACGACCTCCTCGACCGAAGTCATGGCCGTCTCCGGTGTCGCCGAGAGCACGTTTTTCTACGGCGAAAATCTCGCCGACCACCTCCGCACGAAAATCCGCCTCACCGAAAAATACCGCCACCACTTGCCGCGCATCGACCGCGACATCTATTGGCGCGCCGCCCCCGCCACCCACTGGCCGGAAGGCTGGTCCCTCACCTCCTGACCCTGTCCTTGCGAGGAGCGCAGCGCCGAAGCAATCCATCCCACCACCACCGCGCGCCCGCGCTCCGCGCCTCTCCCTCCCTCACGTCACCCCGTGAAACCCACCGCCCTCATTCGACATTGGTCATTAGTCATTCTCCTTTCTCCTCCATGAGCACCCTCACCGCGCCCGCCCT